>NZ_JAGYWV010000023.1:0-11657 GCF_019279065.1 Psychrobacter sp. BF1
GGTTTAATCGCGTATTGCTGGTTTCCCTATAAACCCACTATTAAATATATGCCATTACAAGGATAAAAGTCATAATCCAAATATAATCAATGCTTTATGATAAGGCTTATCCCGAATTGGGGTTAATCTATTTAAAATGAACTCATCTGTCGCACTGCAATAAGCAATGGCTTTGCAATGCACATAAGCATCAGTAAACCAGTCTAAAGCTGAGCTATCTTGAGCCAGCTTCTTAGCCTGGTCCGGCATAATGATGCTAACCACAGCATCAAATAACACTGAGGGACCCCCTGAAAGGCGCTCATCAGCCTGAATGCGAGTGCCATCATCGAGCAGTACCTCTTTATTAGGAGCCACAATTTTAACAGCGGCGCCTTCCGCTTTCACAGCCTTTTCGTATTTTTCTATCTCATGATAGCTTGAGCCCTCGGCGACTAAAATACCGATCATGCGTCCTTTTAAACTTTTAGAGGTGCGTCCAATGGTTTGTAAAGCTGTAGAAGTTGCCATATCCTGAACGGGTGATGCCAGGGAGGCGGCGTCGGGTAACGCCATACCAAGCGCTTTTGCCACACGCTGGGCCAAGTCCTCATCAATATGACGCAAATGACTGAGCATACGTGTTCGTACATGGGCGGTCTCTACTTTAGCTAGCTCAAAAGCGTAGGCTGACGCAATATGGGCTTGCTCAATTGCCGTTTGACTCCGGTAGAACATACGCGGCTGGCTATAATGATCCGCAAAACTTTCAGCACGAATACGACCTTTCACGCCATCGTCTAACGTCTCAGCAAATGACTTAAATCCTTGCCTAACGCTTTCGCGGGGCCGAGTTGGATCCAGGCTTTGTGGTTCATAAAGTACTCGTGTCTTAGGTACCCGCATTTGCATATGTCCATCTTTTTGATTATTAGCAAACGGACACTGCGGGGTATTAATTGGGATCTGTACAAAATTCGGTGACCCTAAACGCTTGAGCTGCGTATCTAAATAACTAAATAGGCGTCCTTGTAATAATGGGTCATTACTAAAGTCAATGCCCGGAGGTACGTGTGATGGGCAGAATGCCACTTGTTCTGTCTCAGCAAAAAAGTTATCAGGATAACGATTAAGTACCATTTTACCAATTATCCTAACAGGAACCATTTCTTCTGGAATCAGTTTTGTGGCATCTAAATGATCGAATGGAAATGTTGCGGCTTCTTCTTCAGTAAATAACTGCACTCCTAAGTGAAATTCAGGAAAATCACCCCTATTGATAGACTCAAATAGATCGCGGCGATTAAAGTCAGGGTCAGCACCCGAGATTTTAACAGCTTCATCCCAAATGAGGGACTGTACTCCTAATACAGGTTTCCAATGAAAACGTACAAAGGTGCTTTTTCCATCCTTGTTAAGAAGGCGGAAACTATGAATACCAAAGCCTTCCATCGTGCTATAACTTCGCGGCAGAGCCCGATCGCTCATGAGCCAAATGACATTGTGCATGGTTTCAGGACTGAGTGATACAAAATCCCAAAACGTATCATGGGCAGAGGCGGCTTGCGGAAATCCGCGATCGGGTTCAGGCTTAACTGCATGAACAAAATCGGGGAACTTTATGGCATCTTGAATAAAGAAAATGGGCATATTGTTAGAAACCAGGTCCCAAATACCTTCATCTGTATAAAACTTGACTGCAAAACCTCGAACATCGCGCGGCGTATCTTTAGAACCTTTATTACCTGCGACGGTTGAGAAGCGGGTGAACAACGGAGTCTGTTTACCTGTTTCAGTTAAGATCTTGGCCGTTGTAATCCCTTCTAACGATTCAGTCAGCTCGAAATAACCATGAGCCGCACTACCGCGCGCATGTACTACGCGCTCAGGAATGCGCTCATGATCAAAATGCGTGATTTTCTCACGTAATACAAAATCTTCTAACAGGGTCGGTCCCCGAGCGCCATTCTTAAAAGAGTTTTGATTGTCAGAAATAACCACCCCTTGCTGGGTTGTTAGCGCTTGAGTACTATCATCAGCACGCTGATGGGTTTCGCCGCCTAAACCTTTAGTAGTGTGCATATCGGCGGCGGGATCAGTATGATTAATAGTTTTTTTCATTATTCATCTATCCTAGTTATTGTTTTAGCAGGTGTTAAGTTAGGCAGAATTCTTATTATCTTTTAATGATGTCTTTTTATACTAAGCAAAATTCAGGGGTAAAGGTGTTGATGTTTGGTTAAAAAAAACAACGTTTAATATGAGTGTATTTCCTGGCATGAACCAGTCGTTGAGAGCTGGCTATAATAAAAAACACAAGTTAAAACAATGATATTAGAAAAATAAAATAATATCTTAAGTGCGCACAACCTCAATAATACTTTTACAGATTTTGCTGTTCAAACTGCGCAGTTTTTTCTGCAGCGCACCTTTACATACACATTGGAAATCATACAATTGATCCTTATAGGAGATACAATAAAAAAAAGTCCCAACCGGCTTATCTTTTGTTTCAGAACCGCCACGCTTCAACAAACCTGTGCAGGCCACATATAAATCTGATTTAAATAGTGATTGGGCTTTACGAACCAGCTCTTGTGTGACCTCTAAAGATTCAGCGGTATAGTCTTCAATTAATTGGTTAGGTACGTTGAGAACATTTTCTTTTACTTTAACGTCATAACAGACTAATCCGCCTACCAGTACCTCCCCTGAATAAGGGCTAAGAGAAAACCGGTGCGATAAATACCCAGCTGAGGCGCTTTCAATAAAACTTATGGTCAATTCCTTGTTTGCCAATAATTCGGCACATTTATTAGTCATCATGGTCTCCACATTATATAAATCGCTTTAATATCCCTATAAAGCGTTCTCTTAACACTGGTAGGAATAGAATAGTGCCATAAATAATTCTATGCTTTAAATAGCTAGTCTTCATATTTTTTAAGTAAAATAATGAAGAATAAAAAAACCCCATAAGCTATTCACATCTTATGGGGCAAAATTCAGACTTAAGAGTTTTTATTTATCATACAAAAAATAGTGGAGTCGGATTTCGCTCCCTAACTACCTCGATTATCATCATTTTTATGGCTTTGTTTACCTGCTTCTCTTGCTTCTTCAGAGGTAAATTCGTGAGCCGTACCTTTTTCATGAGCGGTCTTACCACCTTCACTAGCAATTTCACGTTGTTTCTCTGGATCCATACTGGCAAAACCACGGTTTGAAGTATCGCCACCCGAGTTGTTCGAGTTATTAGAACCACCCGAGTTATTAGAACCACCCGAGTTGTTTGAGTTATTAGACTGGTTATTGTCTTTATCGGAGTTGTTAGATTGATTAGTCATAGTATATCTACCTTGATTAGTTTATTCCGTGAGTTTATTATGATTTCTCTCTATAACGTATTGTTAACAAACGTTTTTCCTAAAGCGATTGCTAACAGTTCCAATGTACGACAGCTCCTAGATTTTTTGGGTAATGAAAAGTAAGATTATGTTCTGATTAAGATATTCAACCTTTCTGTATAAAAATCCTTGGACTAATATAGGATAAGGGGCATTCCTTTAGAAGGAATCTAACTCACTATAAACCCAGCAACAAAACGTTTTACTGAGTAGAGGGATAGTTATCTAATCACCCTATTATTGAGTGCTTTGGCCCAGCCTATACATTTACTTTGGCAACGATTACAAAGCTCATCAGGGGTTAAGGGATGAGTAACATAGCCACAAAACATACAAGCATAATGACAACTTGGCTCTATCTTAGTGACGGCTTCATACTGCTTAGGAAATAGCGGCAGACCATAACGCACCTCATCATGTGGATACAGCAATATACTAAAGCTGCCCGTGGTTTCTAACAAACCTATACGGACTTGACCTAGATGTTCAATGCCTTGCATGCGCATTTCAGCAAAAAACTCATCATGTGACATCTGGCCTAATTCAAACTTACTAAGAGCCAATTGGCCATCCTCTACAATATAAAGTGACGTACCTTCTAAAAAATCCTCAAAAGGACGATATCTCACCATTAACCACGTATATAAACGATATAGCGAGATGACGATACTCATGATCAATATGGCTTGGACTAACGGAAGATCTTCAGTAAACATAGGGTCCCCCGCGATAGACCCTAGCGATAAGATGATGGTTAACTCAAAAATCGACAACTGGCGAACACCGCGTTTACCAGTGTAACGTAAGAACAAAATAATCATCGTAAACATGACAACCACACGTATGATGATTTCTGCAGCAAACGCCCAGCTGGTATCATGTATGAAAATACTGGCCCAATCCATTCGTGAATTCCTATTAATGATTTATAGAGACTAGGCTAGGTCGTAATTTATTATTATCCTGATAAAAGATCATAGTTTGAAAAGTAAAACAGCTTCTTGAGTAGCCTTTTTTATAAGTATCGCTCCCTTATTTCTATCAAAAATATGTCGGTAAGAGGAGAGCAGCAAGGTCATGTTAAAGACATATTTGATAGGACGAATTCAATAAGAAGTTATCTGAGACGCTAAATAAAAGGCAATAAAAAATCCAATGCTAAGTGCCTTGCTCAAACACTTAACATTGGAGTACTAATACTAATCGCTAAAACTGCCTATTAACTATTTTGTTTCTCTTTATTGACGGCAATTTATGACCTATCTATCAGCGATTAGCATTCAGTTTCTTAGAATACGTTTATTTTTATACTAGACCTACGAATTACCACTATAACCTAAGCGTTTTTCGATAATGCTGCTGTTTTGGAGAGCTACTACCTCTACTGCACGCCATCGGCTGGGGTTTGATCTAGATTAGGATTTTCATCCCTATCACTATTAATATTACTGTCTGACCCACTATTACCCATATTATCGGTCGATCCAGATGGATTAGTAGTATTCACTTCATTATTGGCAGACGTACCAGAACCTATATTAGAATCATTTTCCGTTAAAGGGGCATCACCTCCAGAAGAAGAAGTATCTACGTCACTCGATTGATTGGTGCCTGTCGCGTCGCCTGATTGAGCATTATCACCTTCTTTTTCACTACTACAAGCACTAACGCCCATCGTAGCTGCCAGTAGCAAACTCAATACAGTCGTGTGTAATAAGCGGTTTGGTTTTAGTGGTTTCATATCATTATCCTTAATAAAATTGAAAAATTGGTTGATAACTTCTATTGCCTCAGCATAATTGAGTTACTCACCAGTATTATGAGGTTTTTGTTTGTTTTCGTTAACTTTTTATTAAGAAATAAGTAAGTAGACTTTCAAATTTTGTAAATACCCCATAGGATGATTAACAATAATTATCCAAAGGTTTAGTTAGCTTTGTAGTAGGTCAAGCATACTCTGGTATTTATCTTTTTTATCGGAAGTTTTACTACGTTCCTCGGCTAGATTAGGCACTGACTCTTTAGAGTCTTCTACCTTCTTGTCAAAGGCTTTTAGCTCAGCTTCCACCCCGTCCACAAGCCTATTGAGCATCATAGCAAGCGCTTTTTCAGAAACTTCATGCGTCATGTTAGAAGCTTCAGAGGTAAAATCATCTTTGAGCTTAGACGCCCATTGATAGATATGACCTATCGTGGCACTGTGCTTATCATCTTTATCAGAAGTCTCTTTTTCATTAGAATCAGATTTGCCGTCTTTGTCAGAGATAAAATCATCCTTAAGCTTAGACGCCCATTGGTAGATATTAGCTATCGTCGCACCATACTTATCATTTTTTTCAGACTTATCATCTTCGCTAGATTCATCTTTTTCGTTAGATTTATCCTCTTTGCTAGTTTCATCTTCTTTGGCAGATTTACCCTCTTTATCCGACTCAATCTGTTTTTCGGCATTGTAATCTTCAAAATCACCGTCTTCATACATTACTTTATCGCCTTTTAAAACCTCAACACCCGTCACTTCATTATTATTTGAAGGCGCTTCCGTTATATTTTCAAGCGATTCTAGAGCATTCTTGATGTTATCGTTATCAGTAGGCTGGTTTGTCATGATTTCTAATCCTTGTTAGTGAAGTATATTTACACTCAATCATAAGTCAGGACCATCTTATATTGCGTATCTCAATATAGATTGTTTTGTTTCAAATTTGCTAAAGATCCTGCAAACCTGTCTGTTGCATTGGTTTATAAACGACTATTGATCATTCCATGGAAACAATTGCCCAAGTAACAGTATATTCATGAGACTCGGTAATTAAACAACCAGTAATTGTCATTGGCTCAGTATGGGCAGGAATAGCAATACCAATTTTCATAACACTTACGTAATCCCCTCCCATCTAATGCTATCTATCCTGGCTTCAACCTTTAATAGCAAAAGTTTGCATTCGGCAGTCTCATGGGTGCATCTTCACTGCTATGTGCCAAATAATTTATTCGCAACAGGACTCACGCTATCTATTTGGTACTCTTTATTGTCATATAGATCCTCTAAGAAGCCTTGATGCCAAGCGTGTAAATTCTCTTGTTTCAAACCCTGTAATAAACATTCATAACGTATCTTTCTTTCATCTAGGGGCATGGTCAAAGCTATTTTTAAGCCTTCTGTCATACTTTTTGGCTGATATGGGTCGATGATGACCGCCGCTTGCATTTGCTCAGCCGCCCCAGCATAGCGTGAGACCAGTAATACGCCAGGATTGTCAGGGTTTTGGGCGGCAATATATTCTTTGGCAACCAGATTCATACCATCTTTAAGCGAGTTGACCCAGCCAATATCACTTTGCCAAAATAATGTCATCAATGCCTCGTGGCTTAATACGGTTTCGCTATAATTAATGGCTTGGCAACTTCCGGCGGCATCTTTTTGACCATTTTTATTTGGCAAAAATTGCTGATTAATATTATGAACCGTTTGTCTGACATCGTTATAAAGCTCATGGTAAACAGGTAAATCTAAGCGACTAGGACAGGCGATTTGTAATAACGTCAGCTGATTTTGATAGGTCGGATTTTGCTGTAAAAAATCACGATACGCTGAAAAACGCCTCAATAAGCCTTTCGAGTAGTCGATCCTATCCACCGCAATAATTTGTTGGGTCGCAGGCTTTACCTGCTTTTTATGATCAGTATATTTGGCGTATTGCAAAGATAAGTGGCTAATTTGCTGTTGGATTTTAGCCACATTTGCACCAATTGGATAGGTATCAATCAGTAAGCTATGTAGGGTATCCATACCTAAGTTAAGGATCACCTGCGTACTGGTTGAGCAGTTAGGGGTACCAATATTTTGCTGGTTGTGGAAGATCTTTATTAGTGAATTTTTTAAATAGTGCTGAATGACGCCAAAACAGTTGACTTTATCTTCTTGAGTTTGCGTGCCTACAACATTGTAATAGGCGAGATGGGAAATGAGTTCAAAGCTTTTATCCAGCTGTTGCCAAAATGGCAGTGACACAAATGGAATATGTAAGAAAAAGCCGATGCGGTTTTTGATTCCTAATTGCCTGCAATGGTATGCCACACTCAAAAAATGATAGTCATGTACCCAAATCACATCATCAGGCTCAATAACTTTTTTTAATTGCTCAGCAAAAAGGTGGTTTACCGTTTGATATCCTGCGTAATCCTCTGGCGCTTGATGAATTAAATCGGTGCGCTCGTGCAGTAATGGCCACAGCACATTGTTAGCAAAACCGCAGTAAAACTGCTGATACTGCTCAGTGGTAAGGGCAGTAGTTATATAAGTGATGGTTGTATCTGCTCGCGTCAAATCAGCCTGAGTATTCGCTAAAGCAGTTCGTTTGTTACTGCTAAATTCATTGCCCGCGCTATCATTTGTCGGGTCAATAATGTCACCATTCCAGCCCATCCAAACGACTGAATTTCCTGTTAATATATCTTGTAACGCGACTGCAAGTCCGCCAGCCATGGGCGCGTTGCCAGGCATTTTAACTCGGTTAGATAGGACGATTAAGCGACTCATATCATATCTCCTTATATTTTTATTAGTGGTTGCCGCTAACTTCTGCTCAATCAGAAGTTAGGGTGTTATTTTTTTGACAAAAATTAAAAAAACTATTGAGTAAAACAGTCACCTCATCAATGTTGTTCACATAGTAATGCGCGTGCGATCGCCCGCTCCCAACTTTAACCCCCATACCTTTTACTGATTGAGAATAAGAGTTGTCTATCGACTGATCCTTTTCTAGTTGTTCATTTTCACTTTGTAATACGAGAAATCCTGCTTCATCGGTAATATCATCACCTATAAAAATAGGACAAATATCCTCTTTGCTCTGCATCTTTTTTAACAAGGTTAAGATAGCCGCGCCTTTATGGACGCCTGTAGGAGCCAGCTCCCAAACGTATTTTCCAGGTTTTAAGGTCCAGTTAGGATAATTTTTTGAGGTTTCTAACATGATTGCATGCGCCACATTGGCCAAATCAGGGTTTTGCCGGAAATGCAGGGCGACAGAATAAGGTTTGTTTTCTATAGTGAAGTCATTAAAGGAGGAGCAAGATTGGATAACCGACTGACGGATGGCATCAAGCTCAAGTATGTCAACAGAAGCAACGTTTACCTCACTGTTATCGCTGTATGATATTTCTAGTCCATGAGTGGCAGCAATCGGTAACTTTATAGGAGACAGCATCTGTCTTGCTTCTGTAAGGCTGCGGCCGGTCACGGCTGCAATTTTTACCCCATGGCTTTGTATGTTTTGCAAGAGCGTTAAAGTGGGCGTTGGGATGCTGATATCTTTAGGGTGGAGCGTAAATTCAGCGAGCGTGCCGTCTATATCTAAAAATAGGCAGTACTCTTGCTGATCGCATAAATAATCAGAAAAGTTTTTTGGGCAAATATATAAAGGTTGCCTATTTATACCGAGGCTTCTTCCTGAAGTCACTTCTATTCCTTTTTAGCAAAGCACCATACTTTAAATGTCTTGTTCTAAATTTGAGACTCCGTGCTTGTTTAGAGTGGACGCAATATTTTTTAGGGCTATATATATATAGCCAGCCTTACCTAATTGGATCTTATAACAAGTCTGCCATAAACATAAAGACACTTGAGGATAAGAGTGTTCAATTTGATACGAGTTCTGTAACTGATCAAATACTTCCCCCCTTACTAAACCTTCATTAGTCAATACGTTTTGATAATAGCCATCTAACTATTTTTAAAGTAGCTTCCCTACTCTAAGCACCCTATCACGGCACTATAGGTTAACGATAGAAAATATGGTCGCTACTATGAATAGGCTGTTAAGAGCCGCTCACTATAATTGCAGACTGTCTCGATTAGCTGTATAATATAGTCTGTAATCTATATATTGGTTTTTATATGTGGACTGTCATCACAACACAGCTGTTCAACCAATGGTTTGATCAGCAAGACGAATCAACGCAAGAAAAAGTATTGGCAGCTTTGATGGTTTTAGAACAGCAAGGACCAAGCTTGGGTCGCCCTTTAGTAGATACGGTGTATGATTCAAAGTTTACCAACATGAAAGAGTTGCGTGTTCAGCACAGAGGTAAGCCACTCAGAGCCTTTTTTGCTTTTGACCCAAAGCGGCAAGCTATTGTGCTTTGTATCGGTGATAAGGGTAATAAAAAGCGTTTTTATAAAGAAATGCTAGCCACTGCAGACCAGCAGTATGAGTGTCACCTCAGAACCTTAGGAGATCTATAACATGACTAAGACACTACAAGAGATGTTAGCTGAGCGCTCTTTAGATAGCCGAGCGCGTATTAAACAACTGGCAGAGCAGTTGCTTTTAGAAAACCAGCTGTCTCGTATCCGTGAAGAGTTAGAGATCTCTCAAAAAGAGCTGGCTCAAACCATGGGTATTAAACAGCCTTCATTGTCTGCTATAGAAAATCGCGGCAATGATCTTAAAATATCGACCATGAAAAAATATGTTGAGGCCATGGGTGGCAAGCTTCGTATCGACGTTGAGCTGCCAACAGGGAAGCACATAGGCTTTAATGTGTAACAATGAATTCAAGCGCTAATAAGCCACCTTCTTATGGGTGGCTTATTTGTTACTAAGAATAGGCTAGTGTTATTAGGAAAGCACAGTAGCCAGTGCCTTAATTCAAAGGCCTGTTATATATGGTTCTATATTAACAGTCTGTTATAAGTGGTCTATTAATAGGTTTAGAGGGTGAAATAGCTGGTTCCCTTGGGGTATACTAATAAGGTGTTAAAAGGAGCTAAAAATGAAACTCGCAGAAGCCCTACTTATTCGTAGTGATATGCAAAAAAAACTGGCTCAAATTAAAGGACGTATTCGTAGTAATGCTAAAGTTCAAGAAGGCGATACGCCAAATGAAGATCCAAGTCAGCTAATGATTGAGGCTAGTCAAGTCATTACTGAGTTATCTGCTTTGATTGAGCGTATTCACCGTACCAATGCAGTTGCTAAGACGGATAAAGATCAATCAATGCTGACGCTATTGGTTGAACGCGAGGCGTTGGAGATGCGCCACAAACTATTAATTGAAGCAATTGAAGCGACCGACACTGAGGCAGATCGTTATAGTCATCGAGAAATTAAATGGAATATTATGGTCTCAGTAGCTGGGTTACAAAAGCAAGCCGATGACCTGGCGATGAAACTACGCCAAATTAATATTGTCATTCAAGCCAATAACTGGCAAATTAACCTTGTTGAATGAGGTTTGTAGATAAATTTATAATTTTCTATTCGTATAGTCATAAATGAATAGAACCCCCTATTGGAACCGATTGGGCGAGTGTCAGACCCCTTACCTACACAACAGGGGGTTGAAAACATACTGTAGTGTCTGTCATGCGTTGCGGGTAGACGCTTTTTTTACTACTTATGCCCTGAACACGTCACAGCTCACAAGGTACTACTTAGACCTTACTACCAGATACTGACAGTCGGTTTCAATTTTACGTTTAATGCCTCTTGATACGCCGATTATCAAGATCGTCATCTACGAGTACTACACATTTACCCAACTCAATATCCCCTGTTAAACCTCTCTAATCCACGATTCCATTCTAGTCCTAACTAGGGAACCGCTCTTGTTCCAATAAAAAACAGATTATGGAGACTTTACACCTCGAACTTCTATCTTCATAAACTTATCACGTAGGCAGATAGACGGTCCTTCAGTGATAAATTTACCAACATATTTCTTTGCCAAAGGCTGCGCAGAAACATCTCCGGTTTCTCCTATATTATACGTTTCGTTACCTACCTTTATCTGAGCATCACCTTTTCTATATTTCGTATATTTCGCTGGAAATATAGGCGTATAAAGCTCATTATCTGCCTCAAATAATAAACATTCGTTTGTCTTGACAAACCTACCTATTAAAAAGGATTCAACAGGTAGGTAATATTGTGTAGGGTCGTCATAGTAAGTAAATATTCCGCTGGGTAGACTTGATCTATCTATATCAGGTTCAATTTCACTGTTATTGTCTTTCATACTACTTGTTGACGCACAACCCGCTATAAGAAAAGTCGCCACAATTAAACTCAGTGTTTTATTCATCAGTTAAACCTTTTAAATTGAAAGTTATTTTCTTTATTCCTGATTTATTAGCGTATAGTCAGTTCTTTTTAAATAAGATACAATCGTTTTAAAACAAACGAAATGGCAGAATAACAAATGACCTATTCAGCAGATTTTCGAGCACAAGTGATTAAAAGTGTCAAAAGCAAAGACATGAGT
>NZ_JAGYWV010000024.1:0-10981 GCF_019279065.1 Psychrobacter sp. BF1
TCTTTTGAGTGCCTATAGTGGCTTGGATACGGGTGTTGCCCACGCCTTTGAGATTGCCATCGAGTAGATCGTACCCCGCACTATTGGCCTCGGCAGCTAAGGCTTTTACCTTTAATAACCCAGCAGCGCCTGCCATACCTTTCATACGTACGCTTTGGGTATTGCCACCAGCATCGACTAGGGCGTCAATGCTCTGAGCACTGTCAATCAGGCTGTTGGAAACCGACACCGTTAGACCGCTTTGTTTAAACGTCTGCTCGCTTTGATTGGTGTAGACATCTAGGGCGTTATCGATGTTGATCTGTTTGGCGCGTACAACGGTGTTGCCGCGCTCCGTGGAATTGATGTCCTTGTCACTATCAGCGCCCATACCTGCAATTAGGTTACTACCTGTCTGCTGGTATTTACCGCCTGCCGTGATGATGACGTTGCCGTCGATTGCGCCAACATTGCTGGCAGTATGGGTCAAGGAGGTGCTGGTGTTACTTTCATCGGTTTGCTGTTTGCCAATGGTAAAGCCCATACCACCATCGGCACCGAACAATCCTGACTTTTTAGTTTGGCTATAGGTGCTTTCGCTAGAGGTGTTTTGCGCTGCTAGGACATCGATATCGCCACCTGCGGTGAGACTAGTGCCTTTATCACTGATAGCGTTAGTGCCCGTTAGACTGATGTTATTGCCCGCTTGAATAGCGACTTGATTGCCTTCAATGTTGCTGCTGATGGCGGTATCGCTTTCACTGTTAAAGCGCTCTTGGCTGGTTCTTTTACTTAAGAAGCCACTGCTGCTCATTTTACTGGCGGTTGAGAAGTCTGTGGTGGCGCGTCCCTCTGTGAAGGTGACGTCATTGTCGGCATAGATGCTGGTAGTGCCTGTTTGACTGTTTAGGGTAGTGGCAACGCCTGTGACGTTGTTACCTGCTACGGTTAAGTTGCCAAAGCTAGTAACATTACTACCGTTATCTTGGGTCTGACCATCAGTGTAGTAGTTATTGCCATCACCAATGGCACGAACCTCATTGCCTGTATTGATCGTATTGAATTTGACGTCGCCTTTCTCGGAGATGATTTGGGTGTTGCCGCTCTTGTTACTGGCGACCCCTGCGGCAAAGACAACATCATTCTTGGCGGCGATAGATAAGGTGGTTAAGGGATTGCCATTAGCGTCTACTTGGCCTTTGAGGCCATCGCCTACGCCAATTGATCCCACTTGGTCAATGCCTGTGCGCGTTAAAGAAAAACAAGCTGGAGAAAAATAAGAAGCATGGCCTCTAGATTTAAGTGTTTTAATGGTCGTGAAATATGCGGGGCATGGGCTATTGACTTTTAATAGTTAGCTTTGCGCCTCGTCCCTCGGCGGGGGCTGATATAGCTTTATGATTTAAAGAGTAACACGCAACATTAGGCTTAGTTCACGGGCTTTGGTAAGCTTATAATGGTTTGAATGCGAGTGCTTATGCTTATTCGTTGGGAGTCGCAAGCTCCTCCCAACCTACGCGCTACGGAATAAAATCTACCTAGTTTGACTATGCGAATTTGACAGCAGGGGTCAAGTTTCAAAACCAAAATCAGACAATTCTTTCTCGTTTTCATTCAAGACTTTAGTAACAAAGTCAGGATCGACTTTCAAAAAAAGTTCAATAACATCATGGATTCTCCAGTAATTTTTTTTTGGCTCTTTAATAATAACTTGAAGATGTTCTTGCAATAGAGGTTTGTATTCAATAAAATTCTTTCTGGTTAACAACCAAAACATTTCACTAATTTCAAAGCTTTTAGTATTAGACGCTCGAATAATCATAGATATAGGTTCAAATATTTCTTTTCTAGCTTGTTCTCCTTTACCTGCGTCTGAACAATTTGCCCAATAGCTGACGAACGCACTTAAAGCGTGTTTATAGGTTTCATCGTATCCATATATACGATGCTGTATTATCCCTTGTAATTCATTTTTAATTAATAGGTCGTTTAAAGTATTGAACCCTTCTTTAATACCCCAAGAAGTTAATAACCGTGATGCCTGAAAAACAATATAACCATCTTCGTATTTTAAAAGCTCTTTAATTTCTTCAATGCGCTCGGAGGGTAGGTCTTCAAGGTCTATATCTTCAGGTAGCTCTGTGTAATCAATGTCAGAAGGGATATCGTATAACAATGAGTTAATATAATCTTTATTCATTACACTATCCTAGTATTATTTTATACAGTTTGCTGGGACTGTGCCTTTAATTAGGCATTCGCCATCTCTAACAGCATATTCAAAATCAATATTAAAACTGCTTAGCAATGCTGTCTTTTCAGGAGTTTTGAGTAGCATTTTTCTTCCTTATTATTGTTTTGATAAAGGTATCGCATTTCCTATAGGCACCGTGGCATCAGTTTTGTTAATCATTTCTATCAATTTTTTCATCTCGCTACCAGTTTCACAACCAAGACTAGGATATTTTTCATTAATATATTGTATATCTCTTTTTTCGATAATTGACAGTTGATGGTATAACTCTGAACAAAGTAAAAAGCGGTTAGAGTCAAAGCGATCAAAAAACCAATAATCACTAAGCAATGAACGAATAAGTTTTTCTGTTTTATCACCATCATCTGGATGAGTGTGAAAAACTATACAATTTAGTTTATCTCCCTTACTACCAACTCGATACCATCCTCTTCTTATGTATTTCGCTATTATTCGAACGAAAGACATACCTACATCTAACTCTTCTATATTTTCCATTAAAAGCCTTTTTTGATGACGCTCGCATATAGCGCATGTAAAAATAAAGCTTTGAAAAGCATCATTCTTATATGTGCTATATGTGATTAATTTTTTAAAGCTTAGCTTTTCTAATAATATCTACAGGCTAATAAATTTTATGATTTTATTTAAAAGTTTGACATAGGCTGTCCATTCCTCATCCTCTATTACCCACTCAGAATCACTTGCTTCTGATGTAACTTTATTTAGATAATGCTCTCTATCTTGAATCATGTCATTAAGGGTTTTTACGAGTTTATTAGACTCAATAACTGAAGATAGTCTTGTAGCTGATCCTTTAGCAAGAGCATTCAAATAAGAATCGCTATCCCAATTAAATGGTAATATGTCAGCGTTTATATAACAAGTGAACTCATTGTACAGAGCATTCTGTATGCTATCATCTTTGGCTTTAAACTCATTATTATTCATTGTCTTTACTCAGTAGGATAATAGGTAACAGGATCCCATGTATTTTTACTTGGGACATATTCGTAAATTATTTTAGCATTTTTCAAAATCGTAGGATCCTTTATAGGAACAAAATTTCCATTAGAGTCTCTTATATTACTTCCATTATCATCTTTAGCTCGAACCCATCTTTCGCCAAAACCACTGCTATTATTTGTATTGACAACCACAGCATGTCTGTTTGGTTCACCATTAGCATCATAATTAGGTACGTTATTTTCCTTAATACTATTATTAAGTTCACTTCTCCCCCTACCCAAAGCTTCTGCTTCTAATTCTGGAGTCAAGAAATTCGAAGCCTTACCAGTTGGGGCACCTGTAGCGCCAGAAGGTTTAATACCTGTTTCAATCCTAGTTTCCTGTTGAACAGGTGTAACTTGATATCCATGTTCGTCATGACCATGCCCTTTGTTAGCCTTATTGGGATTAACTGGTTCTAGAGGTTGATCAGCATTTGAAACTGTATTTTTAGCCCTGTCTGTTGAATCAAGCTTACTATTTTCAACTTCTGACCTATCAGTATAATTTGTCGGAGGTTGATTATAACCATTATTTTGATTCAAGCTCGAAGGCTTCTCCCTCGTATAGCCACCTCCAGGCAAATTGTAATACGTAGTACCATTAATAACCGTAGTATTTGGAGTAGAATTTACACCACCACTAGTCGAATTATTTCCGTTAGACGTTCTAGATGATGATCGAGGTATGCCTAAGCTTTCAAATATAGCGTTATTCTTAGCCGTTAAAGCATCAGCCTTGCTCTCATGTGCAGTTTGATCGCTATCCCACTGACCTTGTCGCGCTTTGGAATCAGCTTCACTTTTAGCTATATAGGCTTCAGTGTCTGCTCTACCTTTAGTAACCTCAGCCTCATAAGCTTTTCTTTTAGCGGCTTGTTCTATATTAAACTGATCAAGAGAGTTTGGACTATTAGCATTATACTCACTAAGATCAGCATAGTTAATATTATCAAAATAATTGTCATTACCTATAGTGTTGATATTTTGAGAATTAGGCCTATTATTTGAGCTGGTATTACTTGTGTTAGCACCTTTACCAGCATTATAGTCTGTATTGCCATTAGGTTTTCTATTTGGATTACGGCTAGGCGGTATGATCTCTATATCTAATGATTTACCTATGCCTTTTTTAACAATAACCGCACCACCCGCTGATACGATAGCGGCAACCGCTTCGAAACTAAGCTCAGTCGTGGCTTTCCCAGATTTGTAGAAATCATCATCACTATTACCAACAAATGAGGCACCGACAATATCTGCACCTTTGTCATAATACTCTTTAGGTATGCCTTTCAAGGCTTTTAAAATCTCTGCTGCAACAGCTCCAGGATTTTCTTTAGCTGCTTCATACAAAGCTTGCATATCATCTGGTATAGAAACAATACCTTCACCTATGTCTTTTAAAGCCTTTTCTTGACCCCTTAAGAATGCCTTTTCTTGACTGGCGTCAATTTTTTCATAAGCTTGACGAGCACTAGGGCTAAAGTAGTTTAGAGCGTACTTGACATCTTGTATGTAAGAAGTCTTATAGTCAAAGCTCTCAGGATCTTTATCTATTGCTGTAATCAGCGTTATATCATTTTTATTAAGCAGCTCTTTATTCTCAGCTTGAGTGACCGCATCTTTGCCATTGCCTAGAGCAGGCTTATAGCTATCTATTTTATCTTGATTGGCATCTATACTGATTGAGACGTTTAAGTCCGCTGCGATACCTGCTAAGTCAGCTAAGCGCTCACTACTGCCTTTACCACTGCGCACATGATCAAGATCATGTCCTAGCGTTTTGACGACATCTTCTCTATTATCATAGCCTCCATCTATAGCTAGAATCTGACCATCGGTTGCACCTTTGGCTCGTAGATCCTGTGTAATTCTAGTGATAATAACGTCAACACTGACGCCTGTGCTATCAGCTAGCATCTGTAGAGCAGCTTGGCTGTTCAATAGTCCGTCATAGTCGCCTTCTTTGTACGCTTGTAGGACAGCTGCAATATCAGGATTTGCTGCAATGGCTTTTGCCATTCTATCAGGGGCCTTAAAACCTTCTATAGCTTGTCCAACACTCTGGTTTTGAGTGATGATATTGGTAAGGGTTAGTGTCGTTTGTAGACCAGCAACTACAGTTGTTTTGCCTATATTTTTAACGTTCTTAGGCAACCCTTTTTGCTCATCAATAATCTCCTCTCGACCTGCTTTAGTAAACACTCTCGTATCGATACCGGTATCAACCGCAAGCCCACCTGTCTGCATGTCCTTAATAACAAGCTCGGTGTTGAAGGCATCACGATTAACACCCGCTAAGCTGTCTTGACCTGTGCTGGCGTCGCTAGTGACCACAGCCCCTTGTCCGATAGTGGCAAGCGTTTTACTCTCAAAGTCCTGACCAGTACTACCCAGTTGCAGACCGATGTTGTTGAGACTGACGCCCGTTGCGGTTTTACCCCCGCTGAAACTACCACCGATGTTATTTTGTTCTTGGGTTGCGGTATTGATAATATCTTTGGTGACTAGAGTGCCTGTGGTGAAGTTAAGGATCCCATTGGTTTGGTTGCCGTCAACATCCGTTTTTATGTTAGCAATGATGCCACCGATGTTAGTGGTATTGTTTGCAGTGAGACTGTGGTTATCACCGCTATAGACAATACCGCTTTGCTCGGCAGCAGTTATGCTTTGACTATTGCCACTGGCTTTATTAGCTCCGATGCTGCCACCGCTTGGTAAGCCGCCTGTGAAGTTAATGCCTAGATTGCCCCCTGAGCTGCTATTGCTACTACTGGCGGTGTTTTGGACGGTCTCGATATTAAGGTTGCCTGTGGCATAGTTGCCGCCGCCCGCATTGATGCGGCCACCGGTTAAGTTAGTAGTCCCTGCATAGCCATTAAACGCTCCAACATTGAGCTCGCTGTTGGTAAAGGTGTTACCTTGACTCTGGCTGCTGCTCTTTTGAGTGCTGACACCAAGGCTTGCACTGCCTGTGGTGCTGATGCTGCCGGTTTGGCTATTGGTTTTGCTGTTGCTACTACTACTACCGGTGTTGGTGCCTGCGGTAAGGTTGAGGCTGTTTAAGTTATCGATGTTCAGCTGTCCGATATTGCCTTGGAGTCCAACACCTGTAAAGTCATCACCGACAAAGGTAGCGTTAGCGCCATTAAGCTCAGTACCTTGCCATTGTCCTTGGGCTTGAGTGTCGGTACTAGTAGTTTGGGTGTTCTCAGCCTTAGCGGTGGCACTAAAGCCTAGGGTACTCGCAGTGTTAGCCGCACCAGCCGCGACACTACCGAGATTAATTTGGGCATTGGCATAGATGACATAGATGACATAGATGACATAGATGACATAGATGACATAGATGACATAGATGACATAGATGACATAGATGACATAGATGACATAGATGACATAGATGACATAGAAAAGGCTACGATTCTTTGAGAATCGTAGCCTTAGATTAGCCTAATTTTATTTTTCGAATACCTAAAAATATCAATAAACGGCTATCTTTCAATTCTAAATATCTAAGTATTTAGTCATATCAATTATAGGTTCACAGTAAGCAAATTCAGAATCTTCAGAAAATTCTTCGGCGTCGAAAACTATACTTTTAATTTCACTATCTATTTTCCATGCTATAAAATAGCCAATAGGATTATCAGGAATGTCAATTTGAACATATATTTTTGAATCTAAAGTGATAGAAAGCATATGAAGCCATAGTAAAAATTCAGCTCTTGACAGATCTACGTTTTTAGAAAACTCAATGCTTGAGCGAATCTTTATATCTTTGTATATATCAATATCCGAAATATTCCAAAAAATACTAGCTTTTTCATCATCTCCTTCGAGGTTTGAAAATAATTCAGAGTTAATTACTATAGCAACTTTCAACTCATTAAACTTCTCTAAAAATAATTTAATGAGCTTCTCAAAGTTAACTTCTTTTTCAAAATCAATATTTAAATATTTCATATTTATCTCAAGTTAGTTAGATTGTAAATTCTTACAGCTTCTTTAAAGTCATTAGGGTTAAAAGCATCGCTTCTAGACATATTAGATCGAGTTTTATCTATGTTTCCTTTGTCTCTCATAATTTGTTTTAAGTTGTGATACTCTCCTCTGCTCAACGTAAAAATCTCATTAGCATTATTAGAGCTGACTGGAATCAACTGATTGCCTCCATCTCCATGTCTTGTATATGTTCTACCATTGACTTCAATTTTTAGATCGCTAACTGGCGTTCCTAAACCATTCTTAATATCTTTTATATCTTTAGCTACATCAACCACATTGTTGTTGACTATTGTGTTCACATCTTTAGGCGACTGGTGCTTCACTTGTGTCAGATAATGCCTTTTATGTGGCACAGTAACCTTATCAATTTTATCAGCCCATTTTTTTGCTAATTGTGCAGATGCTGCTCTAGTTGCTTTCCATGTTTTATATGTGCCGACAGCTTTACCAGCATATTTTATAGTGTAACCACCTGCTGCTGCACCTACAGATGAGATAGCAACTCCAGTTACAGCAGACTTAGCAGCAGATTCTATTTCACTATTAGTCGCAAGCCTCAATTCACTACTAGGTGCACAAGAATGCTTGCTAGATGGTAAACACCAAATCAGATCCCCATCTTTATTTTTCATTAATTTTGAATTTTTTAGATAATCAGGCAAAGCATTTAATAACTCTTCCGTTCTTTCATTCATCTTCCGAGTATCTTCAGCTAACTGTTTATTAGTCTTATTTCTATCACCACCCATATGGTTGTCTTCAACCGCAACCTTACTTGTTTCAGCTGCATTGGCTGCGTCACTCGCACTGCCAGTAGTAGCACCAATACCTAAACCTAGAGCACTAGTAATACTGCTAAGGGTATCTTTTTGCTCAGCAGTTAATTCATCAGGGTTTTTAGTATCAAATAGGAAGTCAGATATAATAGGTGCTGTAGCTTCTCCAGCACTCGCTGAAATGCCTCCAGTCAATGCATCGTTACCTGTTGCATAACTAACAGCAGCACCTAATATACCTTGAGCTAAAATATGAGCAGGACTATTAGGTTCTAATCGATTTCCACCATCTTCCTTATTGTTCGCTCTGTTCGTCTTAAAATAATCTCCGATTTGACTTGCTACAAAAGGACTAGCCGCTTTCGCGATATAGCCAGTAGCACCATTACTATTCGGTCCGTATATAGCTCCAGAAATGGCATCAAAGAGTAAGCCTTGGTTTTGTAATTTATTAGCTGCTAATGTCTTATCCGTAGCTGTCTGATAATCCCCAACATCACGGGCTTCTTCTGCTTCATCACGAAGCGCCTTCTCTTTAGCATTCAGCTCAGTCTTAATCTTACGCCGCTCTTGATCAAAGGCTTGGGTAATCTCTACCTGCGCCCCAAGCTCCTCATTGACACGAGTCGCATCAAACCCATTCTCAAGCGCTCCTGCATACTCCTCTCGATTGTCAGTGGTGATGCCACTATTACCCGCGATACCCGTAATACCTGCACGGGTAGTACTGCCATCACTATCTCCATCTGTACCATAGCCTAAACCATTAGTGTTGCCTTGAGGCTTGTTATCCGTCATACCAAGACTGATGCCAACAGAGATCGCATCACCTTCATAACTACTGGTATTCTCTATATCTTGAGTGGTAATGCCGCCTTTACTGACATATTTGTTTAGACCCAATTCTAGGGCTTTGTCAGTGGTGGTAATTGCCCCACCAATTAAAGTAGTTTTACCGCCAACTTCTAGATCAAAGCCACCATCCCCTGTGAAGATGCCCGACTGCTGACCCACGGCTTTATAGTCGGCATTGATATTGGTCTTGCCACCATTCAACGATAGACTTGAGCCTGCGCCCTCTAAAGCGATATCAGCGGTAAAGCCTATATTCTTTTGGTTGCTGTCGTAGGTTGCGGTGTCTTGTAGCGATTCGATGTTGACGTCGCCAAGGATTTGGCCTTGCGCTTTATTGGTGTTGATGACCCCGCCTTTGATATTCACATCATTACCAATGTCAAAGGTGGTGGTGCCACCGACGTTGACTTGGCTGTTGGCATTGCTAAATGAAAAGAGCTACGAGTCATGAAGAATCGTAGCTCTTGATTAGAATAATTATTCTAAAAAATTAATCACTCATATATTGTAGCAAATTAATATTCAACTACTATTCTGATTAATTTATACATCAAACCAGTTGCCAATATTTTTAGTTGTATCAAATAGGTCAGAGCTATTTGCTTTACATCTCTCTATGTTTTCTTTTGAGATATCAACTTTTTCGAGCTCTTTATTTGAACCTTCGACGTAAATTTCTGAGGGTATAATTGTCAAATCAGGAAAGCTAGCTATCATTCCACTAACTATAGCTCTGTGAAATAGAAAACTTTCAGTTCCCCCAAGGGGTGAAACTATTTTCTCTAATACATAAGCTATATCTCTATTCTCAATATTAATTTTCTTACAGACTTTATAGTCTGGCTTGTAGTTATCTTCAAGCAGGTATAAATTATTATCCATAAGAATAATCCAACCTGTTAAATCAATATTAGTGTTATCTAAAGTAGTTCTTTCCTTATACAGTTTATCAAAATTCATGTTATTTACCTATTTTTATAGATTTTATATTACCTTGATTTAATTGCAAATCAAGGACTGTTGTTTTTACTCCATATGAACCTGTAAAAGGATCTCTAACCATGTAATAATCAACACCGTTAACTTTTTGAATTTTATCTACTATTATAAAATGTCTACCTTGACCAGCTTTAACTTGAACAATTACCTGATTCCCATTTGCCAGGAAGTTCTCTAACTGTTTTGGAAATAAACTATTATTTATTGAGTTTTTAACGCCACGATTAGTTAGAACGGTTGCTACTTCTTCTGCAGTTACCCCAGTAGGTCTAATTTCTTTAAATTCACTAACAATTTTTGTTAGATCAATTGATTTTCCAGATTTATCGTTAACAATCATATTGGCGCAGGCTGGACCACAAACTGGATCTTTACCCTGAGAAACATAGCTTCCAGCAGGAGTATAATCTATTTTATTCGGTATATTAACTTCGCCTGCTCCACCTCTTATACTTGCATTCTTAGCAGGTACAGGTCTACCATTGATTGGCACAAACATTAACGCCCCACCAACTACCTTAAATCTACCTATACCAGTATTACCATTACTAATATCATTAACACCCGAAGCTATAGTAGCTGCTCCGATCAGAATACGCATTACATTCAATGTTTTACCAGGCGCACCAAATACGGCATCACCACCATATCTAGATATCTCTGTATGCTTACCGTTAATTGCTATTACATTTTTAGCGTTATTATAAAGCTGTTCTTCTTCACTTATTTTTCGAGTATACGTAAGTTTTTCTAATAAACTTAATTTACTTTTATCATTAGCAACCTGATTTTTAACTGCTCTTGGATCTAAATAATTAGGAGCTTTCAATCTCTGACCGTTACCGCTTGCGTTCACTAAAGATTCAGCAAGCTTTGCATCTTGACCACCATTAGCAACAAGCTGGTTCAAAGCTAATGCCAATGCGTTAAGATCATCACTATGCATCTTTTTACCAGAATGGAATTGGTTCAATAATGAACCGCCCCGACTATATCGGAGAGTGATTTACTTGAGTCAGGCAGCCATGCCTGACAGGATTAAATTATCATAATACCGCTTTTCAAACTCAAAGGGTGACACATAACCAATCGTGCTATGC
>NZ_JAGYWV010000025.1:0-5612 GCF_019279065.1 Psychrobacter sp. BF1
GCCACACTACCATTGGCGCGATGATGTTTCACTTCTGAGTTCGAGAAGGGATCAGGTGGGGCCATCATGCTATTGTCGTCAGCAAAGGGGGTTAGATATGAGTCTGTTTTTATTGTTTTTGACTTAAACTTTAGGTTTAAATCGACCAACTATAACCTAACTGAATCAAGGTTAAAGGTGATATCGAAATATATATATTCTATAAGCTTAACGCTTATACAAGATAGATTAATTAGAGCTTTCATACAAACCACTTGGGTGTTGTATGGTCAAGCCAAACGAGCAATTAGTACAGGTTAGCTACATGCATCGCTGCACTTCCACACCCTGCCTATCAACGTCGTAGTCTTCAACGGCTCTTTAGGGAAATCTTATCTTGAGGTGGGCTTCCCGCTTAGATGCTTTCAGCGGTTATCCCATCCGAACGTAGCTACCGGGCAATGCCACTGGCGTGACAACCCGAACACCAGAGGTTCGTCCACTCTGGTCCTCTCGTACTAGGAGCAGATCCTCTCAAATTTCCAACGCCCACGGTAGATAGGGACCGAACTGTCTCACGACGTTCTAAACCCAGCTCGCGTACCTCTTTAAATGGCGAACAGCCATACCCTTAGGACCTGCTTCAGCCCTAGGATGAGATGAGCCGACATCGAGGTGCCAAACACCGCCGTCGATATGAACTCTTGGGCGGTATCAGCCTGTTATCCCCAGAGTACCTTTTATCCGTTGAGCGATGGCCCTTCCATACAGAACCACCGGATCACTAAGACCTACTTTCGTACCTGCTCGACTTGTGGGTCTCGCAGTTAAGCGCGCTTTTGCCTTTATACTCTACGACCGATTTCCGACCGGTCTGAGCGCACCTTCGTACTCCTCCGTTACTCTTTAGGAGGAGACCGCCCCAGTCAAACTACCCACCATACATTGTCCTCGGTACTGTTATACCTGAGTTAGAACCCCGACATGACCAGGGTGGTATTTCAAGATTGGCTCCACAAACACTAGCGTGTCTGCTTCAAAGCCTCCCACCTATCCTGCACAAGTCAGGTCAAAGTTCAATGTAAAGCTGTAGTAAAGGTTCACGGGGTCTTTCCGTCTAGCCGCGGGTACACAGCATCTTCACTGCGATTTCGATTTCACTGAGTCTCTGCTGGAGACAGCGCTGCCATCATTATGCCATTCGTGCAGGTCGGAACTTACCCGACAAGGAATTTCGCTACCTTAGGACCGTTATAGTTACGGCCGCCGTTTACTGGGGCTTCGATCAAGAGCTTCGCTTACGCTAACCCCATCAATTAACCTTCCAGCACCGGGCAGGCATCACACCCTATACGTCCACTTTCGTGTTTGCAGAGTGCTGTGTTTTTAATAAACAGTTGCAGCAGCCTGGTATCTGCGACTGTCGAAAGCTCAAGGAGCGTGTCCTATCACCATCAACAGCGTACCTTCTCCCGAAGTTACGGTACCATTTTGCCTAGTTCCTTCAGCAGAGTTCTCTCAAGCGCCTTGGTATTCTCTACCTGATCACCTGTGTCGGTTTAGGGTACGATTCGTTTATAACTATTGCTTAGAAGCTTTTCCTGGAAGCATGGTATTTGCCACTTCACTGTACAAGTACAGCTTGCTATCAGATCTCAGCCATATTACAGTCCGGATTTGCCTAAACTGTAAGCCTACATCCTTTCACCTGGACAACCAACGCCAGGCTGACATAACCTTCTCCGTCCCTCCATCGCATTATAAACAAGTATCGGAATATTAACCGATTTCCCATCGACTACGCCTTTCGGCCTCGCCTTAGGGGTCGACTCACCCAGCCCCGATTAACGTTGGACTGGAACCCTTGATCTTCCGGCGTGCGAGCTTTTCACTCGCATTATCGTTACTCACGTCAGCATTCGCTCTTGTGATACCTCCAGCATGCCTTACGACACACCTTCACAGGCTTACACAACGCTCCCCTACCACTTGAAAACAAATTCAAATCCGCAGCTTCGGCTCCTAGTTTGAGCCCCGTTACATCTTCCGCGCGGGCCGACTCGACTAGTGAGCTATTACGCTTTCTTTAAAGGATGGCTGCTTCTAAGCCAACCTCCTAGCTGTCTATGCCTTCCCACCTCGTTTCCCACTTAACTAGGAATTTGGGGCCTTAGCTGGCGGTCTGGGTTGTTTCCCTCTCCACAATGGACGTTAGCACCCACTGTGTGTCTCCCGGATATCACTCATCGGTATTCGGAGTTTGCATCGGTTTGGTAAGTCGGTATGACCCCCTAGCCGAAACAGTGCTCTACCCCCAATGGTGTTCGTCCGAGGCGCTACCTAAATAGCTTTCGGGGAGAACCAGCTATCACCGAGTTTGATTAGCCTTTCACCCCTATCCACAAGTCATCCCCTAGCTTTTCAACGATAGTGGGTTCGGTCCTCCGGTGCCTGTTACGGCACTTTCAACCTGCTCATGGATAGATCACTCGGTTTCGGGTCTATGCCCTGCAACTATTCGCCCTATTAAGACTCGGTTTCCCTACGGCTCCCCTAAATGGTTAACCTCGCTACAGAACATAAGTCGCTGACCCATTATACAAAAGGTACGCAGTCACCCCAATAAATTGAGGCTCCTACTGCTTGTACGCACACGGTTTCAGGTTCTATTTCACTCCCCTCACAGGGGTTCTTTTCGCCTTTCCCTCACGGTACTGGTTCACTATCGGTCAGTCAGGAGTATTTAGCCTTGGAGGATGGTCCCCCCATCTTCAGACAGGATTTCTCGTGTCCCGCCCTACTTAATATGTTAATACTAGAATTTAAAATACAGGACTATCACCTACTACGGTCAGCTTTCCCACGCTGTTCTTCTATTCTAGTACTAATCGGCTTCTCCCCGTTCGCTCGCCGCTACTTGGGGAATCTCATTTGATGTCTTTTCCTAAGGGTACTGAGATGTTTCACTTCCCCTCGTTCGCCTCTCGTACAAGTACGAGATACCTAGCTTATGCTAAGTGGGTTTCCCCATTCAGAAATCTCCGGATCACAGGATATTGCCGCCTCCCCGAAGCTTATCGCAGGCTGTCACGTCTTTCATCGCCTCTGACTGCCAAGGCATCCACCATGTGCGCTTCATTACTTGACCATACAACCCCAAGTAGTCTTATCCTATAAATAGGTTTTGACTTCAAAGTGTCATACGCTCTAATTATGATAACGATATCACCTAATTTTATACGCTTGATTCAGTTCTCTTATTACTTTTTGATAATCAATCCCTGGGATAACAACTGATGTCGTTAAGGAATCGATTATCAAGGTTAAAAAGTGCGCGTGAACACGCCCTTTCTAACCCAGACTCATATCTATGTTTTTAAATAGTTTCTATGCTCTCATCGAGTCACAGATTCTGTATAAAACAGAAGTAAATAATCAATAACGATCACTTAATTCTGTTTATTTATTAGCACCTAAAGCTTACAATCCGTTTATAGTGGTGGAGCCAAACGGAGTCGAACCGTTGACCTCCTGCGTGCAAGGCAGGCGCTCTACCAACTGAGCTATGGCCCCTGAGAAGCGTATAAACAAAGCACTGCTTTGTTAGCTTCGCAAGAGTAATTTGCTTAAAGGCAAATTGCTAATGGTTAGCTTTATGCTAATAAATGGTGGGTCTAAGTGGACTTGAACCACTGACCCCCGCGTTATCAACACGGTGCTCTAACCAGCTGAGCTACAGACCCAATTACGCTTATAATAAACGTAAGCTTAAACTAAAGAACAACTTGTTGTGAATTCTTGTCAACCGAATGTCATCTATAAGGAGGTGATCCAGCCGCAGGTTCCCCTACGGCTACCTTGTTACGACTTCACCCCAGTCATCAACCACACCGTGGTGAACGCTCCCCCGAAGGTTAAGCTATCCACTTCTGGTGCAATCAACTCCCATGGTGTGACGGGCGGTGTGTACAAGGCCCGGGAACGTATTCACCGCGGCATTCTGATCCGCGATTACTAGCGATTCCTACTTCATGGAGTCGAGTTGCAGACTCCAATCTGGACTACGATAGGCTTTTTGAGATTCGCATCACATCGCTGTGTAGCTGCCCTCTGTACCTACCATTGTAGCACGTGTGTAGCCCTGGTCGTAAGGGCCATGATGACTTGACGTCGTCCCCGCCTTCCTCCAGTTTGTCACTGGCAGTATCCTTAGAGTTCCCGGCTTAACCCGCTGGTAACTAAGGACAAGGGTTGCGCTCGTTGCGGGACTTAACCCAACATCTCACGACACGAGCTGACGACAGCCATGCAGCACCTGTATTCTAATTCCCGAAGGCACTCCCGCATCTCTGCAGGATTCTAGATATGTCAAGACCAGGTAAGGTTCTTCGCGTTGCATCGAATTAAACCACATGCTCCACCGCTTGTGCGGGCCCCCGTCAATTCATTTGAGTTTTAACCTTGCGGCCGTACTCCCCAGGCGGTCTACTTATTGCGTTAGCTGCGTCACTAAGTCCTCAAGGGACCCAACGACTAGTAGACATCGTTTACGGCGTGGACTACCAGGGTATCTAATCCTGTTTGCTACCCACGCTTTCGAGCCTCAGTGTCAGTATTATGCCAGAAGGCTGCCTTCGCCATCGGTATTCCTCCAGATCTCTACGCATTTCACCGCTACACCTGGAATTCTACCTTCCTCTCACATACTCTAGCTCAACAGTATCAGATGCAGTTCCCAGGTTAAGCCCGGGGATTTCACATCTGACTTATCGAGCCACCTACGCTCCCTTTACGCCCAGTAATTCCGATTAACGCTTGCACCCTCTGTATTACCGCGGCTGCTGGCACAGAGTTAGCCGGTGCTTATTCTGCAGCTAATGTCATCGTCCGTGGGTATTAACCACGGAGTCTTCTTCACTGCTTAAAGTGCTTTACAACCAAAAGGCCTTCTTCACACACGCGGCATGGCTGGATCAGGGTTTCCCCCATTGTCCAATATTCCCCACTGCTGCCTCCCGTAGGAGTCCGGGCCGTGTCTCAGTCCCGGTGTGGCTGATCATCCTCTCAGACCAGCTACAGATCGTCGCCATGGTAGGCCTTTACCCCACCATCTAGCTAATCCGACTTAGGCTCATCTAATAGCGAGAGCAGTAAACTGCCCCCTTTCTCCCGTAGGTCGTATGCGGTATTAATACGAGTTTCCCCGTGCTATCCCCCACTACTAGGTAGATTCCTAAGTATTACTCACCCGTCCGCCGCTCGTCAGCGAGAAGCAAGCTTCTCCTGTTACCGCTCGACTTGCATGTGTTAAGCCTGCCGCCAGCGTTCAATCTGAGCCATGATCAAACTCTTCAGTTTAATCTTGCTATGAAGCTCTTTAAAGAAGCTCCTAAACTTGGCTCATCTAATCTGGCAATTACGCTCTTCGTATGTTTTCATTTAAATGAATTAACTTTGAGTTTTCTTGCTGTCTTAAATGATAATTTTTATAGTTAATAATCTTCCCGAAAAGAAAAGATAGTCAACTTTATTTTTTAACATTCTGAATCAACAAAAATCCACACAAGTTGTTCTTTAGTTATGCTTTTAAATAGTATCGCTCTGCTGTCGTCCAGTAGAGGATTATTACACTA
>NZ_JAGYWV010000026.1:0-5387 GCF_019279065.1 Psychrobacter sp. BF1
ATCATGTTGCAGACTCTTTTGGAGAGTTTATGGATATGTTACACGAATAGTAAGTTATTTAAGGGTTGAAACCAAAGGATTTGTTAGTCTAATAAATATACTGGACAAATGATTAGTTCAATAAAGGGCGAGTATTAACTCGCCCTTTATACATTTTAATAAAGTAATTTACACCCAAAACCCCGATGGCAGTATCAAACGGTCAGGTAATGGATGGGCAACCAGCACAGATAAGTTTACAGAACAACAATTAAAAGATATGAAATCTAGCAAGAAAAAAATAGAAGGATACACTTGGCATCATAATGCTAAATCTTCGCCCAGTAATATGCAACTTGTGCCTTTTGAGATTCATAAATCACGAGCAGTTCCACATACGGGACAGAACTCAATGAAAAATGGGAGATAATTATGCAGTTAAAAATTTATAGAGATAATGGTGTTCTCTCTAAGGAAGTTTTTAGTACTGTAGAAAAAAAAATAAATTATTTTTTTCCAAGTTTATACGAGAAAATAGTTATAAAACATGACGGAATGCGTCTATATAATAACATTTTTGATTTTACTAATGTATATGGGGAAGTAGATGAAAGAGATGTTAACTTTTTAAGTTTTGATAATAGTGAAGTCGAAAATATTCTTGCTGAACAATATGTATCAGACCCTAAGTATGCAGGAGTACCTCACTTAGTAGCATTTGCAATTTGTGCCAATGGTGATTATGTTTGTTTTGACTATCGAGACGATCCAACAGGTAATAATCCTAAAGTAGTATTAATGTATCATGATGATCATATAGAAAATGAAGATGGTACTACTTCTATGGTAGTTAACCATGTAGCAGACTCTTTTGAAGAGTTTATGGATATGTTGCATGAGTAATTTCATATAGTGTGACAAACGAGTGTAATAATTACAAAAAAAGCTACGACTCTATAAGACTCGTAGCTTTTTTACGCCAATAGCCAAGTCAACGTCGGTGGCACCACTACCTTCGACATCGGTAATGACGTCAATATCAAAGGCGGGGTCATCAACACCAATAAAGCCCAAGGCCAAATCCTTGGCGACGTCAACATTGAATCGCTACAAGACACCGCAACCTACGACAGCAATCAAAAGAACATACGCTTTACCGCTGATATCGCTTTAGAGGGCGCAGGTTCAAGCTTATCGCTTAATGGTGGCAAGACCAATGTCAACGCTGACTACAAGGCAGTAGGCGAACAATCTGGCATCTTCCCTGGCGACGGTGGATTTGATCTGGTTGTTGACGGTAAAACCACACTGATAGGTGGGGCGATTACTACGACCGAAGCTGCAAAACTAGCCGGACGTAATAACTATATTAGCAAAGGCGGTATAACTACACAGGACATCGAGAATACCAGTAGCTATGAGGGTGATGCTATTCAGGTTGGTGTTAGCCTCGGCATGACTGAGAAAAAACCACAAGGCGGTCTTAATGGTTTAGGTTATGGCACAGACAGTGATAGTGACAGTAGCATCACCAAAGCTGGTATTACGGGCATCGCAGGCAACAGTGGTATCACTACCGACAACCAAGCCGAGTATGCAGGCGCACTTGAGAATGTGTTTGAGGCAACAAGAGTCAATGAGGAGCTTGGGGCGCAGACGGAGATTACGCAAGCCTTTGATCAAGAGCGGCGTAAGGTTAAGACGGATATAAATGCAAAAGAGAAGATTTTAAGAGATGAAGCTGAAGAAGCTTATAAGAATGGAGATGATCAAGTAGGAAATGAGAAACTAGCAGCAGCTAATCGAGTAAAAAATCAAGGATTGCTTTTCGATAGTATCTCTGGCGCTATCTATGGACCAAATAGTAACGGCGTTACAGGCTATGTTGCTAAAGCTGCAAGTCCGTTTGTCTCTAATCAGATAGGTCAGTATTATAAAGAGCTTGCAGATGGACAAGGTGGTAGTCTCACTGGTGCTCAGCAAGCAGGCCACATATTAGCCCATGGCATTCTAGGCGCTGCGACCAGTTCTGCTACGGGAAATGATGTCTTAACAGGTGGATTATCCGCTGGAGCAGGAGAAGCGACTGCACCTCTCATATCTAAATTCCTCTATGGTACTACTGACCCTAGTAAGCTGACCGCTGAGCAAAAGGATACTATTAGTAGTATTACAAGCGCTCTTGGTGCTGGTATTGGTCTCACAACAGGTAATGTTTCTGACGCAGTAAACGCAGCTGAAACAAGCAAGGTAGCGGTTGAGAATAACCATTTAAACTATAAAGATACTCTAGCTCGTGAATCATGGAAAAGCATATTAGAAGGTTGCGAAGGTAGTCAAAGCAAATCCTGCATGTCAGCTAGAGAAGAAGTTTTAAAATTGAATGCAAAAGATGCGTTTCAGAGAGAAGTTTTAATTGCAGCATGTAGTAACCCAACAAGTGCGAATTGCACAGCTGCAAAAAAAGAAGCTTTAGCAATGTATAAAGAGCTGTCTGATGCTGCCCGTCCGAAGGGTGTAAATAGTGCTTTTGGCAAAGAAAAGAATGAGCTAGGCGGCACCTTAAGTTCATTGCCTACCGGAACAATTACCGCTATAGACCCTTATGAAGATTATCTTAAAACATTTGAAGGTCGATTAGCAAAAAGTACTGCTGAGGGTTTAATACTAGAAATAGAAGGCCTCGCAGTTGCAAGGCTACTACAACCTTTAACTAAGGCAGGCTCAAAAGCTTATGATGCTACAAGGAAATGGAGAGGTGGTGAGGTTGCATTAGCTTCAGCTATTAACAAAAATGTTAGATCATTAAGCCCTTCTGACTTAAAACTCTTAGATGATTATCTTCTAGGGAAAAAGGCATCACCTATAACTTACGCTGATAGAGCGCGTCAATCAAATGCTAATGTTAGTAAGTCACTTAATGATATAGGTAAGAGAAATTTAGGTACTAGTACCAACGTTAGAGCAGAAGACATCAAGAGTTTAGTTGTGGAACACTCGAAGAGCAACCCAAGTCCTTTAACTGATGCTGGTGCAAAGAGTATTATGCGTGAAGCGTTACCTCAAGGAACCTCTTATCGTGTCGCAGGTGATGAGGTTGCTGGACCAGATGTCTTTGTAGATGCTCTTACCACGGGTAAAAATCAAACTACTATACAAGTTAAATCAGTATCTGGTAGTCCACGAGCATTTGAAAGCCAAGTTAAAAATGATTTGGATAAACCTATATCTTCTAATGGCGGTAGCAAAATCATTGCTGTTCAAGTTCCAGCGGGTTCAGACGCTGCTAAAATTCAAAATCTACAAGGCAAGTTAGGCAATTTCTCAGAAACTAAAGTTGCAGGTCGTCAAATTATCGTAGTTGACAGTAAGGGTGAAGTTCTTATTCCATTAACACCAATGAGTCAATTTTCTAAAAGAAGATAGGAGTTTTTAATGAGTATTTCATACAGCTATGTAAATGTTGAAAGCTTTAAAATGTTACATATCGGTGAGGGTAGAAGTGGGTGGCATCATTGGGGGTTAATGGATCATGAAGGAGTTATTATTAGATTACATTATCTAGGCTATCCCAAAGTTAAACATTGTTGGTTGCCTTACTGCTTATTAAAAAAATTATATACTGCTTTTGATGATATCGGCACATATGTAGGTATTTTATTTCCAGGAGATCTTTATGAGATATTCATTAGTCAAAAATTTACTGATGAAGAAAGTGAGGCAATGTATGATGAAAGAAAGGGATGTTTTGCTTTAAACACTTATGAGGATGAAGATGGTTATATACACTTAACTCCCTTATTACCTGAATTACTTGATATGAATACTTTGGAAAAAATAGCTAGAGATCCTGCATTAGATATTACGCTTTTCGATGAAATGCACAATAGCATAATTCTGGATCGAAAAATTTGGAGTCATAAGCATGGTAGATGGTCTCAAGAGTGGTTTGATTATTGTGACAAGTTAATTGCTAAAGATCCGAATCTACAACGTTTTTAATAAAGTAGAAGATAATAAAGTAAAAATACTGGGGTTGATAGACGAGCTTAAGCTTATTCTTGAAGCAAACCACGATGCGTCTATTTTTGAACTAGATAAATTGAAAAATATTGTTAAAGACAAAAATTATACAAAATCTAATATTAATATAAATTTCAGTTCTACATTTAGAAGAGTACAGGAGATAGGTATATATAATGATAGCGTTGATAGGTTATTCGATGAGTTTTACAGTTTTACTCTAGCCTATCAATAGCGCGTAAATTAGATGGAGCTTTCCACACCCAGAATCTTAAAGTTATTCAATGAGATCTCTTTACCTAACTGTAAAGCTGTATTTACTTCTGCCAAGGGACAAGGCACGAACCTAACCTGTATAAAACAATAACCCATGTCCTGCATATTTCCAGTCCAATAAAGCGCTCAAATCTAAAGGCCATGCTTTTTATTTTCTTTCTCTTTTAAACAGCCTCATTGACAGTGCTAAGAGCATTAACAGCTTAGTTGACGCTGGAGGTAACACCGATAGCACGCGCGTGAAAGGCATGGCAGCAGTGGCTGGTGCATTAAAAGCCAAAGCGCTGGCTGCCGAGGCTGATAAAGCCGCACAAGGACTCCTTGATAACGGTATCAATGCAGATAGCTTAAAAGAACTTGGCAACACCCGCATTCAAGCCACCATCGGTAGTCAAAAGAGTCAATCCAACAGCTCAAGCGACACTGAGCAAAACCAAGCCTCAAGCATCATCACCAACAACCTAGCTCTGATTGCTACAGGCGGTGGCACTGATAGCAATATCAACATCAATGGCAGTAATCTTAACGTCACCAACGACGCGCTGTTCCAAGCGGATAACAACTTAAATATTAACGCCGTGGCACAAAACAGTAATACTCGTAGTGATAACTCAAACTCAAGTGCGGCTATTGGGGGCTATGCATCAACAGGTAGCGGTGTCGGTATAACGGCCAACGCTAGCAAAGGCAAAGGGTTTGCTAACAGCGACTCAGTGACCTATGCCAATAGCCAAGTCAACGTCGGTGGCACCACTACCTTTGACATTGGTAATGACGTCAATATCAAAGGCGGGGTCATCAACACCAATAAAGCCCAAGGCCAAATCCTTGGCGACGTCAACATTGAATAGCTACAAGACACCGCAACCTACGACAGTAACCAAAAGGATATAGGCTTCACCCTTGATGTGGCTTTAGAGGGTGCAGGGTCTAGCTTATCGCTTAATGGTGGCAAGACCAATATCAATGCCGACTATAAAGGCGTGGGTCAGCAGTCGGGCATCTTCACAGGGGATGGTGGCTTTGATCTAGAAGTTGGCGGTAAAACTACTTTAATTGGTGGGGCAATTACCACCACTGACAAAGCCCTAGAATTGGGTCTAAACAAA
>NZ_JAGYWV010000027.1:0-4379 GCF_019279065.1 Psychrobacter sp. BF1
TGCTTAGTTGTTCAACAAACTCTTTAGCGGTCTTAGGGCGTGCTTGCTCTTGAGCCTGACGTTCTGCTTCTATCTTGGCTTCCTGCTGCGCTTGAGCCTGACGCTCTGCTTCTATCTTGGCTTCCTGTTGCGCTTGAGCCTGACGCTCTGCTTCTATCTTGGCTTCCTGCTGCGCTTGAGCCTGACGCTCTGCTTCTATCTTGGCTTCCTGCTGTGCTTGAGCCTGACGCTCTGCTTCTATCTTAGCTTCCTGCTGTGCTTGAGCCTGACGCTCTGCTGCTTCCTTGTCCATGTACTGACACCAGATATCATACTCGATACCATAATCATCAAACTCCATAATCATCCATTTTTCAGCCGTCCAATCATCTTCTGCTGCTTCTAGCACCGCTTGGTACACTTCCCTGATTTCAGGCTTTTTGAGCTGTGCCATTGTTAGATTGAGTGGCTCTCTCTCTATTCCCTGCTCTTTGTTAGACTTCATACTGATACGCTCATAGCGTCCTGCTCGCTCCAAGTGGGCGTTACAGATTTTCTCCCATCGGTCACGCATCGCTTTTAGTTCCTCTTTGCGCTCTACTGACTTCTTGGGCGTATTGGCTTTTTTTGCTCCGCCTTTTTCGGGGTTCTTGCTGTTGTAGCGTTTAAAGTATTGGTCAGGGTCACGCTCAATATCGTCTATGGTGCGTTCGCTGAACATAATATGAGCATGGGGCTGTTCGCCACCGTCTAATGCTGGTGGGTTGTGAATGGCATATTGGTAGGCGTGTTCTTCGCCTATTTCTTGGGCTATCCAGTCTTTGATTAGCTCGTGACGTTTATTTTCATCTAGCTCTCTAGGCAAGGCTATAACGTGTTCACGGTAGGTACTGCCGTTTTTTCTCTCGTGTTCATCTGCCATTTGCCAAAAGTAATTAGGGTTATGCTCTGCCCATTTTGGCATATTGCCATGACCTGTATTTTCTAGCTTCTCTTGGTGGTTGCTTGGCTTGGCATATTTGCCCTCTCTAGCGATATATTGAGCGTGAGGACTTGCCTTGCCTTTTTTGCCAATTCCTATACTTAATCTACCGATAGCCATTACTTCACCTTTTGGTTTTTTTGGGGTTGTTAGGGGGTTGCCCCTGACTGGGGATTTCAAAGGGGTTAGACCCTTGACACGCTAGTTTCTTATTATGCAGCAGAGCGGAATAATGAGAAACTACTAAGCGTGCCTTGTCTCCTCAACAAGGCTACAAACCACCACAACTATGCAAACATACCGCCTAATGATAAACTCAACCTGACCACAAAACAACTAACAAGAAAAGGATTAGATATGGCTACCATAAACGAAGATTACCTTGATGATTTAGTCAAACGATTTAAGGGCTTCAAGTCACCTAATGAGACGCAGGAACTTATAATCCTACTGGGTGAGAAAGACAATAGAAGTGATGACGATAACCGCAAGCTATGGGTATTGCTCAATGCTGAAAAAAAGGCAGACCAACTGGCAAAAGCTAGGGCTGACGCTAGGCGATTGATTGATGCTGAAAAGGGCAAGGAGCGCAAGGCAAGGACTAGGCGCATGATGATATTAGCCAGTGCCGTTGAGTCTGCCATAAAGCAAGATAGTGAAGTCGAAACACTAATGCGTCAGGTTATACAAAAGGTTGATGACGGTGGCTACATATTAGACAGAGACCAAGAAGTCATCAAGGACACACTAGAGGCGATATTAGATACCAGTGCAAACGCCCCTGATTTCCGATAATAATCCTTTAATCCAGTTCCAATTTGCCTTGACCATTTTTCTTGACGTAAGCCATCATGTAATCTCTAACCAGTTGGCTTGCGGTGCGGTTGTTATCTTTGGCTATTCGTTTGAACGCATCAACCAATTCTTTATCGGCTCTACAAGTAAATGTACTGTCACTTCTGTCTGGTAGGCTATTTGCCATGATTTTGCCCTTTCGGTATATTGTTTACGCATTATATTAATATTGTTAGTGCATTGCAATAGATTATCAAGTTAATCAAGAAATTATCAAAGAACCAAAAATAATGGACGCTCTAAAATGGGCTACAAGGGCTTAGAAGTTATTAAAGGATACTAGGGTAGCCAAGACACCGAATAGGCAGCAGGAAGGGGCTAATTTTAGCTAAATAGACACATAATCAAGTTAGGTTTGAAGGGATAGATACGAAACGGTAGAAAATTAGACTTGTCGGCAAGGTCACGGCAATCGACTGCGGTCGATTGAAAAAGACTGATTAATTTTTGTTTTTTTTGAAGTAGCCTAAGCACAGAATCATTGTTTAGATTAGCTTAACGGCATAGGATAAGAAAAGCCCCTAACGGGGGGTTAACTGATAGGCTTGCACTAGTGCACTTTTTTAAACCCTGTTTTGGTACTCATCAAGCCACTGAAGAAACTCTTTCGTTGGCTTTTTAGGTTGTACCTCTACGCCATCAGTAAACCTGACGGACTTATTAACCCATTCACCGTAATTAACTTTGAATATGACCCATTTCCATGTCGCTTCGTATTTGCGTCTGTCGTCTAAATATAAGGCATAGGCTAGAAAATCCTTTTTAGGTATATCAAGCTTTCTCTTAGGTATATTAATATTAGGCTCTCTCATTTACCCATCTCCTTACAGTATTTCTATGTACATCCATATTTTTAGATATGGTGCTTATCTTAGTCCCATCTTTGTATAGTTTCCTTGCCTCTTCTCTCTTATTTTCGTATTTCTTTGACCTTGCTTGACCGCCTTTTGATGAGTCGCTGACCCTACCCCCTTTTGCCCCCTTTCGTGCTTGTAGCTCGCTTAATGAGCATCTGTAAGCCTGTGAGGTGCAATACTCCGCAATGCTCTTAGATATGCTCTTTAGCTCGTTATACGGTAGCTGTGGGCTGTATTGGGTGTTGTGTTCCTCGCACCAATGCAAGCACTGCTCATATAACTGCGTGTAGGTGCATTTGGACGCTACTCGATACGCTAGCTTGCGTACAGTGTGAAATGTTGCATCATTCCTGCCGTAAAATTCATCATTGTCTGCGGTGGTGGGCGTGTAGGTGGGTAAGTCTAGGTAGTCGGCTAGGTCATGCAACGTGTACGGCTCTGCGCCTGTGTAATACACTTCATGGGCTGAATTTAAGGCGTTCTTGGCAAGGTAGCCAGTGAATGCCTTATCACCGCCTAAAACCTCGTTAAGGGCGTATTCTATGGCGTTCAGCAGGTCGATAGGGGCTTGTTGTGAGTTCTTGAAGAAGGTTATAGGGTCTTTGAGCCTGTAGAGGTACTGGCAATGACCATTTTTAGGGTTTTTGATGACAAAATGCGGTCGTGGTATTCCTGCATCATGGTAGGCGAATATTGAGCCGTCATAATCGAGGTCAATAACTATGAATGTGGTTACCTTAGGCGTGTTATAGCCCACGTATGCGCTTTGTGTGGCTCGTTTGGGGGTTTTGCGCCTAAAGTCCGTATTATGCTTGTATGGGCTACAGCGTAGTGTTTTGGGTAGGTCTTGATATAATTGGGCTAGGGGCGGTACTTGTTCCCACTGATCGGGATTGACCTGTTTTAGATGTTCCATATGCTCACGCTTGTTTTAGCGTGATACCGTGATATAATGGCTCTTACCAAGGAAGTCATTATATCTGTATCACGCACAGATTGATTTCTAAAACCCTCAACGCCTGCAAGCGTTGGGGGTTTTGTCTTTTTGTTAGTTTACCCTTTTGTTTTACTTTGTGCAAAGCCTTGTATATCAAGGGATGAAGTAGGTACTACCTAAGTAACCCATATTACTATGTAACTTCAAGGTCGAGAGTTAGCCAAGATCAAGCGGGGCTTTTTCCGCTTGTCCTTGACTAACTCTGACCCAACAACCGCTAGGGCGTTAGTTACCTGTCTATGCCTCCTTTTCCTTTGTCTTGGCTTGGTTCTCTTATCCGTTCTGCTTGCCTTTGATAGCCCTCTCTACGTTCCATGTCCTGCATTGCATTTGTGACCTCAACGGCTTTGGCATAGTCCTTGTATCTGTTTGGGTCTTTCTCGTGTATCTCACGTTGTGCAAGGGACTTATAAGGCTGTACCTCGTTCATATCACTATAAGCATAGTGTTCAAATAACGGTTTGGCTCTTTGGTTTGGTGGTGTCGCCTTCTCGTATAGCTCTACCGCTTTGCTGTTAATGTCTGCGATGTATTGACTCATGATTTTACTAGCACTCTCTTTTACTTTATGCCGTTCTTCTTTGCTTAGTTGTTCAACAAACTCTTTAGCGGTCTTAGGGCGTGCTTGCTCTTGAGCCTGACGTTCTGCTTCTATCTTGGCTTCCTGCTGCGCTTGAGCCTGACGCTCTGCTTCTATCTTGGCTTCCTG
>NZ_JAGYWV010000028.1:0-3941 GCF_019279065.1 Psychrobacter sp. BF1
AGCAGGAAGCCAAGATAGAAGCAGAGCGTCAGGCTCAAGAGCAGCAGGAAGCCAAGATAGAAGCAGAGCGTCAGGCTCAAGAGCAGCAGGAAGCCAAGATAGAAGCAGAGCGTCAGGCTCAAGAGCAAGCACACCCTAAGACCCCTAAAGAGTTTGTTGAAAAACTAAGCAAAGAAGAACGGCATAAAGTAAAAGAGACTGCTAGTAAAATTATGAGTCAATACATCGCAGACATTAACAGCAAAGCGGTAGAGCTATACGAGAAGGCGACACCACCAAACCAAAGAGCCAAACCGTTATTTGAACACTATGCTTATAGTGATATGAACGAGGTGCAGCCTTATAAATCCCTTGCACAACGTGAGATACACGAGAAAGACCCAAACAGATACAAGGACTATGCCGAAGCCGTTGAGGTCACAAATGCAATGCAGGACATGGAACGTAGAGAGAGCTACCAAAGGCAAGCAGAACGGATAAGAGAACCAAGCCAAGATAGGGGCATCGTCAGATAACTAACGCCCTAGCGGTTGTTGGGTCAGCGCTGATCCGTGTGCGAACAGATGCACACGAACACCGCCCGACCTTAAAAACAAAGCAAGGTTGTACCTACGTCATCCCTTGATTTATGGGGCTTTACAGAGAGACAAATAAAAGAGTAAACTACAGAAACGAGTAAGCCCCGACAGTTGGACGCTGTCAGGGCTTAATGTAATTCATAGTGTGTAACCACTAAAAACCACGTATCGTAAGGGTATTTTAGTTGTTTGCACACACTAAGACAAGGCTTTTTTGTATTTGGTGCGGTAGGGTTCAGTAATTTTTAAGTAACCCATACTACTACCTGATGCAAAACTGAAATTTTATAGTGTACGCAATCAAACAAATAGACCCGACCGACTGGCAGAGCGTCAGCACTCTAGCCCAATTCTACGCAGACCTAGCGACTAACCCCTATTGCACCAATGACAAGGGTTTTAGCCACATCCGCACCAAATCACACGCCATAAAACACGCCTACATACAACCTAATCACCCCGAGATTATCAAGTGGATTGTCTTTGATATTGACGACTCACAAGCACTATTCGCTTACCATGATAATAATTTGCCACGACCGCAAATCATCATAAAAAACCCTGAAAACGGACACGCCCACTACGCCTACAGGCTAACAACGCCAGTGGGTAACTGGCGCAAATCAAGCCAAAAGGCGATGCGATACTTTGCTAGTGTGCAAAAAGCCCTACGTTTGGCGTTAGGGGCAGACAAAAGCTATGGTGGCAACCTAGTTAAGAACCCTTGCCACACCTCGCACGAAGTATATTTAACAGGGGCTAAGCCCTCTTACACTCTTGCCGAACTTGCAGAAAACTTAGACCTAGAGCTTTATCAAGCGCAAGAGCCAGCCAATGACGAAGGCTATGGGCGTAACTACAGCGTTTTTCAACACGTCCGACCACACGGTTATGCCTTAGCATCTGCGCCTTACAGCGAGCTTGTAAGGCAGCTACAGCCGATAGCAGAGCAGTACAACCAACGCTTTGATGTGCCACTGTTTCCCAATGAGCTAAAGCATATTGTCCGCAGTATTGCCCGATATTGTGTACGAATGGACTTCACAGCAAGCCACAAGGCGCTTTCAGAGCGTCAGAGCCATCGCTCAAAAATGAGATGGGGTGATAACACCGACAAGCAAAAACAAGCCCAAATATGGGCATCTGAAGGTGTGAAAATAGGGGTCATTGCAGAGCGTTTGAGCATATCACCTAGAACCCTTACACGGTGGGGCGTACAGAAGAAGCCAAAGTAAAAATCGGACATCCCAGAATCAGATAATAGCCCGTAGGGGTTTTTGATGGTTGCCGTTAAGCTCAGCTAATCAATTTTCACGCTGTTTTGCTCTCTCCCAAAATCATCAAAAATTAATCAGTCTTTTTCAATCGACCGCAGTCGATTGCCGTGACCCTGCCAACAAGCCTAATGTTCTACCGTTTCGTATTTACCCCCTCAAACCTATCTTGGTTATCCGTCTATTTGGCTCAAATTAGCCCCTTGCTGCCTTCTAACAGTGGTTGGTGCTACCCTAGTATAGTTTTAATATTTAACAGGCTTTAAAGCGCATTTGAGAGCGTCCGTTAATCATTAGTTCTTGCTCAAGAAAAACGGACAGGAAGAAATCAACCTAGACTAGACCAACTCTACAGCCCTACATCAGTCTTTACAGCGTCCTTGTCTCTATCTGATACATAACCCTCATGAAACGCCTTAACCCTTAGCTGTTGCAGCATATGGGCGCTTTTATCGTCCTCACTAGCCATTTTCTCAATCGCACTCATCCAAATAATCTTGCGTCTTACTTCAGCTTTACTAGCCTTTGATTTTTCAGCATCAATCAGCTTCCTAGCATTAGCCCTAGCTTTGACTAACTGGTCTGCTTTCTTTTCAGCCTTGAGTAATATCGACAGCTTGCGATTATCTTCATCATTTCTATTGTCTTTTTCACCCAGCAGGACAATAAGTTTCTGCGTATCATTAGGCGACTTAAAGCCCCTAAACCGTTTTACTAAATTATCAAGATACTCTTCATTATTATTAATATACTCTTCATTTGCATTAGCCATGCTCATTCCTTTTTTGCTGGTTGTTTTGTGGTTAGGTTGAGTTTATCATTAGGCGGTATGTTTGCATAGTTGTGGTGGTTGGTAGCCTTGTTGAGAAAACAAGGCACGGTTAGTAGTTTCTACTTTATTCCGCTTCGCTACATAAAATAGAAACTCCGTGTCAAGGGTCTAACCCCTTTGAAATCCCCAGTCAGGGGCGACCCCCTAACAACCCCAAAAAAAGACAAAAGGTGAAACAATGGCAATCGGTAGGCTGAGTGTGGGAATTGGCAAAAAAGGTAAGGCAAGCCCTCACGCTAAATATATCGCTAGGGAAGGGAAATATGCTAAGCCAAGTTACCACGAAGAGAAGTTAGAAAATACAGGTCATGGCAATATGCCCAAATGGGCAGAGCATAACCCTAATGATTTTTGGCAAATGGCAGATAAACACGAGAGAAAAAACGGCAGTACCTACCGTGAACACGTTATAGCCTTGCCTAGAGAGTTAGACGAGTATAAACGCCACGAGTTAATCAAAGACTGGATAGCCCAAGAAATAGGCGAAAAACACGCCTACCAGTACGCTATTCATAATCCACCAGCCCTAGACGGTGACGAACAGCCCCATGCTCATATTATGTTTAGCGAACGCACCATAGACGGTGTAGAGCGTGACCCCGACCAATATTTTAAACGCTACAACAGCAAGAACCCCGAAAAAGGCGGAGCAAAAAAAGCAAACACGCCAAAATTTTCAGCAGAGCGCAAAGAAGAACTAAAGGCGATGCGTGACCGATGGGAGCAAATGTGTAACGCTCACTTGGAACGAGAGTTTCGCTCGGAGCGTATCAGTATGAAGTCTTTGAAAGAGCAAGGCATAGATAGAGAGCCAATAAATCTAACTATGGCACAGCTCAAACAGCCTGAAATCAAGGAAGCGTACCTAGATTTGCTAGCAGCGAAAAATGATGATTTTATGGCTGAACTGGATGTTTGGATGGAGTTTTATGACGACAACTTAGAGTATGAAATCAAACACCAGTTAGCGCAAAAGGACGAAGCGGAGCGTCAAGCTCAAGAACAGCAGGAAGCCAAGATAGAAGCAGAGCGTCAAGCTCAAGAACAGCAGGAAGCCGAGAGAGAAGCAGAGCGTCAGGCTCAAGAGCAGCAGGAAGCCAAGATAGAAGCAGAGCGTCAGGCTCAAGAGCAGCAGGAAGCCAAGATAGAAGCAGAGCGTCAGGCTCAAGAGCAGCAGGAAGCCAAGATAGAAGCAGAGCGTCAGGCTCAAGAGCAGCAGGAAGCCAAGATAGAAGCAGAGCGTCAGGCTCAAGAGCA
>NZ_JAGYWV010000029.1:0-3773 GCF_019279065.1 Psychrobacter sp. BF1
TTTCTTGCCTTGTTCATGCTCAGGTTTTGGGTTAAAGTTTCACTAAGTCTGTTAAAGTTTGGCATGGTCTGATTCGTCTTGAAAATTACTATTATGCCTTTGCTTTAACAGACTTTTTTGTTTTTTTGTCGTGTGCAGAGCAATAAGACATAAAATGCGCTGATATGAGACTGATAGCTTCTTGTGAATAAAGTAGTAGTTTACACCGCACATACTTCTGAACGGACGATAAAGCGCTTACCTTCAGGTATCTCAAGCGAAAAACTGGCCCCGCGTCCATCGACCACATCGATGGTTAAATCCGTATGTTGCCAAAGTTTATGCTGCGCTTTACCCATATAAAAGGGACAGCCAGCGAGCTCACCGATGAGCACGTCTTGGCCGCCCACTTTAAACTCGCCCAATGGATAACACATCGGTGAGCTACCATCGCAGCAGCCGCCTGATTGATGGAACATCAGCTCGCCATGTTTAGATTTGAGTAATTCGATTAATGCTTTGCAGGATTCTGTCGCTTCAAGTTTCATGTCATGCTCCTTATCTTCAAAATTATCACGGAATTACTGTCATGCTGATTACGAATATAAGCTGAGGGCGAATATAAAAGGCCGCATCATCATCACTCACATCATTAATAGCATGTGGCTGAAAACGATACGACCTGTTATTTGTGACCAAACGTCGTAATTATCGAGATAATTTCTAAAAAATAAAAATGTCTCAAATAATTGACATGTCTACATAGAGTAATCAATGACGATGCGACCCTCAATCTTACCATCACGCATACGATCAAAAATGTCATTGATGTTTTCAAGTGGCTCAGCGGCAACAGTCGCTTTTACTTTACCTGCCGCTGCCATATCTAGCGACTCTTGTAGGTCCAGGCGTGTACCAACGATTGAGCCACGAATGGTAATACCATTTAGTACCGTATCAAAGATAGAGACAGGGAAGTCGCCTGTTGGCAGACCATTACAGACTAAAGTACCACCGCGGCGCAGCATGGTTAGTGCTTGATCAAAGGCCTTGGAGGAGACGGCTGTCACTAGCACACCATGAGCACCGCCGATCTCTTCTTGCAGATACTCACCAGGATCGGTGTTTTTGGCATTGACGGTGACTTTTGCCCCCAGTTTTTTGGCAAAATCGAGCTTTTCATCGTCAATATCGACGGCAGCAACGTTCAGTCCCATGGCAATGGCGTACTGTACCGCCATGTGACCAAGTCCACCGATACCTGAAATGACGACCCAATCACCTGGTTTGGTGTCTGTCATTTTCAGACCTTTATATACCGTCACACCTGCACATAGAACTGGTGCAATCTCAACAGAGTCAACGCTCTCAGGGATAATGCCGACATAGTTTGCATCTGCTAGGACGTATTCTGCAAAACTACCATTTACTGAGTAGCCAGAGTTCTTTTGACTTAGGCACAGGGTTTCCCAGCCACCTAGACAGTGCGTACAGTGACCACAGGCAGAGTAGAGCCAAGGCACACCGACACGGTCGCCTTCTTTAACATGCTTAACACCTTCACCCACAGCAGTGATCAGGCCGACACCTTCATGACCAGGGATAAACGGGGGGCTTGGTTTGACTGGCCAATCGCCTTCGACAGCGTGCAGGTCGGTATGACAGACACCTGATGCCTGCATTTTTACTACAATTTGACCAGGACCTGGGGTAGGGATATCAACTTCTTCAATCTGCAGAGGTTGGTTGAACTCATGCAGAACCGCAGCTTTCATTTTATTACTCATGGTATAACTCCTTATTACTAGCAGTCACCAACGCTTAAATCAATCGTTTAAACTGCCAATTATTTTACATGTAGATGCTTAGTAAGCATCGAGTTTGCACCTTACGCTTCCTTGTAAGGTGCTTTAGCAAATAGTGTTTAAAAGAACCCCATCGCTTTTGGACTATAGGATACCAGCATGTTTTTGGTTTGCTGATAATGATCAAGCATCATTAGATGGTTTTCGCGGCCGATACCCGATTGCTTGTAGCCACCAAATGCAGAATGCGAAGGATAGATGTGGTAGCAGTTGGTCCACACGCGACCTGCTTGGATGCCACGTCCGAAGCGATAGGCTTTGTGTACACTGCGTGTCCAGACTCCAGCACCAAGACCATATATGGTATCATTGGCAATGCTCATGGCCTCTTCGTCGTCTTTAAATTTCGTGACGGCAAGTACTGGTCCAAAGATTTCCTCTTGGAACACGCGCATGTCGTTAGTGCCTTCAAAGATAGTGGGCTGCACATAGTAGCCATCTGCAAGGTCGCCGTCATGCTTGGCTTGTTCGCCACCGACCAATACTTTGGCCCCTTCTTTTTTACCAATATCCAGATAAGATAGGATTTTTTCTAACTGGTCTGAGCTGGCTTGTGCACCAATCATGGTGTCAGTGTCTAATGGATTGCCCATTTTGATGGCTTCAACACGCTCGACACAGCGTTTGATAAATTCATCATAAATACTCTCATGTACCAGCGCGCGCGACGGACAAGTACAGATTTCACCTTGGTTAAGCGCAAACATCACTAGACCTTCAACGGCTTTATCCAAGAAATCATCGTCTTCGTCCATGACATCAGCAAAGAAGATATTTGGACTCTTACCACCCAGCTCTAGGGTAACTGGAATGATGTTTTCACTGGCGTACTGCATGATTAGGCGACCAGTAGTCGTCTCACCAGTAAAGGCAACTTTATTGATACGTGGATTGGAGGCAAGCGGCTTACCAGCTTCAACTCCGAAACCGTTGACCACGTTGAGGACACCTTTTGGTAAGATATCAGCAATCCCGATCGTCTCTAGCATAAATAGGATAGAGGCAGGCGTTTGCTCTGCAGGCTTGAGTACTATACAGTTACCAGCAGCAAGCGCAGGGGCTAGCTTCCATACTGCCATGAGGATCGGAAAGTTCCATGGGATAATTTGGCCGACGACACCAAGTGGCTCATGGAAGTGATAAGCAACCGTGTCATCATCAATTTGACTGAGGCCGCCTTCTTGTGCACGAATGGCACTGGCAAAATAGCGAAAGTGATCGACAGCTAATGGAATGTCTGCTGCTAGGGTTTCACGTACAGGCTTGCCGTTTTCATACGTTTCGGCAATGGCGATGGCTTCTAAATTGGCTTCCATCTTATCTGCAATTTTGAGCAGTAGATTGGCACGTTCAGCGACACTGGTTTTGCCCCAAGCGTCTTTGGCAGCATGAGCAGCGTCTAAGGCTTTTTCAATATCCGCTTCTTTTGAACGGGCGACTTGGCAGATGACTTTACCGTCAATGGGGCTGGTGTTGTCAAAGTATTCTCCATCGGCTGGTGCGACCCACTCACCATTGATAAAGTTGTCATATTTTTCGCGGAATTGGACGGGGCTGTTTTCTGTATTGGGATAGGCGTGTAGCATTAACGACTCCTTGTTGTATTAATTTATAAAGCAAATAAACGTTCAAGCCTTTGATATATGATCTTTTGAGGTCATATCTATAAAGTCACTTGCACGGTTTTGCTGGATCTTCCTGATCAGGTTGTCAGTCTATCCTACTGAACTTTTATACATATAGATAGGTACTTTTAGTAAAGCAAATCAGGTTGTTTCATAAATTTAGGCTCTGCACACGACAAAAAAACAAAAAAGTCTGTTAAAGCAAAGGCATAATAGTAATTTTTAAGACGAATCAGACCATGCCAAACTTTAACAGACTTAGTGAGACTTTAACCCAAAACCTGAGCATGAACAAGGCAAGAAT
>NZ_JAGYWV010000002.1:0-462491 GCF_019279065.1 Psychrobacter sp. BF1
CAACAGTTGCAATAGCAGCCGTTAATGTAGTTTTGCCGTGATCAACGTGTCCAATAGTACCGACGTTGACGTGTGGCTTTTTGCGTTCAAACTTGGCCTTTGCCATGAGTATTTCCTCTTTTATTGGTGAATCTTTATGCTTAAAAAACAATAAACAGTAAGATTAATAAATAGCTATTTGACGGCTTATGATAGATTTAAAACCATCAAACCGTTGACGCTATGGCTTATCTAGTAAATAGGTTTATAAACTTAGCTAATATATGGGTACGAGACTGATTTTTTCAATCTTAGTATCCATTTTTTGTTCAGTAACATATTATTAGCAAAAACTCTAAATCAATATTATTTTTTAGCAAGCGACTAGTTAATCATTATCACTAACCATCAGGGTTGCTAAAAGTCGTTTATTATCGTTAATGCTTAACGCCAAAAAAGCAAAATATATGCTACTGACAGCACTAAAAGGCAACACCTCGGTGTCACCTTTAATTTATCACTACCGAATTGACTTTATGTTTTTTGATGATGTCATAGGCTTTATAGAGCGATTCATCCCAACCGATACTAGTATGTCGAAAACAATGTCGATCACTATATCGAAAATAGATTATAGCAGCTTAATAAAGTAAACATCATAAGCTTTAATAATAAATGGAGCTCATATTGAGAATTGAACTCAAGACCTCTCCCTTACCAAGGGAGTGCTCTACCGCTGAGCTATATGAGCATATTTTTAAATGACTGACAAATTAGCTGACAGCTTATAAAAAAATATCACGAAACAATTCATAAAAGCTGATTGTCGTGATTAATTATTGGGTGGTTATTTTGACAGTATTTATCTAAATCACTTATGGCACATATATGGAGCGGGTGGCGGGAATCGAACCCGCGTCATTAGCTTGGAAGGCTAAGGTGTTACCATTATACCACACCCGCAATGGCTCTATATTAAACGGCTTAAGAGCGTGCTTGGCGCTAGGATAAACTTTAAAACAATATGGTGGTGGGAGAAGGATTCGAACCTTCGAAGCTTTCGCGACAGATTTACAGTCTGTTGGGTTTGACCGCTCCCCAATCCCACCTTAGGTTACTTTGAAAGAAATGGTGCCGACTGCCGGGTTCGAACTGGCGACCTACGCATTACAAGTGCGTTGCTCTACCAACTGAGCTAAGTCGGCCTGTTCTTTCAAAGTGGTGTGTATTCTATCAAATATATTATAAAACACAACCCTTATTTCTATCTTTTTATCACTTTATTGAAATTAATTTTTAAACGTTTGATTACACTGCCTTTTTTTGGTAAAAAAATATCGCAATTAGCCGTTAGTTTTTGAGTTAGCTACCCTAGTAATTACTAACATGAGTAACTTAGGGTAGTACTGCCTAAATATTAACGAATTCGTAAACCATCACAAGCCATTTTTACTGCTTTTACCAACGCTAAGGCTTTTTTGTTAGTTTCATCCCATTCCGCTTCTGGGATTGAGTCAGCGACTACTCCTGCCCCTGCTTGGATATGTATTTTGCCACGACGCATTACTGCAGTACGAATCGCTATAGCGGTATCCATATTACCATTCCAGCCTAAATAGCCGACTGAACCCCCAAATACTGTGCGGCGTACTGGCTCAACTTCATCGATGATCTGCATGGCACGAATTTTGGGTGCCCCTGATAGCGTACCAGCGGGAAAAGTAGCACAGAACACATCTAGGGCATCTTTATCAGGCAGTACTGTACCTTCAACATTAGAGGCAATATGCATCACTTGTGAGTAACGCTCAATAAACATCTTCTCAGTGACTTTGACGCTGCCATATTCACAGACACGACCTATGTCATTACGCCCTAAATCAATTAGCATCAAATGTTCGGCGATTTCTTTGGTATCTGACAGCAGCTCTTTTTCTAAGGCCAAATCTTCGGCCTCATCTATCCCACGCTTACGGGTTCCAGCGAGCGGTCTTACCGTCACTTTACCGTTTTCGATGCGGGATAAAATCTCAGGCGAAGCGCCAATAATATCGAAACGTTTATGGTCATCTAAAGTGTAACCGTGAACCAAAAATAGATAAGGCGATGGATTTAAGAACCTCAAGGCACGATAAACTGCTAATGAATCCCCCTTATAATCAGCGGTCAAACGCTGTGCAGGCACTACCTGCATTACGTCTCCAGCAAAGATATACTCTTTTATTGTATTAACATCATTACAGTATTTTTCTTTACCCGTTTGCGAGACAAACTTTGGTGTAGGCATAATTGGCGCATTCAAATCCGGCATTTCTGCTAATTTATCTTCTATTTTTTCTAACTCACGGATAGCGGTGCCGTAGCCGTCCTCAGTATTACAATCAGCATAAACGATGATAGATAGCGTGTTTTCTAAGTTGTCGAAAACAATCACACTCATCGATAGCATCAACCACATGTCGGGTAATGACATAGTATTCGGGGCATTAGATAGGCCCACACTAGGCTCAATTACTCTGACCATGTCGTAACCAAAATAGCCGACTAAGCCGCCACTAAAACTAGGTAAAGCAGCCACTTCATCTTCTGTCGGCATCTTATACTGCTTCATAAGCTGACGAATATAATCAAAAGGATCTGCTACTGCATCGCTATCGATTTGGTCATCTTTTTTGATAGTCATGATGCCATCAGCGTACTGCAAGATTAGATCACTACCTAAGCCAATCATCGAATATCGTGCCCAACGCTCCCCGCCTACTACTGACTCAAACAGATAAGCTGAGCCGCTCAAGTCTCGCACTTTAGAGAACACAGAAACGGGTGTTTGAGCATCCATTAATCGTTTCTTCACTAAGGGAACATGGCTATAGCCTCCATGTTTAAAGGCTTGATATTCTTCAAAGGTCATCATAATCGACAGTCTCTTGACACTACATTTATAAGATATAAGCGTGACACGCTATAACGAAGGCTTGAATACAAATTAAAATAGGCTATTAGGGCATAAAGTATGTGACATAGTTAAGCCCGCCAGTATAGCAAAACTAGCGAGCTTTATAAGTAATGAGGGTTACTAGACGGTATTTAAAGTAGGCCTGCGTTTGCCGAGCTATTAATAGTGTCTTAAGAGTTCAGAAGTAGTCGAATAAACGCCTTTACTGCACTCTAGAGACACTTTTATATACGAGCTAGGCTAAGGCCACAATAGCAGGTATTCAGTCGCTACTGCAGTACTCCTTACTAGCGGTTATTCATTGAACAGAGCTATAGGATAAGAAAGTTACGCACCGCCCATATTGAACAGCCATAAGGCTAATCCCACAATGATAATCGCAATAAATACCCAAATAAACCAAGTGCCACTAGGCTTTTTGTCTGAATGCGCGCCATTGGCTGAGTTATCCAAAGCTTGATCCATAGCATTGTTGCCTTGGGTACCTAAGTCGCGACCTTGGCCTAAATTAGCGGTCCCTGAGAACTGCCCAGTTGCCGCTTGTTTCGCTCGCAATACATCTGGATCGGCTTCTTCTTGCAGTGCGGTGGTGGTAGTCTTGTCATGCTCAGGACTAACCACAGGCTGTTGATAAGCGTCTGGCTCATGGATAAGCGGCTCATCGCTCACTGCTGCACTGTTTACCGCCTCGCTAGTCATAGGCTCACTGATAATAGGTTCGCTAACCACAGGCTCTTTGACTGGCAACGCTGCCGCTAAGGGCTGTTTAGGCATCTCATCGGCAAGCACTTTTTCTTGTTCAGTAGCCAAGCTCGGCATAGCTGCTGAGGCCAATACCTCGGCTATCATAGTCGATTTGACTACTGGATCTGTCGATGGAGTCACTAAAGGTGGTTCAACTATCGGTTGCTGAACTAATGAGTGCTCACTAACTTCCTCAGTGCTAACTGGTTCAGCAGTGTCAGTGGCTAACGCATAGTTTTCTAATACCGTCTCTTCAACTACACTTGGCTCTACTGTGGCTGGCTCTATTACTGGAGTAGTGATAGTGTCCGTTATTGCAGTGCTCGCCGTTCCAGCCGATAGCTTTTCTATATCGTTATAAGTGTCGTTGCTGTTGACTGTCTCAACGCTATTAACATCAGTAACAGTATTAACATCAGTAACAGTATTAACATCAGTGACAGTATTAATACTAGCATCAGCATCTACATAAGCTTCACTAACTACATCGACTTCATTAAATAAATCGTCTTCACTAACCGCATCAGCTTCAGTAACTATATTAGACTCAGTAACTAGATCAGCTTCATTAACCCCATCTGACCCAGTGAGCAAATTAGACTCGCTAACCATACCAGCTGCTGGGGTTGTCACTTTAAAACTAAAGCTAGCAAAGCCTAGAGTATCGTTGACTTGCACCGACGTGGACTGATTACTTTCGATACGTTCATCATTGATGAAAGTGCCGTTAGATGAGGCTAAATCTTTAACATATAACTCGCCATTTAACACGCTGAGTAGGGCATGGTTACGCGATACTTCTTTACTGCCCAGCACCACATCATTATCGGTGCCACGGCCAATTGACAAGCTATCAGTAACGGTTAATGTTAAGTTACCAAGCGCTTCGGTCAGCGCATTTAGCTGCCAGTTTAAACCTTGTTTATCGCTATTCGATGAATCCTGTTGACCCAATTGATCACTCATTGTCTTGCTCCTTGATTTTGATTTAACTTTTAAATGTTTTTAACTACCCTGTAACGGTTTATCGATAGCTTTTGTGGCGCCTTATTATTTTGCTAAAAAACTAGGTTTAATGATGCCGCTAAGCTTAGCATAAGGAATGCTCAGTACTGGCATACCATAAGCATAAGGGCCGATATCATAATGCTGATAGCGAATATTAATCCCTTTATCTGTTAGAGTCACATTATCACTCAGAGTAAAAGGCCAGTTTTTTTCATAGTTACTGACATCTTCATCAACTGTTTTAACCCACTCTTTATAGGCCTGATAAGCCAGCGCTTTAAAGCGTGATTGCTTACCTGGTTGCAGCATGTCTGCCAGTGTTACTTGCTTTTTACTATTAACATCGAATATTAAGTACTCGCTAAGCGGCATGCCATGAGCACCACCAGTGAAAACATAAGAGTTGATCTCAAACAGCTCAAAATCTTCAGTTTGGGTCGACTTTGTACTACTTTGCTGTACATGACCCTGCTGTACATCACCCTGCTGTACATCACCCTGCTGTACATGACCTAAGTACTCAGGCTTAACCAGTAAGCTATAAGACCCTGAGCTATCAGCTGGCATATCTTTAAACTGCGACCGGGCAAAGTCATCGATAGCTAACTTTGCCGCTTTTATAGTAGTCGATTTATTGACTGGCGACTCACTAGGCTTACTATTGATGACCAAATTATTAATACGAGCGTTAACTATGTTATTGATCCAATCATGATTAGTCTTAAGATATTTAACCTCAATCTCTGGGCAGTTACTTTTTTTATAGCATTGATCTTGGACAGTCTTAGGCAGCTCATAATCAATATATTCTGTGCTGCTAATAAGAGTGCTAGCGTTGGCAGAGAGGCTAAGTAATGAAAAGCATCCCATAATAGACGCTAATAAACAGCTTTTGAAAAAGCCAGCGTTTGTCTTATGATTATTAAGCAATAGATTAAATGACATTGTAAACTCTACTAGTGAATTGATTAATAAATAGCTTGCTTAGTTCTTATAATCATAGCCTACCTATAAATAAATCTTTGTTTGAAATGTGTTGATAGCTGGTAGTGCGCTCAGCGCTATATGCCAGTGTTTGAGTTGAGGCGATTTCATGGGTTTATGCAGTAAATAGCTATTGTGCTCCTACCTTGTGAGTGATGCTAACTGCTAATACGGTGATAACCTTAAGATTATTAATACTGAGAGTCGAGACTTAATCCTTACTGTCTAATTAGCGCCAAGCTGATACTACCTCTAATATTCTAATTTGAGTAGTTCCACTATAGCAGTCTGTTTTAAGTGGTTTATTAATAGGTTTTTGGGGTGAAATAGCTGGTTCCCTTGGGGTATACCTCAGAGAAACCAGTGAAAACTGACTTCTAATATCCAATGTCATAAACTCTATTGTGGGAACATGATCGGAGCGCTATACAGGTATCAAACTACTGAGATCAAATATAATTTTAATGGCTATGAAGGTGGTAGCATCGCTCATAATCATTTTAGTTTTAATTAGAGCTAAGAGATTTCAGTAGTAACTAAATTTTCAATACACCAATTCCATACCGCATCTACATTATTCCTCGACGTATTTACTCGTTTTCGGACGAGATAATAGTCTGGTTCTACTATCAAATTCGAATCACTGACTTGAACCAATCGACCCGCAGTTAAGTCCGCTTGCACAAAAGCCTGACAGGCAATAGCAACGCCCTGACCAGCTAAAGCAGCATCTAAAGCAAGTGCCGTTTGGTTAAATACTGCACCCGGCAACTTACCTGTGCTCCCAAAGAAGCGTGGCCAATGATTGTGCGAATCGTGCAGCAATGGCATATCACGTAAATTCTTGAGTGACATAGGAAGTGCAATATTACCAATAAGATGAGGGCTTGCCACTGGTACAAGCTTTTGTTTGAATAGCCGCTGCGTCTCAAACAATGTAGGGAATGGCAGATGAGTGAGGCGTACAGCAATATCTACTTGATCACGGTCAAAATCTGCAATAGATTCAGTCGCTACCGTACGCAAGTCGATACCAGGAATCGCCGTCATTAAGACAGATAGTTGAGGCAACAAGATTTTAGTTGCAAACGCAGGTGTCACACTAATAGTGACAACTTCAGGCTCCTTAAGCAGTTGTACTGTTGCCTTACTTATAGTGTCAAAAGCCCGTGTTATCTCTGCAAAATAAACGCCTCCTTGGCTTGTAAGTGCAACGCCTCTTGGTAACCTTTGGAATAAAGGAAAACCAATGTGCTCTTCTAATATACGAACTTGCTGAGCAACTGCCCCTTGAGTCACAAAAAGCTCATCAGCTGCTGCACGAAAACTTAACTTACGACCAGCAGCTTCAAATGCACGCAATGCATTTAACGGCGGCAGTGGGCGATGATAATCTGACATACCAGTCTTCTATACAATAGATTTTCTATAGTCTAGCATCTTTTAATATGATGCAAGGTATTCGCTTCTACTGATTATAATAAATGAATGATAGCTAATGAAGTAGAGAGTGACTGTAGAAAAACTTATTCCTATTGCAGCAGTAGATCAAACAGAGATGCTACTCCAGCTCATAAACTTCTTCAACATAGTTGTCATAAAGCCATAGTCTCATCTATGAGCGATATAAAACCTACTTTTCATCGGCTTTATGCTTATTAAGTAGATACCTGTTGATGGGAGTTTGTTCTACCTCACAAGCGAGGCAAATTGCCGTCTAGCTACTTAGATAGCTTTCGAGTTTTTAAGGTGACTTTTATGTTTAGAGTATATGCAGCGCTTATTTTACTGGGTGTGATTTGGGGGTCAAATTTCATTTTTATGAAATGGGCTACGGTCTTAATTTCACCCGCTCAAACTGTATTTTTACGAGTACTTTTCGGCTTTTTGCCGTTAGCACTAATTGCATGGCGTAGTAAGGTCATTACTCGTGATCAGTTTCCTCACATACCGCATTTTATAGTGATGTCAGTGCTCGCAACCTCATTTTACTACTATGGGTTTGTTGCAGGCACTGCGCTATTACCGAGTAGTATCGCAGGATTACTGAGTGGTTCAATTCCCATTTTTACCTTTTTAGGTGCTGCATTATTCTTGCCAGAAGAACGACCGACTAAGCAAATGGCTCTAGGAGTTGCTTTAGGGTTTGCTGGTATTGCGTTAAGTGCACGCCCTTGGCAAGGAGCAATGGGTGTTTCTCTAATAGGCGTATTATGGATGTTAGCAGGATCTCTGAGTGTTGGTGCGTCATTTGTATATGCACGTCGTTTTTTGTCTCCTTTGAAGCTGCCACCCCTTGCTTTGGCAACTTGGCAGACGGGTATAGCTGTTATAACGCTATCAATACTGATCGATTTTGAGGGTATTACTAATGTAGCAACGAACACTCAGGCGATGTGGGGAATGGTGCTTGGACTTGGAGTATTAGGAACAGGAGCAGCCTATCTTATCTATTATTTTATTATTGAAAAGTTAGGTTCTGTGAAGGCTGCTGGTGCTACTTATATTGCGCCAGTCGTTGCTGTTATTATTGGTGCCATAGTTGGAGAGGATATCACCATTTTAGAGATCATAGCCTTAATATCAATTATCGGTGGCGTCCTATTAATTCAAACTGGTAGAAGGGCGTTAGTTTAGATGATATTTTTTTAGACGTACTTCTCACTCATACTCAAAAGGATATATTTATGCCACATTTAACCATTCAAGCGACACCTAATGTCAGCATTACTCATAAAGAATCATTACTTAAATCCTTGAATAAGGTGCTCTGGGATAGTGGGCATTTTGGTAAGCCAACGGATATTAAGGCCCGTATGATACCTATCGATACGTTTTTAGTGGGCCTTGAAGATGACGAGCAAACAAACGGCTTTATTTATGCAAATCTAAAAATAATGACAGGCCGTAGTTTGGACATCTGTAATCAGTTGGCAGAACTGCTGGTAACAACCATAGAAGTGGAGTTAAGTGAGAAACAATCCGAACGAGTCGATTTGCAGATATGCGTAGAAGTAGAGAATGGCAGTGGGGTTTATCATAAAAAATAATGAAACTTTATCTTAGAAAAATTTTATCTAAGGTATGTTCCCAATTCAAACGATAATATATAGATGAGCCAAAAACGTCTGAATGTCTGATTCATAGCTCAATATTATTTATACTGTTTATCCCGTTTGACTGTAATTTATATTGTGTTTATTACCAATTTTGAAATTGGGAACAGGCCCTATATATCATTCTTTTGTCTTTTTGAGAGGGAGATGTTAGGCGATGAGCTATGCTGAATAACTGTAGAAATCAACATGAAAGCCCCTAATCAGACAGCTTTATCATAATGGCTCAGGATATCGATTTTATAGTCATTAATGCCTGTATAGTGCGCCGATCACGAATAGAATATATATGTTAAGTACACCATAAAGTGCATTAAGAACAACTCATCTATTTGAAACGTTGATATTATTAGCCTACAGCTTAAGATTCGAGTCCTCACTAGGGAACCGAACCAGTGAAGAAGCTCGATTGGTTCGGTGTAGCTATACCCTAATATGATAAGACCTTTAAACGAATCCTCACTAGAAAATCGTGTTTGTTTCTATAACGGCATTTTCACTGAAATCCATAAGAAAACCTACTACAGCTTATTTTTTGCCTTAAATGGTTCTGAAAACTGAAGTATTAGAAAGTTGACAACTGATAATATTATTGCTATTTCATAACGCCCATAGGCCACTGATATTCCAATAGCTGCGGTATTCCATAAACTTGCGGCCGTCGCAGTACCTTTTACAGTATTGTCACCTTTAAAAATAGCACCGCCACCGATAAAGCCCATACCCGTAATAATCGCATACATGATTCTCGCTTCAGGCTCCGATCCATGATAGATATCTACAGCAACTAGCATGAAAGCGCAGGATGCAATACTCACTAATGGAAAGGTTCTCAGTCCTGCACCTTTATCTTTCATTTCACGATTAAGAGCAATCGGTAGTGAAAGGACAAAGGCAATTCCTAATTGAATAAAGTGATACCCTAACAGTTTTAAGCTCAAATCAAATTCAAACATAGCTGATCTACTCTCTAGAAATAAGTGATTACACAAAAAAATGTGATAATACCTAAAAATAAATATTTTGATAGTTAAGATTTTTTACTATTAATAGAGTCAGACTAAAGTTATGAATAACAGTAGCAAGTAGATCATTTGCTGCTAATACTTACCGCTATAAAGCTAAAGGTAGTCAACGGTCGAGACCATATATCTAGAGCCACTCCCTAAAGAAATTTAGCAAAAATAAAAACTTATAAGATGTAAAAATAAAAATCTATTCGGCTCAATTTGAAGGATAGATAAAATGAAGAAGACTAGTAACATAGCTTTGTTTTCGTTGATAGCTTTGCTTGTTTTAGCTTTTGGTATCGGGCTATATGTCCTTTATCTAGGCTATCTGGTAATTTTATATTCTGTCTAGTAGCTGATTTTAAGCACATTAAAACAGTGGTTATTTACTCAGAAGGCAACCACAGCAGTAATCCTTTTTTGAATAGCTAAGGCCGCTTATCTGAATTGAGCCTACAAGAGGCTGACTCAAATCATAAAACTTTCGAGTTAATCGCAACAAGTACCTAAGGCGAACCACTAGAAACTAAGTTCTAAATCAACAATTTATACTGTAACTTCTAGCTAACTATAATAACCAAATGACCAAATGACCAAATGACCAAATGACCAAATGACTTACACTAGCTTGTGATCTAAAAAATTAGCTACTCATATCCTCATTAATATGGCCAATTTCTATAACCCCCGAACTTACTAGAATAATTATTTAAACCCATAAAAAAGACACGATAAACGTGTCTTTTTTTATACTGATCATTACTAAATATTAGTGCTCACGAGTATTACTAAAAGTCACTTCTGGATAGCGCTCTTGCATCAGCTGCAGATTCACTCTTGATGGGGCTAGATAGGTTAGATAACCACCACCATCAATCGATAACTGGTCATGAGCTTTGCGTTTGAATTTCGCTAATGCCACTTCATCGTCACAATGAATCCAACGTACCGTAGCAATAGATACTGGCTCAAAAGTACATTGTACTTTGTACTCTTCTTTTAGTCGGTGAGCTACTACTTCGAACTGTAGTACCCCAACTGCACCTAAGACTAAATCGTTATTGATCTGTGGCATAAATACTTGGGTAGCGCCCTCCTCGCTCAGCTGCTGTAAGCCTTTTTGTAGGGCTTTTGACTTCAGTGGATCACGTAAGACCACTCGACGAAAAAGCTCAGGAGCAAAATGTGGAATACCGGTGAAGTTCAGCTCTTCCCCTTCAGTAAAGCTGTCACCGATAGAGATAGTACCGTGATTATGCAGACCAATAATATCACCAGGATAAGCCTCTTCTAAAGCCTCACGATCACCAGCCAAAAAAGTTAGAGCATCGGCAATACGCACGCTTTTATTTAGACGCACATGCTGTAGTTTCATACCTTTTTCGTATTTACCTGAGCAAACACGTAAAAACGCTATACGGTCACGATGACGAGGGTCCATATTGGCCTGAATTTTAAACACAAAGCCAGTAAATGCCGTTTCAGTGGCCTTAACCTCACGCTCCTCAGTGGGATGCGCTTTTGGTGGCGGCGCATACTTAACTAAAGTATCAAGTACCATATTGACCCCGAAGTTACCTAAGGCCGTACCGAACAACACTGGCGTCATCTCACCCGCTAAGAACGACTCGACACTGAAATCTTCTAGCGCCATTTGTACTAGCTCTAACGACTCTTCAAAGGAGGCAAACATCAATGCCCCTAAGCGCTCGCGAATGTCAGGATAGTCATAACCATCACGAGTCTGCGCTACGGTGAGATCACCGCCATGGCCTTTTTCATAAAGGTAGGTTTTGTTTTCCGTTAAATGATAAACCCCAATGAAATCCTGTCCCATACCTATAGGCCAAGTCAGTGGAATACATTTAATCTTCAATACTGATTCAATCTCACTTAATAGCTCAAGGGGCTCACGAATCTGTCGATCCAGCTTATTGACGAAGGAGATGATAGGCGTATCACGCATCCGACACACTTCCATCAATTTGATGGTTCGTTCTTCAACACCTTTTGCCCCATCGACCATCATCAATGCACTATCGACGGCAGTTAGAGTACGATAAGTATCTTCACTGAAATCGGCGTGACCGGGCGTATCTAGCAGGTTAACCATACTATCTTGATAAGGGAACTGCATCACTGAGGTAGTAATAGAGATACCACGCTCTTGCTCCATACTCATCCAGTCAGAAGTCGCATGACGGTCAGTCTTACGACCTTTGACTTCGCCTGCCACCTGAATAGCTTGACCCCATAATAGGAGCTTTTCGGTCATGGTGGTCTTACCAGCATCAGGATGCGAGATAATCGCAAAAGTACGGCGTTTAGCAACCTCGCGGGCAAGCTTAGCTGGAGAGATGTTATTGTCTGCGCTCATAATCGGTAACTTATGGTTAAATTTCAAAAGGAAATAGCAATATTTAATAAAGAGTTTAATAATAAATAGGATAGATTTTAGTGGGCGTATTGTAGCGGATTTATGCTTAACATGCTATTTTTGCCAACTATCTTAATGGTTCTAGTAGCCACACAACCTTATCAATATAAGACAAAAAAGCCTTACCTTCAAGGCTCTATAAAGTTAGTATTTAATGCCTTTATATGGGAATTTTTGAGCTTATCCTAGTAGTGGTAGCACTTGCATATAAGGCTTGGCTGATTATTTTTTGCGATTATTAAAGATTTATTCTACAGCACACTTACAAATTAGTAGCCTAGAGTTACCACGCCTACATAGTGTGATGACAAGGGTTTGCTATTCTTAGCAATGTATTCTACTGTTATTCATTAAACGCAGATAATATATTAAGTTTTAACTAAAGCCTATTTACAACAATAAACTCATATAAAAGGACATATCATGAAAACATTATATTCTACCAAAGGAACGGTTACTGGTGGTCGTACAGGTAAAGCTAGTCTGCAAGACAGTGATCTGATTATCAACATGGTCGCACCAGGATCTGGTAAAGAGGGCAATAATCCAGAGCAACTATTTGCAATGGGTTATGCCGCTTGTTTTGATGGAGCGCTTGCGGCTGTTAAAGGCATGGAAAAAGCTAAATTTGATTCTACCACTGAAGTTTCAGTAGATTTACTACAAGGTGAAGGCCACGACTATCAATTAGCGGTAAAAATTCATGTTAGCGCTGAAAACACAGAGCTATCAGCGGAAGAGTTCCAAAAACTGGTCGAAAAAGCCAATGAGGTCTGCCCATATTCTAAAGCTACCCATGGTAATATCGATAGCGAAGTCACTTCTGAAGTGAAGTAGTCGTTCTCATTTATAACCTGTTAATAGCATAATAGAACTATAAAAGTATTAGCATACCTGCTATATTTAAAAAAAGAATCCAGTCAGCACTGGGTTCTTTTTTTATGGGCATATCTTTTATGGGGGTAGCTCCTTAATAGACACATCGTAACTATTGAGAAGTTCGGCAACTACTGATTTTATGGTTATAATAGAGACATCTTTTTATCTGATACTTACTTTATCTGATACCTAATAATAAGTGACCTTTATGACTGAGCACACGACTGACAAAATGGACGACCGCAACCACAACTCACATCAAGCGCTCGATCCTAAAGCCTTGCCAAACTTCGATACTATGCCCAATGTCGCGACTATGTCTACTAGTCACGTGGACAAAAACCAACCGCCCTTTATCTTAGTGGATGGGTCTTATTATCTGTTTCGTACTTATCATGCCTTGCCAAAAACTATGCAAACCTCGCAAGGACTGATCACTAATGCTATCCGTGGCACCCTCAACGCCTTGCTAAAGCTGATGCGCCGTTATCACCCGACCCATATGGCGGTCTGCTTCGATACTAAGTCGCCGACTTTTCGCCATCATATGTCTGCTGATTACAAGGCTGCTCGTCCCCCTATCGATATAGAGTTAGTAGAACAGATTCCTTATATCCATCGTTTAGTGACGGCATTAGGCTTGCCCCTGTTACGCATTGAAGGCGCAGAAGCTGACGATATCATCGGTACTCTGGCTCATCGTGCGGTGCAACAAGGTCATCATGTGGTGATCTCTACTGGCGACAAAGATATGATGCAATTGGTCAATGACTGCGTCATATTGGAAGACAGCTTTACAGGTAAAGTAACAGACACCCAAGCGGTCATCGAAAAATTCGGTATCAAGCCTAGTCAAATGATTGATTTTTTAACCTTAATGGGTGATGCCTCTGACGGTATTAAAGGCGTCCCTGGCATCGGTAAAAAGACTGCCAAAGATTTACTAGTTGAATATGGCGATATTGACAATATGTTAAAGCATATTGGTTTTATCAAAGGTCGCGGTGCAAAAGGTTTGATTGAGAACGCTGATGATATTCCTTTCAATGCAAAGCTGGCTACTATCGTCACCGACTTAGATATTGGTCAAGACTGGAACGATTTAAAAATAAATACTGACCCTTCAGCTCATATCGATGAATTACGTGAGCTCTACCATGAGCTTGAGTTTAGAAATGAGCTCGCCTCTCTCGATCATCCAAACCATCCCGCCAACGCTAATGAGCATGGCTCGCAAAGTGTAGCAGACAGTCAAGCTAACGCTGAATCACAAGCGCAAGTTGCCAAAGCAATGCAATCGATACAGATTGATAATGTTAAAAACAGTGGTAACCAAGATAAAGCTTGGCATACTATTTTAGACATGCCAGCTTTTGACAGCTTAGTGGCGCAATTAGAAGCTGCGCCGCACTTCGTTATCGATACTGAGACTACTAGTGTCTATTGGCGTAAAGCGCAAATCGTTGGCTTATCTTTCGCCATGCGAGCGCATGAAGCCTACTATATCCCGCTCACGCATAGCTTAGAGGGTGATGAATTAATAGCCAAACAGCTTGATCGTGATACAGTATTAGCCCGCCTAAAACCTATCTTACAAAACGCTAACATTGGCAAAATTGGTCAGCATCTCAAGTATGATGCTCATATTTTAAGTCATTACGATATAGACTTAGTTGGCAAGATTCATCAAAGCAGTCATAAAGGTAGTGATAAAAATAACTGGGCAATGGACACTATGCTCGCCAGCTACGTCATTAATGCGGCGATTACTCGTCATGGTATGGATGACTTAGCCCGCTACTACCTACAGACTCAGACTATCAGTTATGAAGATGTCGCTGGCAAAGGCGCTAAGCAAGTAACCTTTGATCAAGTCGCTATCGATATAGCTAGTGATTATGCTTGTGAAGATGCTGATATTACTTACCAGCTATTTGAGGTGTTTAGTAACAAGTTAGCCGAGGACGCTAACAATACTAAACTACTGCATGAGTTAGAAATTCCAACTGCTGAGATCCTTTGCCAAATGGAAGCTGAAGGTATCTTAATTAAGCGTCCTTTCTTAAATGAGCTCTCAAAGCGCTTTGATGAACAAATTATCGCTTTAGAGGCGCAAGCTTACCAAGTGGCTGATGCAGAGTTTAACTTAGGCTCACCTAAGCAGCTCGGCGAGATGTTGTTTGATAAGCTTGGCGTTAGTGGTGGTAAGAAGACTAAGTCAGGTCAGTACTCTACTGGCGAAGCCGTATTATCTAAAATTGACCATCCTCTAGTCGATATTGTGTTGGAGTATCGCAGTCTATCGAAGCTAAAAAGCACTTATACCGATGCCCTCGATGCGGTTGCCGATAGCGAGACTGATCGCGTACATACTAGCTACCATCAAGCATTGACTAGTACGGGTAGACTGTCATCTACTGATCCCAATTTACAGAATATTCCTATTCGTACCGCAACTGGCCGCCTTATTCGCCAAGCCTTTATTGCACCCGCAGGCCGCGTCATATTGGCAGCGGATTACTCACAAATTGAGCTGCGCCTGATGGCTCATTTCTCCGGCGATGAGAATTTAACTCGTGCCTTTAATGAAGGTTTGGATATTCATACAGCTACTGCCGCTGAAGTATTAGGCAAAGCGATTGATGAGGTCACTGCTACTGAACGCCGCAATGCTAAAGCCATTAACTTTGGCCTATTGTATGGTATGAGTGCCTTTGGCCTCGCCAAGCAATTACAAATGAGCCGCGGTGAGGCGCAAGACTATATCGATATGTATTTCAACCGTTATCCTAGTATCAAAAAATATATGATAGATACCCGGGCTAGCGCTCATGAGCGAGGCTATATTGAGACTATATTAGGCCGCAAACTATACACCCCTGATATCCATCATAGTAACCGTATGGTTAAGCAAGGTGCCGAACGTGCCGCTATTAACGCCCCACTACAAGGCTCAGCGGCTGATTTGATCAAGCTGGCGATGATTGCGGTAGATAAAGTATTACCTAAAGCCAATGCTAAGATGTTATTACAAGTACATGATGAGCTAGTGTTCGAAGTCGATGCTGATAAAGCTGATGAGATCAGCCAGCTAGTCAAAGATGCGATGCAAGAAGTGCTGGCAGTAACAGCGAAGAATAAGGGCTGGGATGTTGATTTTGCCGTGCCTTTATTAGTTGAGACTGATATTGGACAGAACTGGGATGAGGCGCACTAAACATAGCCATAGCTAAAATACACCTGTCAGAACAAAACAGCTAGTTAACTGTAGGTTTATTAGCCAGCTACTATTATTGCTACTACAGTAACTGCGTTAATAGTAAGCAATATTTGCTTACTTATATCCCCTAATACATAGCTATATAGGTATGATAATTTGCTATGCTGAAGGCAATCCCCTAATACTATTCAATCTTCAATAATAAGTAGAGCATTATGAACATTCTAATAACAGGTGCATCACGTGGTATCGGCTTAGCGACCGCTAAACGTCTAGCTGCCAAAGGTCATAGCGTCGGTCTTTTTGATATTGATACCGCTGAGCTTGAGCGTGCAGTTACCGATAAAGCCTTTAAAAAAGCCCTAAAAGCTAAGCGCATTGTACAGGGTCATCTCGATGTGACTGATCCCGAGTCTTGGGATACGGCTATCGAGCATATGGTTAATAATCTTGGCGGTATAGATACGCTGATTAATAACGCTGGCGTGCTAGTTAGCGGTACCTTGCCAAGCACTAATTTGGATAAACAGCTGTCGTTAATCGATATTAACTGTAAAGGAGTATTGATCGGCTGTCATAAACTAGCGCCACATTTGGCCGATAGCAAACAAGGTAAGATTATCAATCTATCTTCGGCTTCTGCTATCTATGGTCAGTCTGAAGTTGCCCCTTATGCCGCCAGTAAGTTCTTTGTGCGCGGTCTCACTGAAGGGCTAAACATTGAATATGCTGAGCTGGGTATCAAGGTGATCGATGTGATGCCTTTATGGGTTAAGTCTGATATGACTAAAGATATTAGCGTGACTAGTATCGATCGTCTCGGCATTAACTTAACTGTAGAAGATGTGGCAAAAAAGCTAGCTAAACTGAGCACTTGTGCGAATCGCAAGCTAAAAGCTACCCATTACCCTATCGGCTTGCCAGCAAAGGTATTGCAAAAGGCCTCACAAGTCGCACCAGATCCAATCATGCGCTTTGTTAACAGTAGAATTGGTACTAAGTAAGTCTTTAGCTTACAATAAACTTATACTAAACAGGCGGCTATCAAACATTGGTAGCCGTTTTTCTTGTTAGAGTCATAGTTAAAATTATAATTAAAAATAGTAGCTACCTTACATTGTTTGCACATCTTTTCACAGCTTACTACTAGCAGTGACTGTTTTAACGTTGCACACTAGCAAATAAGGTATTACTACTATGAAACAAGCGCTAACAATAGGCTATAAAAAATCAGCTCACTAATAAGGAATTACTTATGGATAACTCAAAGCAACCTCTTGCTGATGAGATGAATGAAATCGCCAGTCACAAAAGTAGCGATATGGATCGTGATGACCAACTAATCGATTTAGACAATGACATGCTGCATACTATTGATAATGACGAGATGATTGATGACAATACTGGTTTTGATAACTCGCAAGCTGGTAGTGGTGCGACTCAAGGCCTGACTCCAATGCATCGACAGAATATTGATGAGTCGCGTATTGATGAGCTATTAGTAGAGGATAATTTGGATAATGACAATTATCCTGACATTGTCGATATCGCTGACAAAGAAGCTGCTGAAATGACTAATGGCGATGATTTATAAATCATAATGAAGCTAGTATAAAATAAGCCTACTTTTATCCTGATGATAAGTAGGCTTTTTTATAGCTAGTGTTTAAACTAAATCAGTTTTTATACTAATTTAGGCCACCGATAATGGTTGATCCGTCCAAACACTGCGGTAGCTAGTATAGTAAGTAATCATTGCTACGGGAACGACTACTAGCAGACCCAATCCTAGCGTAAACACGATAAGTAATGAGCTGAAAAATACCGAACATAGTGTCCGGTACTTTAGCTAGTCTAGTTTATTTTATTTTATCTAAGCCCAGCCATCTAACGTGCCTGCCCAGCCTTTGACTAAGGGTGCCGACATCGCTTCTAATAAATCTATGTGCGCCTCATCGAAGTTAAGTGCAGGAATATAATGATATTCCTCGCCGCCCGCTTCAATGAAGTTCTCACGGTTTTCAATCGCTAATTCTTCTAGAGTCTCTAGACAATCCGCTGAGAATGCTGGACTGAGAATTTGCACTGACTTCACTCCAGACTTCGCCCACTCATCCAATACCACATCAGTATAAGGTTTGACCCACTCTTGCTTACCAAAGCGTGATTGGAAACTGATAATCCACTCATCTTCGTTTAAGCCCAGCTCATGTGCTACTTGAGCAGCCGTACATTTACAACGTCTAGGATAGGGATCACCTTTATCCATATAAGGCTGCGGAATACCATGAAAACTAAACATCAACTTCTCAGGCTTACCGTGCTTAGCTTGGAAGCGACGAATACTATCTGCTAAAGCCTTGATATAAAGAGGATGGGCGAAATAGTCTTTTACGATAGTGATATTGGGCAAATTACGCTGCTTAAGTGTCCACTTAGTTATGGCATCATAGACTGCGCCTGTTGAGGTCGCTGAATACTGTGGAAACACCGGTAACATCACAAAGTGATCAACACCTTCGCTACGCAATTTGTCCATGACCTCAGGTAGACCGGGGTTGCCATAGCTCATCGCCGAATGTACAGACACGCGAAATGGAGCGGCCTCGTTAACCAATCGTGGCTCTAATCGTGCCACTTGCTCATTTAATATTTTACGCATTGGTGAATCACCATCCCAAATACTGGCATAAGCAGCCGCTACTCGCTTGGGGCGGCTAGGCAATACAAACAGATTTAGGATAATCGCCCATAAGAACTTTGGTATCTCAATCACCCGAGGATCTGACAGAAACTGACGTAGATAACGTCTTACGGCTGGCGCAGTCGGCTCATCAGGGGTACCAAGATTGATCAATAAGACAGCGATACGTGGGGGCAATTGAGGTTTCATAAAGGCACATTTTCTTAGAGGGTAGAGGATTAACCATAAACAAACTATCTTGCTGGATTATAGTAGAAAACAGTTTAAGGTAATGGTAATTAGTGTAGCATTTTATCGCTGACAGCCGCAGGGTAAAAGCCAATAATCAACTATTAAAATATCCTGATAAATAAACAGTTAACGCAGAGGTTGTACTCATTAGCGCATCGCCATACAATAGACGCACCACCTTTTTCTAGTGCTTTACTTTTCTTTTATTGATGACTGTCGTCTGCGAGGTAGCTTTGAGAGCACGTCCCGATCCTTCTAGTGAGTTTACAGCCACTGAACGCTCTACCCCTAATAATGCCACTGATTTATCAAATTCGGCACAATCCGCTGATTTAAATGATTCGCTTGAATCGGCTGGCTCAGTCGGCATTGTCACCCCTCAGACTCTACATTTCGCTGAACCGCTGACCTTAGAGTGCAACCGTACCTTACCGGCGTTTGATTTAGTGTACGAAACTTATGGCACCCTAAATAATGATAAGTCAAATGCGATCTTGATCTGTCATGCGTTATCAGGCAATCATCATGCTGCCGGCTTCCACAGTGAAGCTGACACTAAGGCTGGCTGGTGGGACAATATGATTGGCCCTGACAAAGCAATAGACACTAATAAATTCTATGTAGTCAGTGTCAATAACATCGGCAGTTGCTTTGGCTCTACTGGTCCGACCACTATCAACCCTGACAGTGTTGATTCAACAGATAGCGCACCACAAGTATATGGGCCTGACTTTCCTTTGATTACTATCAAGGACTGGGTCAAAACCCAAGCTATGCTCTCAGACCGTCTAGGTATTGAAGTTTGGCACGCGATCGTCGGTGGCTCTATGGGCGGTATGCAAGCGCTGCAATGGTCAGTTGATTATCCCGAGCGCCTAAAACGCTGCGTAGTGATTGCTTGCACCCCAAAACTATCGGCACAGAATATTGGCTTTAATGAAGTCGCTCGTCAATCGATCCTATCAGATCCTGACTTTAAACAAGGACGATACTTGCAAGCTGGTACTTATCCTCGTCGTGGCCTTATTCTAGCAAGGATGGTTGGCCACATTACTTATCTGACTGATGATGCGATGAAAGCCAAATTCGGTCGCGATCTTAAGTCCGGCAAATTCATGTATGGCTATGATGTCGAGTTTCAGGTTGAGAGCTACTTACGTTATCAAGGCGAGCGCTTTAGTGAAAACTTCGATGCCAACACTTATCTGCTGATGACTAAAGCTTTAGATTACTTCGACCCAACTCGCGGATTAGTCACCAAATCGTCAGCGCTTGCCGAAGACTCTTTAGCAGCTGCTAGCAATAGTGGCAATGAGATGACGCAAGCGAATGAAGCTAGCTTGCAAAACCCTGATACTCATCATGAACACAACGATCTAAAAGCGGCGTTTGCTCATACTAAATGTCAGTATCTAGTAGTGTCATTTACTACTGACTGGCGCTTTGCCCCTGAGCGCTCACAAGAGATCGTCAATGCGTTAATGGCTACTGGCAAACCGGTCAGCTATATCAATATCGATGCTCCCCACGGCCATGATTCGTTCTTGTTTGATATTCCACGCTATATGGGCGCCGTTAGAGGATTTTTGACTGCTCCTTTTATCGCAGCTAGTAGTGCTGCACCAAACACCGCCCTGACAGGAGCACGCTCATGAGAATGGATCATCAATTAGCTGAGCGCTGGATTGCCCCTCAGTCGCATGTGCTGGATTTAGGTTGCGGTAATGGCGAGCTGCTAGCACATTTACAACACAAGCTTGGCGTTAGCGGTTACGGACTAGAGATCGACGAAGATAAGATTAATGAAGCAATTGCTAATGGACTGTCAATCGTCGAGCAAGACCTTAACGATGGTTTGGGACGTTTTGCTGATAACAGCTTCGATACGGTAGTAATGGCACGAGCGCTACAAGCGGTCAAAGCCCCAGATGAGCTCCTACTCGATATGTTACGAGTGGGGCGCGAGGCTATCATCACCTTTCCTAATTTTGCTCATTGGCAAAACCGTCTGCATCTAGGTCTCAAAGGTATGATGCCCGTATCGGAGGCACTACCTTATGAATGGTACGACACCCCCAATATACATCTATGTACCTTTAAAGACTTTGAGCAACTTTGCGCGCAACAGGATATTGATATTATTAACCGCTTTGCAGTTAGCGATTCAGATAGAGGTCATTCGCCTTTAATGACGGCTCTAATCCGCCAAGCGCCTAACTTGCTCGCTGATGTCGCTATCTATCGAGTTACTAAACGTCATAAGTGATAACTTGGCTAAATTAGCCCTCTTAGCAAGTATTTCTTACTAGACTGTAAGTAGTTTCTAACTGCCTTATAATTATTTTGTAACTATTTAGAAATAGCAGCACTTATTTCAAAACTTAATAACTTCATGATTTTATTAGGAAGAATTTGATAAAAACTACTGTTAAACCTCGTAATTAGTATTTGAGTTTCGTAACGTTGGGTGTTAAGCTAGTTAAATCTTGTCAATAGCACCCCTTTTGCTATTACTTATCTGTTTTATGACTAGCAATTTTTAGTAAGTTTCTAAAGCTGCTAATACTAGTCGAATCATAAATAGGCAAGTTTATATTGCAAACGATAACTAGTTATCACCGTATTATTCGTACGGTATAGCTTTATTTTTTGCCTATTAATTACCTACTTTTGGAGTCGCTATGAAACTATTGAAAGCTGCCTTATTTACTGCCCTTTTCTCTTGTGCTGGTTTTGCTAATGCTGACTTAGTCTCAAACGTACCTCTTGATACTTCACGCTTTGAGTTAATGAGTGTCTCTGATCTGTCAGCTCGTGCTGCTCAAGGTAGCGACCATGCTCAGTTTTATTTAGCTAAGCGTTTGCAAAAAGGCGAAGGCATTGCCCAAAACACTCAGCAAGCCATCGAATGGTATACTCGTGCCGCTCAACAAGGCGTTGCTCCTGCTCAGCTTAACCTAGGAATCATGTATTTACGTGGTGAAGGGGTAAAACCTAACTTACAACAAGCTAAAACTTGGTTAGAAAAAGCAGCTATGAGCGGCGATAACCGTGCTAGCTATACTCTGGCCTTATTAGACGAAAAGCAAAAGAACTTAGTTGATGCCTATAAATGGTATGACTTAGCGGCTCGTGATGGTATGTTGGACGAAAAAGTACGTACTAAAGCTCGTGGCAAAATTGGCCAATTAGCATTGAACTTATCGTCTTCAGATATCGCTAGTGCTCGTAGCAAAGCCGATCGTTGGTTTCAAAGTAAATAAGCCTTTGATAGGTTAGCTTATAATAAAAATCCAGCCTTTGTGCTGGATTTTTTGTGCTTGTAAGTTAGTTATTTGGGCAGTTTAACAGGCGGTCACAAAAGCCAGTTTTAGCTGCCATTAGCCAATGAACTAACCATTTCTTGTTACTGCACCATTTATTAAACAGCAATCACTATTAAAAGTAATCACTGTTTATATCCCTATCCGAGTAGCTGCGTCTCTAAACCCCACGCTACAACTACTGCATAAATAACGTGCGCAACCAAGGCTACCCAAGCAACTTCTGCAAAACCAAGAAATGCTGGCAATCCAGTAAGTAGATGGGCTACCACGTACAGTGCAAACACCCAGAGCACAATACCATAAAGCACAGCGGCAACTGACCAATGTAGTGAGGGCAACACCGCTTTCCAAATGGGTCGTACCACAATCATCCACCCTATTGGGTAAAGCATCAAACCGGTGATGTAATGCAGCAGTTCTGGAATACCTGTCGGAGCGGAGCCAAACAAAGCCTCAATCATAGAGGTAGGCAGTTTGACTGGTGAGAGCTGGGCAAAACCGAGAATAGGCGCTACTGATAGACCAAAAAAATCAAAGGCTACTGTGGCGAGTGCACCTGCAAAAAAAGCCTTTTTAATAAATGAAAATTTAGGCTTGAACACGCTTTTCGTTACCGCTGGATTATAGGTCATAGTTTTTCTCTTTTGCGGGCAAACTGAGCCTTACACAAATGACCAATTTCTGTCTGTATTCAATAGCTAAAAAGCCTTGCAGCAGATATAAAGAAATTACAGTGGAATGGGCTAGCTAAGGGATGAGGAGTTATCACGATGTTATTCAATATACACTCGTTGTCATAGCCGCCTGTTTAGAGTTTGTAAATATAAAATCGCCTATATATCAAGGCTTACGATAAAAATCTATGTAGTTATATTTTATAACTCATTAGCTAATGTTAATTATATCAGCCACTTAAATTCCGTATTGACCAGTAGGTTTAATAGCTTGCGCTAATAGTTTATGAGCTAGAGTCTTTACACTGTTGATATACTTGCTAATAAAAAAGTCCCTCCGCTATTTAAAACCATAAGCAGAACCCTCTGCAAAAATAACTAAAATTTGCTACAATACGCGCGCATTTACTAATTCCACAATCTAGTAGATGTTATTCATTTTGCCAATCAAACTTTTTAAATAAATCATTGCACTAAGTTTACGACTTAGCCAGCAGGAGAAATAAATGAGCAGCCCCGAACTGAGCAGTATTACTGAGCAAACTGATCCTCAAGCATCAAACCATGCCAGCGTTTACGACAGTAAAGTCAACAACATCGTCGTCGCAGCCCTCTACAAGTTCACTCGCTTTGCTGACTTTGAGCAATACCGTGAGCTTATCTTAAACACTATGCTCGATAATGATGTCAAAGGTACTTTACTGATTGCCGCTGAAGGCATTAATGGTACGATTTCTGGGACACGTGAAGGTATAGATAAGGTACTTGCTTACTTGCGTACTATCGAAGCCATTGGTAGCTTTACCTTCAAAGAGTCTTATGCGAGCGAGCAACCTTTTTATCGTACTAAAGTGAAGCTCAAAAAAGAAATCGTCACTATGGGTGTTGAGGATATTGATCCGCTACAGTCAGTAGGCCGCTATGTAAAGCCAAGCGATTGGAATGCCCTAATATCTGATCCCGACGTTATCTTAATCGATACTCGTAATGATTATGAAGTACAAATCGGCACTTTTAAAAATGCCGTCAACCCTCACACTGACACTTTCCGCGAGTTCCCCGACTACGTCGCCAAAGAGCTAGATCCTAGCAAGCATAAAAAAGTGGCGATGTTCTGTACTGGTGGTATCCGCTGTGAAAAATCTACTGCCTACATGCGTCAACAAGGCTTTGATGAGGTTTATCACCTAGAAGGCGGTATCCTAAAATACTTAGAAGAAGTACCACAACAAGAGTCAATGTGGCAAGGCGACTGCTTTGTTTTTGATAATCGAGTATCAGTCAATCATAACTTAGAAAAGGGTGACTATGAGCAGTGCTTTGCTTGTCGTATGCCTATTACCCAAACAGAGATGCAGAGCAGCGCTTATATCAAAGGCGAGTCTTGCCCTCATTGTATTGGCAAAGCTACTGAGGAACAAAAAGCGCGCTTTCGTGAGCGTGAGCATCAGATGCAATTAGCGCAAAAGCGTGGCGAAGCACATATCGGCAGCGATGTGATTGAAGTTATAGAAAAGCGTAAAGCGGCTAAAACTGAGTTGCGTCGTCAAGCTGATGCCGCTAACAAAGCTAAAGCAAAATAAGCTTAATAGTTAACGTAAAAACATAAAAAAAGAGATGATCCTTAATAGGCCATCTCTTTTTTTATGCACTAACTATGCTAAGCAGATTACGATTTAGCTACCACGATAGGTGCTATAGCCGTATGGAGATAAAGTAATTGGCACATGGTAGTGGTTATTACCTTTGATATTGAAGTTAACTTCGATATAAGGATAGAAAGTTTCTAGACCTTGGTTATAAAAGTATGGAGTAGTCTCAAAAATCAATTTGTAAGTACCATCGTTATCGATTTCGCCTTCGTTCGGCAAGAAATTACTGATACGACCATTGTCACCAGTCTTTTGAGTATTTATTAATTTCCAGCTACCGTTAGCTTGTTGCATCATCAGTTTTACATTGACATTTGTCGCAGGTTTACCAGTACTGATATCTAAGATATGGCTTGATAACTGAAAAGAATCTTGATCAGCAGCATAGCTAGCCGTTGCAGTCATAGCTAATACGCCACCGAGTGCGGCAGCTTTCATTATGTTCATTTTCATAAAGCTTCCTTTAATCATTGATTAGGTTATTGAAATTATTGAGAGTAGAGTTAACAAAATAACTTTATAAGACTTTTACTATTGCTCGATTCTTATATTGTTATATTATAAAACTAGTACTAAAAAAACGGATACTTTGCCCATAGAACAGTCGTAATGATTGTCTATAACGTAGACCGAAAATGTAGATCAAATTAGTAATTGAATAAAAGCGGATTAATCTGAATGTAATAGATGATCCCTACCTTAAACTAAGATGTAAGTTCATTGATAGACTCAGCTGTGTAGTATAAGTTGTCATACGTGCTTTATTATAAAGATTATGTTAACTTATACGATTAAATGTACACAGCGTGTAGCATCGGCAACATTAGCACTACTTAAATCACAAAAAAATAGCGGACAATTCTGAGAACTGTCCGCTATTTCTTATTAGACTACCTAAAACTATTGATAGCATTGATTAGCTACTATTAAGGAATAGCTATAACTGCTGTTAGCGTTTCGGCTGTTAGAACAAAATACGTACACGAATAGTCTCTTCCACGTCTTTGAGTTGATCAAGAGCAGCATCAGAATCTTGATAATCCACATCCATCATCAAATACCCTACATCACCATCAGTCATCAAGCTTTGCGCTAAGATGTTGATATGCGCTTCAGCGAACAAGCGGTTAATCTGTGATAGTACGCCTGGTACGTTTTTATGAATATGTAGCAGACGGTGTGTGCCTTCTTTGTATGGGATTGATACTTCTGGGAAGTTGACCGCCGTTACAGTATCGCCTTGGTCGGAATAGCGAACGAATTTCTCGGCCACTTCTAAACCAATATTGGCTTGTGCTTCTTGAGTTGAGCCACCGATATGCGGAGTCAAAATCACATTATCGAACTTACGCAGTGGGGATTCAAACTCTTCATCAGCAGACTTTGGCTCTTTAGGGAATACATCAATAGCCGCGCCTAAGATCTTGCCTGACTCGAGTGCCGCAGCCAAATCATCAATCTCAACACAAGTACCGCGTGCCGCGTTGATAAAGTAACTACCGTCTTTCATTTGCGCAAACTGCTCAGCCTTCATCATATAGCGAGTGCTTGCCACATCCGGGACATGCAGAGTGACGATATCAGCTTTACCCAACAACTCTTCCAAGCTTCCGACTTGTTCAGCATTTCCAAGGGGCAGTTTAGTCACTACATCTTGGTAGATGACCTTCATACCGAAGCTCTCTGCCAATACTGATAACTGCGAGCCGATAGAGCCGTAACCTACAATACCGATAGTTTTACCGCGTACTTCATGAGAATTTTTGGCAGACTTACCCCAACCACCACGATGAACCGTAGCGCTCTTTTCAGGAATACCACGATACAGCATAATAGCTTCAGCCAATACTAATTCCGCTACTGAACGTGTATTAGAGTAGGGAGCATTGAAGACTGGAATACCCATCTGGCGAGCGGCTTCTAAATCAACTTGGTTAGTACCGATACAGAAGCAACCAATACCAATGAGTTTATCAGCATGCTCAAGCACTTCACGAGTTAACTGAGTACGTGACCGAATACCTACAAAATGCGCATCTTTGATCTTCTCTATCAATTCATCTTGATCAAGTGCATGACTAAGAGACTCAATGTTGTGGTAGCCCGCGTTTGTTAATATTTTTAGAGCATTCTCGTGCACGCCTTCTAGTAATAAGAAGCGAATTTTATCTTTTTGTAGTGATAGCGCCATGTGAAAGCTGTCCTATAATTGACTGATAGATAAGTTGCATGCCTGCAACGAAAAACGGTTTAATCATCTTACACAAATTCAAGCCACGATGTTAGAGGAGAGGACTAAATAAATAGTTACCATTTTATTCAATGATATTATCTATCACTATCAAGCTTGCATAGCTCTAGGTTACTATTATGATAATATTACTATTAATTAATGCTAACTTCAGCCATTCAATCGGCAGTTTTTAACTTTTAGTCTTAGCCTTTTATAGCCACCTTACCCTATTCGAGACCACCATGACTGTAGCACAGAACCAGCACCACCGTCCTGCTCACGAGCGCACTCATGCCGCAGACCAAGCGCATACCAATGAGACACTGTCTAAATCGACCAAATTATCTAATCCGGACGATACGCTTGGCACCCTTGATTCTGTTAGAGCTGCCAACACTGCTGCTGTACAAGCTGTGCTAGAGGCGCTTGTTAGCAGCCATCATTTCGATGATAGTCAAATCAAAACCGATGCACAGAGTCTGGAACATTGGGGTAAAGATTGGACTAAGCATTTTGCACCTGCGGCAGCGGCTATTGTATTTCCAAAGAGTACTGAGCAAGTGCAAGCTATCGTGCTACTGGCTAATCAGCACAAAGTAGTGCTGACCCCTAGTGGTGGTCGCACAGGTCTATCAGCTGGTGCAGTTGCCGCCAATGGTGAGATAGTGGTCAGTATGGATAAGATGAATCATATCGGACAGTTTTATCCTGCCGATAGGTTAGTAGAAATAGAAGCCGGAGTGGTCACTCAGCAATTACAACAGTTCGCCGAATCCAAAGACTTGTACTACCCTGTTGATTTCGCTTCAGCAGGCTCTAGTCAAATGGGTGGCAATATTGGCACTAATGCTGGCGGTATCAAAGTGATTCGCTACGGCATGACTCGTCAGTGGATTATGGGTCTAACGGTAGTTACTGGCAAAGGCGATATCTTACAACTCAATCGCGGTATGGTCAAAAACGCTACTGGTTATGATCTGCGCCAGCTATTTATCGGTAGTGAAGGCACTCTAGGCTTAGTGACTCATGCGCAGATTAAGCTTGAGCGTTTACCACAAGCGTTGACGGTGATGGTGTTAGGTATGGACAACTTCACTGACGTCATGAACGTGCTCTCAGCTTTTCAAGCTGAAATTGATTTGACTGCATTTGAATTCTTTGACGATGTGGCTATTGATAAACTAATGGCCCATGGGCAAGTACAAGAGCCATTTGAATCGCGCACTAAGTTTTATACCTTAATTGAGTTTGAAGCGCCTTATGAACCGATTATGGATAAAGCGATGGCGATATTTGAGCATTGTATGGAGCAAGGCTGGGTCGTTGATGGGGTTATGAGCCAAAGTATTGCGCAAGCAACGGAACTGTGGAAGCTACGCGAGTATATTTCTGAGACCATCTCAGTGTTTACCCCTTACAAGAACGATGTCTCAGTACTTATTACTCATGTTCCTAACTTCATTAACGATATCGATGCTATCGTTAGTAGTAACTACCCTGATTTTGAGGTCTGTTGGTTCGGTCATATCGGTGATGGTAATCTGCATTTGAATATTCTTAAACCTGAGAGCATGAGCAAAGATGAATTCTTTGCAGAATGTCAGACAGTCAATAAATATGTTTTTGAGACTGTGCAAAAATACGGTGGCTCAGTATCAGCCGAGCACGGCGTGGGTATGACTAAAAAGCCCTATTTGCACTATAGTCGTAGTGCGCTAGAGATCGATTACCTAAAGGCAGTCAAAACAGTATTTGATCCCAACAATATTATGAATAGAGGTAAGATTTTCGATATGTAATAGAGGTTATTAGAAGTTAATAAAGCATGGCTTGGTTATGGGTACAGTGCTACATGGACATTGATGATAAATAAAAGGTCATAGGCAAAACCTCATAGCCAGAAGAATATGCAAGCGCTTATTGTTAGCAGCATTAAAATACTTTGAGTCAGCAAGAATGCTTGATGCTGCCTAATGATATGGCGACACATATTGCCAAAAGCAGTGTAACTAACACTAGCGGTATTGGCATAGGGCTGAGTGGCAAAAACTTTAATATTCTGTAAAAACTTTCCAGTCCGTTCGGCTGACCAGTTATGGGGTGTAAATGGCAAGTAGCTTGATAGGCTGGTTGCTTGCTCCTTGGTAGCTAGTGACCATAACCAACGTTCCAAAAATAATAAGCGCATACGCCAGTCGCTAAACATGCGCTTATCAATGCGCTGCACTAAGGGTATTCTAAAATCATTATGGCGTTTATCAGCAAATATCTTTTGCACAAGCGCTACTATCTCTAACTTACTGCCTTCAATACACTGTAAAAATTGTCCATTACCATAACAGAGAACACCTGTAATGCCATGTTGCTTATTATAGCTCTTAGCCTGTTTTTCTATATTAGTAGATATCGCGCTATTCAAGCGAGTCTTTAATGTTGCGTTACTGACATAGACCAGTTGAATCAAAGCAGTATCGGGCACTTGTTGTAACCGTCTTTCTATATCAATATCCCCTACTGGCATAATGATTCTTCCTAAAAGATAGTTCGAATGAATAATGAATAGGTGTAGACATACCTATAAGTTACTCTAGGTATAAAAACTACCTTCATTAGGAAATAACAAGCAAAGCGGATGACTTATGAGCTAGAACATATAACTATTAATATATTATTTTGTAGGTGATCGATCTTGCTAATATCAACAGTAGTATAAGTAGGTAAAACCTTAAGTCTGACAGCTTTTTATAACTAAGTGAGCCATTGTAAGGATCAGTCAATCATAATATTTATTGAAGTACATATTTATTGAAGTGAATATTTATTGTAGTGTCTATGTTCTGCTAATGATAGGTTTTTATGTCTATTGTTACAAAACCTTATCTCCCGCTTTAGTTTGGTTATTATTCTAAAATCTGTAGCAAGTGTTAAAACCCTTCAAGGCTTGTCTGCTTAATACTATAAGCTGAAAAGCGCTGTGCCTTTTTTAAATAAAAAAAATGACGCTAAGTCATTATACTTGCGTCATTCTCTAGCTTAGATACCGCTCAATTTACTACCCAAAAGCACTTTTTTAATAAAATAATAGTAGTAAGGCAATTAATGTTAACAGCGCTAAAATACCTTGAACCACTAAGAACGCTTGATGCGGAGCAACAATATGACGGACCATATTGCCTAACGCATTATAAGTAATACCAGCAGCTTTTATATGCGGTGAATTCTCAAAAGCTTGCATAATCTGTAAAAAATGCTGAGTTTGCTCAGGGGTCCAGCTACGTGGTGAGAAAGGTAAAAATGGTGATAGCTGCGTTGCCTGCTGTTTAGTAGTAGGAGACCAAAGCCAGCGCTCTAAAAATAGTAGGCGCATACGCCAATCGCTAAAGTTGTGTCTATCAATGGCTTTTACTAATAGAACTTTAGTATCTTTATGACGTTCATCACTAAAAATACGCTGTTGTAGTCGTAGTATGTCAGCTTTTCTACCTTCAATGCACTGTAAGAATTGACCATTGCCATAGCATAAAATACCAGTGATACCTTGCTGCTTATTATAAGTACTAGCCTGAGCTTCTACCTCATTGAATACAGAAGTATTCAAGCGTCCTTTTAGGGTCAGACTGCTGGTATATACCAGTTGAATCAATGCTGACTCATCCACCTCTGTTAAAGAATTAACGGTATCAACATGCAATGCAATCATATTATATGACCCTAGAAATTTTCAGGTTCGAACACATAAGAAACACAAAAAGTCCTAGTTCACCATGTGCTTGTCGTTTAAGCTCACAAAACTGTAGCATAGTGTTACTACGTTAGGCTTTTATTAATTATCTTGCTTGCTATGATACTGGACAGCTGCGCTAGAGCTAAAATTATCATTAAAGATAAGGCTAACAGCAAACTATTATCAGTTGACTTAAAATATTTACTGAGATATCAGTATTAAGAATATGTGGTTGCAGCTATTGGATATAGCTGTGTTGGCTTTTTGTCACTAGTCGTTAGTGTAGCGTTTATATTGATATATTAATATTTATTTATAGCAGTTGTTACATAATTATTTCATTTATTATTGCGGTTAAATTAAACGTATTCAATAACTTATAGAGCCATAAAATCTAGGAACGGTAAACATTATGAGTAAAATAGAAAAGCTAGATGACCTCCATCTAACCATTGCCGAAATAAAGAAAAAAGACTATCCACAACTAAAGGCATTAATGGATCGAGTTTATGCCAACTTGGGAGGATCTTGGTCTAAAACTACTATTAATACTTTAATTGATGCTTTTCCAGAAGGGCAGATTGCTTTATTCGACCATGAGCAATTGATAGGTATCGTGCTGTCCGTACGAGTAGATTACGCTAGATTCTCCAACCCGCATACTTATGATGACTTGATTGGGCTCAAAGAAATCATCAAAGATAACCCATTAGGTGATGCCATTTATGGCCTTGACGCCCTGATTGATCCTGACTATCGCGGCTATCGTTTGGGACGCAGACTATATGATGCGCGTAAAGAGTTATGTCGTCAGTTAAACCTACGGGCCATCTTAGCTGGGGGCCGTATTCCCAATTATTATAACCATCAAGAGTTGACTCCTGGTGAGTATATTGATGCTGTAGAGTGTCGTGAGATTCATGACTCAGCGCTCTCTTTTCAGCTATCAAATGGCTTTATCGTCAAGCGTATTTTGACTGGTTATTTGCCTGATGATGCACAGTCAAAAGGCTTTGCTACCTTGCTTGAGTGGTCTAACATTTATTATGAGCCCCAAGACTACAAGCCCAATACTCGCAAATCTGAGGTGCGTATCGGCGGTATCCAATGGCAGATGCGTGAAGTCGAGTCGCCAGAAGAGCTGCTGCAACAAGTTGAGTTCTTCGTAGATGTTATGGCTGATTATAACTCTGACTTTGCTTGCTTACCTGAGTTCTTTAACGCGCCGCTTATGGGTCTTTGTGAGTCTACCGATCAGAACATTGCAATCCGTTTCTTAGCCGGTTATACCGAATGGTTCAAAATTCAAATCTCGCATTTAGCGGTCAGTTATAACGTCAACGTGATTACTGGTTCTATGCCGTTACTGGATGATGAAGATGTATTATATAACGTCAGCTATCTGTGCCGTCGTGATGGTACTGTAGAAGAACAACGCAAAATCCATATCACACCGCATGAACGTAGTGCTTGGGTGATTGAAGGCGGTGACAAAGTACAAGTATTCGATACTGATGCCGGTCGTATTGGTATTTTGGTTTGTTATGATGTTGAGTTTCCGGAGCTAGCAAGATTAATGGCGCTGGACGATATGGATATCTTATTCGTGCCGTTCTGGACTGATACTAAGAATGGCTATCTGCGCGTACGTATTTGTGCTCAAGCACGAGCTATTGAGAACGAATGTTATGTGATGATTTGCGGCTCAGTTGGCAACTTACCACAAGTAGAGAGTCTCGATATTCAGTATGCGCAGTCGTCAGTTTTTTCACCCTCAGACTTTGCTTTTCCCCATGACGCTATTATGGCTGAAACCACAGCTAATACTGAAATGGTATTTTTCTCCGATGTCAATCTGGACAAGCTTATCCATGTGCGTAATGAAGGTTCAGTTCATAACTTACTCGATCGCCGTGATGATTTATTCAGCCTTAAATGGAAGAAAAAATCTAAAGTACCCACTAGCAAATTAAGCAGTGCCGAACTTCGCGAGAATTCAGGTAGTGTATTGCAAGGTGAGCCCCTACAAGATCGTGCGCAAAAGCCTTAAAGATTCACACTTTACTAATCGTTAAATAATAGATTTTAATAATACGGCTGACTATTCAGCCGTTTATTTTTATCTAAAATTGAGTATAAAAAAGTAACCGCTATGCCTATAAAAACCAATAATATGAATACTGAACTGCAGCTTAAAAAGACTGGTAAACAAAAAGCATGGTCATGGCTTAAGACCTTAGTGCTATACGGCATTGTCTTCTTAGTCATTTACACCGCCGTTAACTGGTGGCGACAGCCCGTCATGCCAGCCAATCCACAGTTACAGATGACAGATTATCAAGGACATACCGTTAATCTAGCCGCTCTGAGTCAAGATAAGCCAACGTTAATATACTTTTGGGGAACTTGGTGTCCGATATGCACTACCACATCACCGTCAGTAAATCGCTTGGCGGCAGCAGGAGACTATCCGGTAGTCACTGTCGCTGTTCAATCAGGTAGCAATCAGCAGCTAACAGAGTACTTAACTGAGCATAATTATAATTTCACTACTATTAATGATCAACAAGGACAGATATTCGATGATTGGCAAGGCCAAGTCACCCCCTCGTATGTGATCTTAAAAGATGGCGAGATGATGCAAGGGCTAACAGGTATTCAACCTTTATGGTCGCTCAAGTTACGGTTATGGCTGTCATCGATGTTTTGACAGGGCTATCAATAAAAGATCAAAGGCATAATGGTTATTAATAAGTAGCGGTTACTCAATTCGTTTTACTAAATGGGTTGTACTGCACTCTGCCTCACTAGCTCGTTACAGCAAAAAACCTACCAATCATATCGATCAGTAGGTTTTATTTACAGCTTATATATACTTAGCACTAACGCCTACTGTTAGCTAATTAATGAGCTTAGCTCTTTATACTCATAATCTAGCGCTTCAGCTACGGCCTGATAAGTAACATAACCTTGCGCCGTATTGACCCCCTTTGCTAATGCAGGATTATCTATGCAGGCTTGTTTATAGCCTTTTTTAGCTAAAGCTAGCACATAAGGTAAAGTCACGTTCGATAGAGCTAAAGTCGAGGTTCGTGGTACCGCACCAGGAATATTGGCAACCGCATAATGAATGATACCGTGCTTCACGTAAGTGGGTTCATCATGAGTAGTGATGCGATCCGTGGTGGCAAATACACCGCCTTGGTCAATAGCAATATCTATTACTACCCCGCCCGGCTGCATTGATTTGATCATCTCTTCATCTACTAGCTTAGGGGTAGCTGCACCCGGAATTAGTACGGCGCCAATGACTAAATCACTTTCCTTTACGCTTTTAGCAATATTTGACTTAGTGGACATCAGGGTCTGTACATCATTACCGAACAGCTCAGACAGCTGCTTTAAGCGCTTAGGATCTAAGTCTAGAATAGTCACATCAGCACGTAAGCCTATAGCAATTTTAGCGGCTTCGGTACCTGATACCCCACCACCAATAATGGTTACTTTACCTCTTCTCACTCCTGGCACACCGCTGAGCAAGATGCCTTTACCGCCATAAAAGCTCTGTAAGAACTGCGCCCCAATCTGCGGACTCATACGCCCTGCAATCTCACTCATAGGGGTCAGTAAAGGTAACGAGTTATCTGCCAATTGCACTGTTTCATAAGCAATACCAGTCACTTTATTATCTACTAATACTTGGGCCAGCTCAGGCTCAGCGGCTAAATGTAAATAAGTGAACAACGTCAAACCTTGGCTTAAATACTTATATTCTTGTGGTTACGGCTCTTTGACTTTGATGACCATCTCGACAGCCCATGCTTTTTCGGCACTATCGACGATAGTTGCACCCACATTTTTATAATCTTCATCAGTAAACCGTGAGCCAATACCAGCATTGGTTTCGACATAAACCTCATGACCGTTATCGACTAAGGCACTAACGCCATTAGGGGGTAAGCCAACACGATTCTCATTATTTTTTACTTCTCTTGGGATACCTACTTTCATTTTCTGCTCCTTGCTTAGTGGTTATGTTTTTATAAGGGGACAAAACTTGATTGCTTGATAAATTATAGATAAGGGCTTAGTGATTAGTCTGCAGCTATTAATAGTGGGAATTGGATATAACAAAAGCGCTATAGCGCCGATAGCATACTAGGCTATAGATAGGGGTTGTATAGGATTGCTGGGCGGTAGTATTGCAGATGACAATGCGAATCTGCTGATAATAACGGCTTGAATAGTTATTAGGACGGGTTAATGATTTAATAGTTTTTTGACAGACGAATAGGTTTTGACGGTTTGCTGATTTAATAGTTTTTTGAGGAGGTGGCAATTGTAGAGGGATTACTAGGATATTGACTAATTAATAATAGTTATTAGCTACTGTTGTATACAATGCGGCCAAATTAAGCAACTAAAATTATAGCAGTATCCTGCAACGCTCTTTAGTCTTAGCCCTTGACTAAAATATCCCTATAAAAAATTAGGTTAACCGCAGCACACAAGGAAAATTTATATTAGTAGCACGCTGTAATGGCTGTGCTTTTTTATATAGGATTGACTATAGATGATTGGATGATTGGATGATTGGATGATTGGACAATGAGTGCCATTAGATGATCCATGTAATTAGATAACTAATACTATTGATAGATATCGCATTTTAGTCGCCGCTAACGCAATAGTCCCCGCAGCAGGATTTACCAGCGCAGGGACTATTAAACATCGATTATCTGGTATAGATTTATGGCATAAACTGCTGTGCAGAAGGTAGTTTAAGCATCAGTAACCAATACAGACCACCTGCTGGAATCAAACCGGCGTACCAAGAAACACTTGAGAACGTCAAAGCAACCACAACCCCAACCACCATCGCAATGACAGCAGCCATATTGACACCTTTATAAGGACCATTTTCATCATACAGTTTATCAAGATCAAGATTCTGCTTACGGATGAAATAATAATCAACCACTAAGATGGCAAACAATGGACCTAAGAATGCTGAATAGGTTTGAATGAATAAGTTTAATCCGGCAGCAGACTCGTCTTTTACTAATTCCCAAGGAAATGTGCAGAATGCCAATAGGCCGACAACAACTGCCGCTGTTTTAAATTTAAGATTGAAGATATCCATTAATGCATAGGCGGGTGGTACTACGTTATTTAAGATGTTAGTAGTCACTTGCGCAAAGGCAATAAAAATCATAGTGATAACTAATAAAGGCTTGTTATCAACGGCGCTTGAAAATACGCTAATAGGGTCAACTTCCCCAGTAGCACTAGTAACCATTAGACCAATCAAACCCATGAACAGGGTTGCTGGTAGGATTGAGTTGGCATAGATGGCGACTTGACGAAATAGACCAACGTTCTTATGCAATTCTCGCGAATAGTCAGAGACGTTGAGCATCATAGTACTGTAAACCCCTAGGAACAACATAGTTGCACCCCAAAAAGGCGTACCCCAAGTACCTTCGACGTTAATCAGATTGGTTGAGATGGCGTCACCATATTTACTGATGACACTAAAAAACATATAAACGAGCGAGCCAATGATAAAGACTGAACCGATATTCTCTAGCCACTTTATACCGTGAAAACCAAGAACAGATAGACCAATTTGTAGAAACTGAAAACCAACAAAGAACACTATTAGGTTGTTGTAGCCAAACAAAGTATCCGATACTAAGTTTAACGCACCAGCACCAATCCAGCTTTGAAAGCCAAACCATACAATAGCGGGCACTGAGCGTACTATTGCTGGGATACGGTTACCTGAAAAGCCGAATGCGGACCGGCACTGCACCATGAATGGAATGCCATACTTGTGACCAGCACGACCATTTATCATTAGCGCGGCACCAATGACCGTACAACCAATAGTGATAGCCACAACCACTTGTAGTAAGTTCAATGTACCGACTAGGCCAGAGCCAACAGTGAATGTGCCAATCGATACACAACCACCCAACCAAGCAAACAGATAAGACCAAGGACCCATAATACGTGTGGTCTGCGGAGCGAGGCTTTCTTGCCCTACTCCTTTATGGTCAAGGGTATCCACCCCAGATGCGCTAGCAGTTCTCACATTTTCCATTATATTCTCCTTCCTTGAGAAAATTTATTGATAAATCTAGGCTGATCTAGTTTTGAATAGGTTTCGCATAAGCACCAATTTTGCTGGTTTTCAAGCCACAACCAACTAAAGCCTCAACCATGCGAGTAGCAACCGTGACGCCATCGATAACCGGAACGCCTGTTTCTTGGGTTAACCATTCTGTCAAATCAGCCATGCCTGCGCAGCCTAATACGATGGCTTCACAGTTATCTTCAGCTACGGCACGTAATATTTCATCACGAACCTTTTCACGCGCACCCGAACCAGGCTCTTCAAGTGCCAGTACTGGAATAGCAGCAGAGCGTACACGTCTGCAGCGATGAGATAAGCCGTAGCCGTGAATCAGCTCTTCAATCACTGGAATAGAGCGTGGCAAGGTAGTAACCACGCTAAAAGAAGTCGAAATCATGCTAGCCGCTTTCACTGCTGCTTCACAGATACCTAAAACCGGACCTGAAAACACTTCACGACAAGCGCCAATACCAGGATCATCAAAACAGGCAACCACTACCCCATCAACTCCATCTGCCTCAGCTTGTTTTAGACGAGCTAACAGACCAGGTACTGACATAGCTTCGTCATAATGGCCTTGGATAGATGCCGGAGAATCTGTTCCTGATGCGCCGATGATTTCTGTACCTATACTGGCTGTTTTACGCGCACTCTCTACAATCTTGTCAGTCATAGAGGTGGTTGAATTAGGGTTCATAACTAAGATTTTCATAGGGCTTCACCTTTGATCATTGTTTGATTGCAGACTAAATATACTTGTTAACAATCATTGTTAACTATTATTGTTAACAAAACAATCAATATTTTTATTATTTGTTGTGAAGAAGGATTTAGCCCACTATAATCTCAACTATGACTAAATCAAAACTTAAAAAACTAGCTTTAGAAGTTGATGAAATACCAGAACAGGCAATCATCAGCTCTATCACAGCTGCAGTATCAGAACAGCGTTTACCAGCAGGGACCAAACTTGGTGAACAAATGCTGAGCGACTTATTTAATTGTAATAGAGCCAATGTCAGGCGAGCACTCTCCACTCTGGCCACTATGCATGTGGTGCAATTGCAGCCCAATCGAGGCGCTTTTGTCTCTACACCTTCTCCTAAAGAAGCAGGAGATGTATTCGAGGCTCGCCGTACTATCGAACGTAAGTTAGCTTGTAGTGTTATTGAGAACGCTGGTGCTGAAGATATTATTAATATGCGCGCTACTATCACTGCTGAAGCGGAAGCTCGTGCCTTAGGAGATAAGCCAGCAGAACTGCGTTTATCACGAGAATTTCACATGCACTTAGCGACTATCGCTAACAATCAAGTATTAGAGAAGTTCTTGAGTGAGTTGACGTTACGTACCACTCTAATCATTGGCTTATACAATAAAATAGGCTCTTCTAACTGTGCCGAAGATGAGCATTTAGGTATTGTAAAAGCTATAGAAGCCAGAGATGAAGCACAGCTTATATTTTTGATCGATCAACATCTAAATCATTTAGAGTCTGGGCTTGATTTCCAACGTACAGCCCAACCTTTTTATAGTTTATCAGAGCAACTAACGGCCACGCATATTTAGCATTTTGCCTAATTAGCCACTAAAAAGCCTCTAGCACACAAGTCGTAATGAATTTGTATGTTAGAGGCTTTTTAATAGCTATTTATTATAGTAATAATTAAGTTAAAACGGTTAACGGTTATTGACAGCTAGCCTTACCAGTACGATGGTTTATTGCCCCATTCGCCGCGAGCAGCTTTTGCATATCTACTAGATTGCGCGTGCAGGCATAGGAATAGGCGCTTTGATCATAGGCATAGCGTGTTTTGTCATCAGTGGTTGCAACTAAGTTTAAATTCACTCCTTGAGATATCAAGTACTTGACGTTTTCTCTACGATCATTACTAGCGGCAATCATGACTAAGGTCTCCCCTTCGCGGTCAACCGCTGCGGATTGATCGTCCAAGTCTATAGGGGATTTGGCATCTAATAGTTGATGTATTTTTTTAGTGATTCGAACGTTGGTCCCTAAAGTGGCAGACTTTAAAGCGTTGTAGGCATCACCCTTATCAGTAGCATATAGGTTTGCGCCTTGTTCTACTAAATAATCGACCATATCTTCATAACCAATAAACGCCGCCCACCCTAAAGCGGTTTGATCAAGACTGCCCGTATCTATAGCTTCCAAATTTTGACCATTCTCCACCATATATGTAACCGTCGCCATATCACCATGCTTTACAGCATCGAACCATTTAGCATCTACGCCTATAGAAGGTTGAGAATAAAAATTGCGGTTGGCAAGTCGGTCTTTATTAGTAAGCTCAAAGTTCTTAGCATCACTAAAGCGAAAATAGGGTTGCGCTACAGGCTCGCCCTTAGGAACTTGCACTACTTTCATATTTTTGGACAGTGTGCTTTGGTTATTGAGAGTTGTAGGGTTAGTTGTTGAACAACCCGTTGCCAGCATAGCGACTATAAGTGCTGAAGCGCTTATTCTGTAAATGTTTTCCATAACATAATCTCACAGTTGAATTGAATGATAGTTCCATATGATCAACTGATGACAGCAATCCTTGCTGAGTATTGCTAATGTATTCAGCTCTCACAATCACGAATATAGCACCTTTTTAATCAGACTTTTAATAATTGTTAACAATTTTAAATTTTTTTTACTTCAGCTATTGTTGTAGTGATTATTAATATATTGAGCCAATCGTTAGCACTGTTTACGACTTAAAATACAGAATAAATACTGAATGCCAGTTCTTAACAAGCGATAAATTATAGACAAATAGAAGAGGTGTTTTTATAAATAAGCTTTTATTATCCTAGCTTTTGTCTTCAATATCTTACTCGCTGTTTTTAATGCCTTATTTATCCTATAATAGGTAGCCTTGATTTTACTACTTATGCTCACCATCTTATAAATCATTGTTTAACAGACCTCATTGCAATTTTGGCTTTGTACTATTAGCTTTGTACTATTAGCTTTGAACCACTAGCTTTGAACCACTTAAATCTAGCTTTGAACGACACAAATCCTCTTACCGTATGACTAAAGGCAAGACCCTAATATGACTGAACCTACCGACTATAAAGACACTCTAAACCTTGCTGACACTGAATTTCCAATGCGTGCCAATCTGGCCAACCGTGAGCCAGATTGGCTTACTGCATGGGAAGCTGACGATGTCTATGGCAAGATTCGTCAAGCCCGTATAGGCGCACCTAAATATATTCTGCACGATGGCCCTCCTTATGCCAACGGTCAGATTCATTTAGGGCATGCCGTCAATAAAGTATTAAAAGACATTATTGTAAAGTCAAAAACTTTATCAGGATTCGATGCGCCTTACGTGCCGGGTTGGGACTGTCACGGTCTGCCAATCGAGCAAAAGGTTGAAGCCAAAGTGGGTAAAGTCGGCCAAAAAGTATCCGCTACTGAGTTTCGTGGTCTTTGCCGCGAATATGCTAGCACTCAAATCGAGCTGCAAAAAGCTGACTTTAAACGTTTGGGCGTCTTTGGTGATTGGGATAATCCCTACTTAACCATGAACTTCCATCAAGAAGCCAATATCGTTCGGGCCTTGGCTAAGATTCATGAGAATGGCCATGTAACTCGCGGAATGAAGCCGGTTAACTGGTGTTTAGACTGTACCTCAGCATTGGCTGAAGCCGAAGTGGAATATCAGGACAAAGTCTCCGATGCTATCTATGTTAGCTTTGATGTATTAGATACTGACAAGCTAGCCGCTTTTGCTGATATCACTGATACTATTGCAGCCGTTATTTGGACCACAACGCCTTGGACTTTGCCTGCTAACCAAGCTATCTCAGTACATCCTGAGCATAACTATAGTGTAGTAGCCACTGAAAAAGGCAACCTACTGTTAGCAACTGAACTGGTTGAAAGCGCATTGACTGAGCTTAAACTGAGCAATCAGGGCGTATTAGCCACTGTATCAGGAACTGAGCTTGAAGGTCTACGTGCCCAGCATCCGCTTATTGACACGCGTCAAGTGCCAATCATTTTAGGCGATCACGTCACTGTCGATAGTGGTACTGGTCTAGTACATACCGCTCCTGGTCATGGTCTTGACGATTATATTGTTGGTCTAAAGTATAACCTGCCAGTAGAAAACCCAGTCGGTGGCAATGGGGTCTATTTAGAGAGCGCTGCAGTATTTGCCGGTGAGCATATCTATAAAGCCAATCCTAAGATTATTGCTGCTTTGCATGACAACGGCCATTTAATTAATCATACCAAAATCGAGCATAGCTACCCGCATTGCTGGCGTCACAAGTCACCGATTATCTTTCGGGCGACTCCGCAGTGGTTCATTAGTATGGAAGTTGAAGGCTTACGTGAGCGTGCCCTTGCTGATATTACAAAAGTGAACTGGACGCCAGCTTGGGGTCAAAACCGCATTGAGTCGATGATGAACGGTCGTCCAGATTGGTGTATCTCTCGCCAGCGTACTTGGGGTGTGCCGATTGCTTTCTTTACTCATAAAGAAACCGGCGAGCTGCATCCTAACACTTTAGAGCTGATGGAAGTTGCTGCCCAAAAGATCCATGACGGCGGTGTCGAAGCTTGGTTTGATGCCAGCTGTGAGGACTTTTTAGGTAGCGAAGCTAGCGATTATGATAAAGCTACTGATACTTTAGACGTGTGGTTTGACTCAGGAACGACCCACTTTACCGTCCTTGAGCAACGCGATGAGCTCACTAACCCGGCTGATCTATATCTAGAAGGTTCAGATCAACATCGTGGTTGGTTCCAGACCTCACTACTGACCTCTGAGGCTATGTATCAACGCCCCCCATTCAAGCAAGTATTGACTCATGGCTTCGTAGTTGATGAAAACGGCCGTAAGATGAGTAAGTCACTTGGCAATATCATCACCCCACAAGAAGAGATCAATAAGACCGGTGCCGATATGTTGCGCTTATGGATTGCCTCTAGCGACTATCGCTATGAGATGAGTGCGGGTAAGACTGTATTCAAAGGCGCTATCGATATGTATCGCCGTATCCGTAATACCTTACGTTTCTTATTGGCCAATACTGACGACTTTGATCCTGCTATCAATAGCGTCGATGTCAATCAATTGGTGAGCTTAGACAAGTTTATTATTGAGCGTGCGCAAACGGTACAGCAGCAAATCATTGAAGCTTATGATGCTATGGACTTCCATCAAGTCACTCAGCACATTACTGCGTTTTGCTCGCAAGACTTAGGTGGGTTCTATTTAGATATTATTAAAGATCGTCAGTACACTACCCAAGCGGATGGTGAGCCACGTCGCTCGGCACAGACTGCTATTTATCATATCGCTCAAGCCTTGATTCGTTGGATTACCCCTATCTTGTCGTTCACTGCTCAAGAAGCATGGGAAGTCATGCAGGGTAATGATGCAAGCTTGGATGAGGCAGACCGTTACGTCTTTACCCAAGGCTGGTATGAGTTCCCAGCATTCGAGCTAAGTGCTATCAGTATTGAGGACTGGCAACATATCATGCGTGCCAAAGACATGGTCAATAAGAACATTGAAACCGCACGTGAAAACAAGCTTATTAATGCCAACCTATCCGCTGATGCTACTTTATACGCTGATAGTAGTATGTATGACAGCTTAGCTAAATTAAGCGAAGAGCTGCGTTTTGTGTTAATTACTAGTAGTGCCACTTTACAGCCAATCAGCAAAGCACCTGCTGACGCTAATATTGCCGCTACTGTTGGAGATAATGCTGAGAATAGTAACGAAAGCGCTGCTGACTTAAAAGTGGTGATTACTGCTGCTAAAGGCACTAAATGCGTGCGCTGCTGGCATATCCGTGATGACATCGGTGTCGATGCCTCTCATCCTGAACTGTGTGCGCGTTGCGTAACTAACGTCAGTGGTAATGGCGAGGTGCGCCACTATGCCTAACTCGACTGAGCACAATAGCAGTAATGATGGTTTAAATACCGTCAAGCTAGATAGCACTAAGTTGGGTAGCGTTGAAATCATTGACGAAACTACGCTAGATAGTGCTAGCATTGAGCAATCTGACGTTGCCACTAATGATCGTAAGGTTGCGCATGTCACTACTGGTAGCTCATTAGTACCGAAAGGCCGCTTGCGTAAAACCGCAAAAATGACTGCTAATGGTAGTCGTGCGTTTGTCTGGTATGCGCTATCACTACTAGTATTAGCTATCGATCAGTGGACTAAATGGCTAGCTGAAACTAACTTAACTTTTAATGAGCCATTATCAGTGATTGAGCTGTTCCTTAATTGGACTTTGGCTTATAACTACGGGGCTGCTTTTAGCTTTTTAGCGGATGCTGGCGGTTGGCAAAAGTGGTTTTTTTCAGGGTTAGCTTTAGTGATGTCGATATTTTTGACTATCTATCTAATCAAAGCTCCACGTCCAGCCAAACTGCTATCTCTTGGTTTAGCCTTAGTACTTGGCGGTGCAGTAGGTAACTTGATCGATCGATTGTTACATGGTCACGTTATCGATTTTATCCATGTGCATTATGCCAACGTTTGGCATTATCCTATCTTTAACGTCGCTGATATGGCTATCTGCATCGGTGTGCTGTTGATTATCATCGATATGATATTTTTAGAGAGCAAACGTAGTAGCTAATGTGAGTTAGTACAAATTATCAGCAACAAACCCCGCCCTAGCTCTCTATGGCGGGGTTTGTTTTTATTGTAGGCTGGTGCTTTTAGCCCAGCAAAAATACACATTTTCATACTCAATCATTTATAATCAAGCTTAAAATGAATTATTATTGTATGTCGCTGATATCATATTCCCAGTCTTGGTTAAAGTGATAAGTAAGATATCCATTATTAGGTAAAAAAATCACACAGATTTCCTCTTCTTTGCCACAACTGAGAAACTCAATCGATAAGCCATTATCAAGTTCTAAAACTAAATCAAGATCAGTATTGATTGAAATATTTATCAGTCTACCAAATTCAATCTGCTGCAATAAATCATCCAAGTCATCATTACTGCCAGTATTACTCTGACCTTGTAGGATAACCTGCTCATCTTTTATTATTTTCCACATACGATTGTAAGTACGAAATTGCCATTCACCATAAAAAGAATCTACATTCCGTTTTTTATTGTGATAAATTTTCTTTCCAAAATCTACTGCTAGACTATAGTAATAGCCTACTCGCTTGCGACAACATGTCTCGCCGTAGCTGCCTTCGATTAGAGGTAGGACTTGTTCAAAAGTGTACATAGAACCTACCCCTTAGGAAAACTCTCCCGTGCTGACAATCTTTTGAGATAAGCCATCACTGTCTCAGGTAATCTTATCCCTAACATTTTTAACCAAGAAAACAGATGATGATAATAAATATCTGCTAACGTAAAGCTCTCTCCTGCTATATAGTTCTGTCCTTCTAGCCAATCGCACGCTATGGGTAGCGCTTTATTAATAGAAGCTATGCAGTTTTCAGCCGTACCTTCAGACCAGTTTTCAAAGTTTCTTAAAACTTTAATCTTAGTCAATATCCATAAATAGCTTTCGATCTCAATCATGCCAAATGAGATAACTTTACGTAGCTTATAGTTTTGTTCAGCGTAATTTACATTGTCAATGTTTGGGGTTAAGGGCTTATCAGGATGTAAGTCATTCAAGTATTCAATGATCGCCAAAGATTCTGTGAAGTGCTGACCATTATGGGTGATAGCAGGTATTTTTCCGTAAGGATTAATCGCTAAAAACTCAGGATTTCTTTGCTCGTTTTTTTTAGCATCTAACGCTTTGATTTCATAATCTAAGCCAAGCTCTTTAAGTGCCCAAAGAACTGTTTCTGCTCGACTTGGATGAGTGTATTTATATAATGTAATCACTAGATTTTGCCTTTTATAATTAATAAGAAATTTTGCTAAAGTACAATTACTTATGCTGGCCTAAATAAGATAATGAAGATCTACAACAGCCCTTTTACATCGCCACCTGCCAATACAAATAACAGCCCTGCCAAGTTAATCACTACCGTCAAATAATAAGCGACACGAAAATCAGCTTTTTGTGACTTATGACGTAAGTAGGTCTGCGCAACCATCGCTCCCACCCAACCACCAAGCGCACTTAAAATATGCAAAGTCGTCTCTGCAGTACGCCAGTTATTATTCTGCGCCGCAGCTTTATCTTTGGCATAGACGATATAAGTAATTACTCCTAGCGCTATGTACCAAGCAACTACTAGCCAGCTCAGCTTATTAGTAGCCGCTAATAATATCAACATCCCATAAAAGCCCACGCCAAGAAACAAGCGTTTCTTCTGACCTTCTTCAAAATCAGCTTGCTGGCTTTTGTGTGCATTACGCTTACGGATTTTTTTATTCTTATGAGCGATTTTCTGTTGTACAAACTCTAGCTCTTGTACTTGCTTTGCTTGCATCCTTCCATGGCTGTCTGGTCCGATGGTAAACACTACCTCATCACCATTAACCGGTCTGCGTGGTGCTTTAAACTCACTGACATGAAAAAATACTGACTCGCCAGCTTCAGTCTCGATAAAACCAAAGCCTTTGTCTTCTTGCCATTTCCTAACTTTTCCTTGCTGAAAAGTGCTTTGTTGTTCGCTTGTCATTGATAATGCTACCGTCTTCTAGATTCATCAGATATCTTACACCATTTGCGTTACACTATTTACGCTTACAGGGTTTTGTATTTAGCTTATCATTTCTATGACTATTATTAATGCACTGCCTTCATTCACATCACCAATAGATGGCCTCCTGATTATGACCAAAGAAACTATCAATGAATCGCAATTTATTAATCCCAATGAAGATACTCGTATCACTTATGGCAGTCTAGTTAAGCTACATTTTGAAGTGTCCTTAGAGAATGGCACGGTGATTGACTCAACCTTTAGTCGAGAGACCCCTGTATCTTTGACTATCGGTGACGAGAGCTTATTACCAGGGTTTGAGCAAGTACTGATGAATTTGCGAGCTGGAGATACTCGTAGTGCCCACTTAGATCCGGAGCAAGCTTTTGGCGACTGGAACCCCGATAATATTCAGCATTTTAGCCGCGCTCAGTTTGCACTTGTCGCTGATAATCCTGAAATCGGTATGATGATTGAATTTGAGGACAAGGGAAAAAACACGCTAGCGGGCACTATTAATGCCATTGGAGATGATGAGATTGAGGTCGATTTTAATCATCCGTTAGCTGGACAAGCCGTATTATTCAAAGTCAAAATTTTTAAAGTCACCCCACCTGGCGTTACCGGTATCCAGCTAAGATAGTAGGTGCTGGCAAAGTACGAAAAATTATAAAACATTGAAACTATCCAAATAGTTAAAACTAATTATTCAAAACCAATCGTTAAAGGACATCTTATGCAGTATCAAACACTCCCACAAATCGATGAAAAGGTTTCCAAAATTTGTCTAGGTACTATGACATGGGGCCAACAAAATAGTGAAAGCCAAGCCCATGAGCAGATGGATGTAGCACTTAGTGAAGGGGTGAATTTTTGGGATACCGCTGAGATGTATCCTTCACCACCAGACAAAGACAAGCAAGGTGATACTGAGCGCTTTATGGGCACCTGGTTCGCTAAAACTAAGCAGCGCGATAAAGTAGTACTAGCCAGCAAAATCTCTCCAATGAACTTTTTGCGTGACGGTAAAACTCGCTTTAATGCTGAACACATTAGCAGCGCTATCGATGGTAACCTTCAACGTCTACAAACTGATTATATTGATATCTATCAGCTACACTGGCCTGAACGTCAGTCTAACTTCTTCGGTCAACGTGGCTATAGCGAAGATATGGCAGCACAGTCGTTAGACGATTTGACGCCGTTTTTAGAGACCATTCAAGCCTTGAATGATGAGATTAAAAAGGGCCGTATCCGTGCTTATGGACTGTCTAATGATACGGCTTGGGGACTGATGAGCTATCTATCGCAAGCTGATAAAAATGGCTTAATTGCTCCTATTACTGTACAAAATCCTTATAGCTTACTCAATAGACTGTATGAAGTCGCTATGGCGGAGATATCACATCGCGAAAACGTAGGCTTACTGGCTTACTCGCCACTTGGCTTTGGCGTATTATCTGGTAAGTATCTTGATGGTAAGCGTCCAGCTGGCGCACGTCTAACTGAATATGATCGCTTTGATCGCTATATCAATGAGCAAGCAGTATCAGCAACTGTACAGTATGCCAAGATCGCCGCTGATGCTGGTTTAGATATGGCACAAATGGCTTTGGCTTTTGTTAACACTCGCTCTTTTGTGACTAGCAATATCATTGGTGCCACTAGTATTGAGCAGCTAAAATCTAATATTGATAGTGTCAATATCACTTTAAGCCCAGAAGTATTAGAAGCCATTGAAGCTGTGCATGCGCGTCAACCAAATCCTTCACCATAATATTTATTGTGTTACAGTAATGAATTGTTTTTGACCAAAAAAGGCGCAAACCATCATGGTTTGCGCCTTTTTTATAACGTTAAATAATAATAAATGCTGACTTATACTTTAGAGTCATAAGATTGTATTTTATAGCACGGAAGTAGAGTTATTGTTTGGCTGCGTTAATACCCGAGCATGCAGCTCTTTTAAGCCATCTTGCATTCGTTGTTGCAATAAATTGGTTAACTGACTTTTATTATGACCATTAGGATCTAGAGGTTCAAGCGGTAGCACATAAGCGGTAATTTGCCTGCTGTCGAGTACCATTTTCAAGCTATCTTTCATAGTCAGCTTGCCATAATAAGGCAACTCTTTACTAAGCTCTCCATCCTTATTGACATAGCACAATACTAAAGGCTGAATAGGTACACCAGTATCTATCGCTGCTTGCAATAAAGTACCGTGAATACGTTTGATCTTAGTACCATCAGTAGTCGTTGCCTCAGGGAAGAAAATAACCGAAAACCCCTCATTCAAAAAACTGGCTATTTGGGTTGCTACTGATCCAGTATCACCGGAGCCACGCTCGATAAACACTGTGCCTGCTGCCTGGGCCAGCTTACCAAATACTGGCCATTCACCAATTTCAGCTTTTGACAAAAAGAACGCTGGACTGACGCTGCCCACTACTGGGATATCCATCCAAGAAACATGGTTAGACACCCATAGTCCATGATGCTGGGGCACAGGTTCGATAGGTACTATCTTTACCCCAAAAGAGCCTGCCATTTTACGGCAAAAGGTTTGAATATAGCGTGGTAGCTTTTCGCGAGGTGGTTCTCTAAAAGCACCGATACGCTGTGCCGTACGCAAGCCACCAGCAATAGTTGTCGTCATACCGGCTATCTTTTTGCCACGACCCAATTGCTTTCTCAGTGAAATTTTTGACTTAGATTGACTCATCTGTGTCCCTCATCATTAAATAACGGCTGTTTAGGTATTTTTGAAGCTTATAGGTAGTTAGACTTTATATGCAATTAGATGTTATAGGTAGTTAGATTTTATCAGTTAACAGCGTTGCAAAAAGCGAAATAAGTATAGCAAAATTCTGCTAGTCAGTGATGATTTGTTCACTCAGTACCTAATGCCTAGTAAGGTCTACACTGACGCTTTTTACAAACCCTTAACCGGTATTATTACTTAAATTAAAATCTGTAACACAAAATCATCGATAATTAGGCTAATAACCTTTAATATCAACAGATAAGGCCTTATATAAGTGATCATCTGAGCGTAATTTATTAACTAACTGCTATTTTAATAACATCGTTCAACTTACTATTTAATGAAATGTTACATAACTAATAGGTGATACTCTTTGGAATATTTTGGAAGATATGAAGGTGGCGAGCGCGCCATTTTAGTACATTTAGACATTCGTCAGATTCAAGACCCTGATGATTTAGGCGAATTTGAGCTGCTGGTTGACTCTGCTGGTGCGCAGCGTGTAGAGCTAGTAACGGGCTCACGCCAAAGACCTGATGCTAAGTATTTCGTCGGCTCAGGAAAAGCGCAAGAGATAGCTGAACTGGTCAGTGAGCATGACGCCGACATCGTAATATTCAATCATAGCTTATCGCCATCACAAGAGCGTAACCTTGAAGCTTTGGTGAAGTGCCGAGTACTCGATCGTACTGGTTTGATTCTCGATATTTTTGCTCAACGTGCTCGTACTTATGAAGGTAAGTTGCAAGTTGAACTAGCACAGCTCAATCACTTGTCTACGCGCTTAGTGCGTGGTTGGACGCATTTGGAGCGTCAAAAAGGCGGTATTGGTCTACGTGGTCCGGGTGAAACTCAGCTTGAAACCGATCGTCGTTTACTACAAACCCGAGTAGGCCAGCTTAAGGTCAAGCTCGAAAAAGTACGACAAACACGAGCGCAAGGTCGCGCAAGACGACAAAAATCAGACGTTCCTACTATCTCCTTAGTAGGATATACCAACGCTGGTAAATCAACGCTATTTAATCGTTTAGTCGATGAAAACATATATGCCGCTGACAAGCTATTCGCCACTTTGGACCCAACCTTACGCCGCTTAGATTGGCAAGGCGTTGGCCGTGTGGTGTTAGTCGATACGGTTGGTTTTGTCCGCCATCTACCCCATGAGTTGGTGGAGTCGTTTCATGCCACTTTAGAAGAGACCTTAGAGGCAGATTTATTATTACACGTTATCGACTCTTCTAGCGAAGATATGCATGAGCAGATCGAAGCAGTAAAAGCCGTGTTGGCTGAGATCGAGAATGATGTACCCGTACTCAATGTCTATAATAAAATCGATCTAACTGGCGAACCTGCACATATCGGTTACGCGAGTGAAGGTGACCCTAATCGTGTTTATGTATCCTCAAGAAACAACTTAGGCATTGAAGAGTTATCGCTAGCGGTACAGCAACTGATGACTGGTACGCTGACCACCTTTGATTTGACCTTACCTTATAATGCCGGACACTTCAAAAACACTTTATATGAGCTTGGTGTTATTTTAGAAGAAAGCTATGACGATAATGGTCATGAGTGTTTGACTATACGCCTGCCAAGCGAGCGCTTAACCCAGCTATTAGGTCAAGCTAACTTATTAGCCAAAGATGTATTACCTTTAGCGCAAGCGACCTTGTTATTGCCAGTTCTAGAACCTTTTGAACAGCAAGATGATAAGGACGATATTGAGCTGAACGCTGATGAAGATTTGACTTATGAGCAGATATTTGCCAGTGCAGATGAAACCATTGCTGATGAGGCTATCGCTAACGTTTCTATCGATAGTAATAATGACTAAATAATAGCGGTGATTAATGACACAGAAGGTTATTAGAGTCTGCCGCTGTAGAGGGCTACCCTAGCAATGACAACCTGAGTATATGAGCCATAAATAGGCTTATATGCTCATTTTTTAAGCCCCTTTATTGCGATAATATAATTTTTAATTATTTGCTAACGCTTAATCATTTATTGCAGCTTTTACCCTATAACTGGTAATAGACCGTTAATGATGAGTATAGCGTCTAGCAGTCCCCTTTTTCGGTTAGCCCTATTTTAAGCAAACTTTATTGCTGATTTATAATAGTAACTGCTATGATATTTCCCCTACCATTAGCGAAAAAATTAAATCTATCCTGCTGATTTATTTATAAAAGTTTTACTATTAATTATATTTTTCAATTAATAAGCTCATAGGGTAAAAGACTGTTTTGTGCTATAATAAGCGACTATTGTCTTTTTTATCCATTGTCAATAGTATTATTAATACTAACTATTATTGGTCAATCAATTTTTTCATGAGCATATTTTTTGTGTTGAACCCTATTTAAATACTTGAAGTGCTCTGATACTCTTTGATTAGAAGTGATTTTTTATGACAAAAATTAAGCCCTTATTTAGCTGCTCGTTACTATCTGTGTTGGCCGCCACGGTCACTTTAGCAACTTTAACGGCTAGTGCACACGCTGGCAATATGTACATTTTTAAAGACAAAGGCGGACAAGTACTGCTCACTAATGTCAACCCTAGCGGTAATTTTGATAGCTTTACTAAAAAAGTTAAAGTGACTTATTATAAAGATGCCAGCAGCTACTCTAACAATAATAGCGCTAGCAATTATGGTAGCAGTGCCGCGAGCAATAGTGGTAGTCGTAATGCCTATGATAGCTATATTATAGCTTCAGCTGCGCGTCACGGTGTTGACCCTGGACTGATGAAAGCGATGATGCATACTGAGTCAGCCTTTAATCCGAATGCACGCTCTCCAGTAGGGGCGCAAGGTTTAATGCAGTTAATGCCAGCTACAGCACGTCGCTTCAAAGTCATCAATGCTTGGGATCCTGCTGAGAATATAGAGGGTTCTGCCAAATATATCGCTTGGTTGATGCGTCGCTTTAATAATAATATTGAGTTTGCAGTAGCTGGTTATAATGCTGGTGAAGGTAATGTCGATAAATATAACGGTATCCCACCCTTTAAAGAGACCCGTAACTACGTAAAAAGAGTAATGGACCGTTATAATAGTCTCTATAAAGGCGACGCCAGCTTATCAGCTAATAACAGTAGTTTTAATAGCGGTAGTTTTAATGGCAGTAGTTTCAACGACCCTACTCTTAATAGTCCTAGCTCCAATCCAAGTTTGCAAAATATCAGTTATGGTACTATTAATAATAAAGCCAGCTATGCTAACTCAGCTTTTAATGCTTTAAACTAAGCTTTTTAATCGTTAAATATAAGCACTGCCTATAAATCATTGAATCATAGTACAAAAAAGGCCCGTTAATTAAATAACGGGCCTTTTGTATATTATCAGACTATAAGTTCTATAAACTAAATCAATAGTTATTTATTAGCTAGCGCTTGAGTAGCCGCAACTTCAGCTGCAAAATCTTCTTGCTTTTTCTCAATGCCTTCGCCAACTTCCAAACGTTTAAAGCCAAGAACTTTTACGCCTTCAGCTTTTAGTACGTCGCCGACTTTTTTGTCATTGTCCATAACATATGGCTGACGTAGTAAAGTTACTTCGTCTAGATACTTACGTAGGCCACCTTCAATCATTTTTTCAACGATGTTATCAGGCTTGCCAGATTCTTTAGCTTTGGCTTCGATAATGTCTTTTTCGCGTGCCAATACATCAGCAGCTACATTTTCATCATCGACTGCTACTGGATTAAACGCAGCAATGTGCATAGCTAGGTTTTTACCAGTGTCTGCATTTTCGTCTTCAAGAGAAACTACAACACCGATGCGTAAACCATGACGGTATGCAGCAATATTGTTACCTTCTAAGGTTTCAATGCGACGAATTTGAATGTTTTCGCCAATTTTTTGTACTAAAGATACACGAGCTTCTTCAACACTTTGACCATCGCCATAAGGCAATTCAGAAAGAGCAGCTACATCAGTAGTGTCATTTTCTAGAGCAATGTTAGCTACTTTTTCAGCAAAAGCTGTGAAGCTATCGTCTTTAGCTACAAAGTCAGTTTGGCAATTGATTTCTACCAAAAACGCTTTTTTATCGCCTTGAGCAATAATGATCGCGCCATCAGCTGCGATGTTACCCGCTTTTTTAGCTGCTTTTGCTTGACCAGATTTGCGTAGGTTATCAATGGCAGTTTCGACATCGCCATTTGACTCTTCTAATGCTTTTTTACATTCCATCATGCCAAGACCAGTACGGTCACGTAATTCTTTTACCATTTTGGCAGATACTTTTACTTCTGTCATAAGAGTTACCTCAGTAGTGTGATGTATTACAGGTACTTAAATTCTATTGTACGTATCAACAACAAGGCATGACGAGTAGAACTACATCATGCCTGTTGTTTGCTTAAACTGTTACGCTATAAGTCTTACTCAGCTTTTTCTTCTGCTGCAGCAACTGGAGCTTCTTCAGTTTTTGCAGTAGCAGGAGCTTCTTCTGTAGTAGGCGCTTGCTCAGCAGCTTGTTGATCAGCATTACCACTGGCTTGAGTTTGTGCATACTCTTTACCAGCGATGATAGCATCAGCAATAGCTGTTACGTATAGAGTTACCGCACGAATAGCATCATCGTTAGCTGGGATAACGTAGTCAACATTATCAGGATTAGAGTTAGTATCAACGATACCGATTACTGGAATACCAAGGTTTTTGGCTTCTTTAATAGCAATCGCTTCATGATCAACGTCAACGACAAAAATAGCGTCAGGTAAACCGCCCATGTCTTTGATGCCGCCTAATGAACGCTCTAGTTTTTCCATATCGCGAGTACGCTCTAGCGCTTCACGTTTGGTAAGCTTAGCAAAAGTACCGTCTTCTGCTTGTTTTTCAAGCTCTTTTAGACGATTGATTGACTGACGTAGAGTTTTCCAGTTAGTCAACATACCACCTAACCAGCGATGGTCAACATAAGGCATGCCAGCGCGGGCTGCTTGCTCACGGATAACACCGCTAGCTGCGCGTTTAGTACCTACGAACAATACTTTGTTTTTCTTAGCAGCTAAGCCGTTAACATAGTTAAGCGCTTCATTGAAGGCTTTTACGGTGTGCTCTAAGTTAATGATATGAATTTTGTTACGCGCACCAAAGATATAAGGACCCATCTTTGGGTTCCAAAAACGTGTTTGGTGACCAAAATGAGCGCCGGCTTGTAATAAGTCGCGCATTGGCATTTTGGTAGGGTTTTTATTTTCTGTAGCCATGTTCAATATCCTAGTGGTTGGGTTATGCCTCCACATCACAAAAACTACCTATCTAGCAACACGCATTTGCCAATAATCGATACATGATTTATGTAAGACTATTATTAATGCAAATTAATCAAGTCGCCAAACACCCAGCAATTTTTTGTCATGATGTGTGTGTCATTGGTTGGTTTATAGAGTACGCTATTACTTACGAACAGACCGAATGTCTAGACTTAAGCTATAATCAGATATAACAGATTATAAAAATAGCTGCGCTGTATTTTACCATATATAGCTAGCCAAGCTCCAGTAGTTTATTTATTGATCTAGCAGGGCTAACTAAGTAATACAAATCCCTATCACCGCCTGATAACCACCCCAGCTAAACGGGGTAATATAGCTATTACGATCTTTTGGCAAGTAGGCAGCACTAGGGGCTCCTACTACGATTTCTGGTGGAGCAATGATAAAATCAGTGCCGAATTCAATACGAGCATTACCGGCGATAGTATTGGCCATTTCACCCAGTAAATCTTTCATCATTTTAAGAGAAGAGTCAGACTCGTCCATTATGTTTATCAATGCTCTTAGCATAGTGCTTGGCGCACTGATATAGACATAGCCTTCTACAGGGCCTGTTATCTTGATAATACCGCTGTAATCATAGCCTATCGCACTTTTGTTATCATGCAAATAAGGGGTATCAATAGCAATCTGAGTGTCAGCAATTTGCGCAAAAAATGCGCTAATCGAGCTTAAAAACACCCCTAATTTTTCAACTTTGACCATAATACTTTAGTGTCCATTTACCCATCATTAATGGGTTGAGTGTTTATTTCTGAAAACAGAGTACAATCTCTCCAAGCTGCCCGCGCCATGCAATAGGAATGATAAAGGAACGCTCATCTTTGGGTAAAACGATACTCTGTGGTACTCCTTTAAATACCAAAGGTACGGAGATATGAAACTCAGCCCCAAACTCTTTGCGTGCATTACCAGCGATAGTATTAGCCACCTCTCCAGCAATATCTACTAGGTTCTCTTCGCTAGCATCGCTCTCCCCTAAACTCTGTAAAATACAGCACAACAAGCTTTGGGTAGCTGAAAAATATACTACGCCTTTTTGCCCTCCTGACACCCCGATTATCCCAGTATAGTCATAGACTTCAGGCTGCTTATCAGCTGATAGATAAGGGGTCTCCACCTTAAGGGCTTCGCCACCTAGCTGAGCAAAATAGTTGGAGATGATCTGTAAAAAAACTTGTAACTTTTTCTCTTTCATAATCGCATCCATTTCATAGGTCACGTTACTCTTGTACTAACTCATACAATGATTCGATAAGCTCGTCTTCTGAAAACGGTTTGCATAAAAAGCCACTAGCTCCTAACGACAAAGCATGAATTCCTGTAGTTTTATCCGATAAAGCAGACACCACTAAAATACGTACTTCAGGGTCAAGAGTAATTATTCTTTCAATACATTCAAGCCCATCCATTTGCGGCATAGTCAAATCCATAGTGACCACATCAGGACAGTGGATATTGAATTTCTCAATAGCCTGTACCCCGCTGTTAGCAGTCGCCACTAGCATGAACTGTCCTGAATCATAAGCACGCTGAATACGATTTCGAATAATATTTGAATCATCAACAATCATTAGTTTATACATGGAGCACTTATTATCCTTTATTAAGCTGCTGGTAAGGTAATGACAAAGCGCGTCATCTTACCCCACTCACTTTTTACATTGAGCTTACCAGCATGTTCTTTGACTTGAGCTTTGATAATATCCAAGCCAACACCGCGACCACCATCTTCATCTGCGTCATCTTTAGTAGAGAACCCAGAAGAAAAAAGCTGCTTTAACAGGTCAGTGCGATTCAAATTGCTAGCCTGCTCTACGCTATAACGATTCATTGCCACTAGTTTGTGACGAATACTGTCGTAGTCGATACCTTGACCATCATCTTGTAGGGTGATGATGAAGTCTTGACCCTCATTTTTAACTTCTATATCGATGATGCCGATAGTAGGTTTGCCCTCTAACTGCCGAGCAGCAGGCGCTTCAATCCCATGTACTACAGCATTACGTAATAACTGCACACTGATCTCTTTGATTGAAGTTCTGAGATGCTCAGGGATAACGGTTTTCGCTAAAGTTTCGCTATTGAGCTGTACTTGCTTATCCTGTCTTACAGCGATATCTTGAGCAAAGTCTTGATAATAAGAGAGGAGATGACGGTTTGGCTCATCGTCTAAGTCGATATCTATACCTGATTCGAGGTCTGCTTCATCTAGATCATTAGTGACAGCCACTAGCGGCATGGTTTCAACAATATCATCAGCTGGTTTTGTGGCATTGAGTGTTACTACACTTCCCGCCCTGCTATTATCGCTACTAATTACACTGCTATTTTTACTGCTAGTAGCGCTAGTAGGTAATTCTCGATTTATACGTTGGCCTAAGGTTTCGATAGTCTCAGATAACATTAATAATTCATCTAAGTGAATAGCCAAAGCCAAGAAGTCGTTGCCTGCTAGCTGGCTTTGGTTCTGTAACGCCTGCAACTTATCTTCGGCTTCCGATGAGATTTTAGTAAAGCCGTGCAGTTTAAGAGCAGAGGACTCGCCTTTTAAGCTATGCATGTCACGATAGATCGCTTTCAGCTTATTCTCCAGCTCATATTGTGAGCTGCCAGGATTTTTCAAAATACTATTCATTTTTTCGATGTACAATTTGGTATTGCTAATGAACTCATTAATAATCGTCGGTTCAACATTAAGAATAGTAGTAAGCATCTCGATTTGCATATCGTTTTGGTTACGTTCTTTTTCTAAACGCTGCTCTAAGTAAACAGCATCTGAAACATCGTTGACGTTAACTAAAATACGCGCAATGCTTTTACCTTCATAAACCCGAGAAAACTTAAAGTCCAAAAACCGACTGTTGGCCCCTTTTTCATTCGAGGCATTATGCAACATGACTTTATGTAGAGGATTTAGAGCATCGACTAGCTTTTCTTTAACCCGAGGGTTATAAAGCTGCTCAATAAATTGCTGCGTGGTATTGAGGTCTGTATCAGAGATACGGCCACGTAAGACGTTAGTAAAATTCTCACCTGCTAGGCTTGGTGTCCCAATAATGGTGGTGAGTGCTTTGGAGTGTTGCTGACCAATACTTAGATCTTTATCCAGTAAGAACAGTCCAGTATTGACCGTCTGCATAATCTCTTGAGTCTCACGACGGGCCGCTCTAAGCTCTGCATCGGACGCCTTCAATCTACGTACAAAATATAATACAAAGATAATGAAATATAAGATCGCAAAGGAGATACCAAAAGTTTGAATATTTCGCAAAAATCCAGCACGTTTACCATTTTCACTATTCAAATTATTGGTAAGACCAGTAACATTATCGTAAATGCCTTCAGTAGGCTTACCAAAACTCTGTTTTAGAAAGTTTGAACTTACCACTATTGGCGAGCTTACAAACTTTATGGCCTGATCTTTGTAAGGCGCCCATAGATTTGAGGTTTCTTCAACGAATTTTATCTGTTCAGACTTCGTCAAAGTTTCATAAGCGACTTGATCGCCACCAATCTTGACATCACCACCCTGCTTTAGAACGGTAATTTTTTCATCGATTTCTTGAGTGGATTTAGCAACTTTTATAGCTTGTGGTTGCGTAACACTAGCAGGCTGTTGACCGCTGCGCATAGTGTTGAGTAGATATATATCTTGAGTTAGGGTTTGAATGTCGCTTCGAAGATTGGTACTCAGTGATACTGCAGCTCGTAAATCAAGGATTTTGAGTGAGTTATAGATACTAGTAACCAAAATGCCTGAAATTAAAATCAAGAAAATAATGACTGAGATAATAATTGAGGTATAGCGACTCTTAGGAGTGTTGGTACCCGATTGTGTCGATGCATCCATAATTGACTTCCTTGTCTAAATTAAATTTTAAAGATTGCAATAAGTGCAATAATTGACAAATTCTTGAGTGTTTATTTTTATTTTCCTATCATGATAAGCCTTAAAACCTCATTATTTTAACGATTCAGTTGGGTTTGCAAACCGCTATTACTACTCATTTAGAACTATAGACCTACACCAAAATACTCAACTAAAAACGATTTCCAGGCAATCTTTATTTTATGGCATTTTCAAAGAGAATTTTTATGAAGTATCTGACGATCTATATTATTATCTAAATAAATAATTTATATAATCTTCACTATATTAGTAAGAAAATAACTAATAGCTAACTATTGATAGGCTAATTAAATAAATAACGCCAAAATAATCATTGTTATCAGTTTATAAATATAGCTATAAATGCATCATAAAACACCACTAATGCATCGATAATCTATGAAAATAGGTCTATAACACCTAAAAAAACTAGTTTTATCAAATCCTGCCTCACTGCCATATATTGGTATTGACGATAGGTACTATTCTTTAATTACATAAATTAACAATCGATAATACGGAACTAATTTTATAAAAGCAAATATTATCTATGAGATAAAAATATCCATTAAGGTAGATGTATGAACCATATTTGTCGATATTTAGCTAATAATTTGTTAGATTAGCCCTATAAAATACAGAATTAAGTTGACTATTTTTTGATTATACAAGCCTATATAGTAGCTAATAAAGGCTGTATAAATAAAAACGGATAGTAGAAAAAATAAGTTTTATTGGTTGTGGATTTGACCGTTAATTGCACGGCATCAGAATAAAAACAGAAACTCGAAAACTAAAAAAGCATCCAAAATCTAGCTGATTTATGGATGCTGTTGGCTACTTTTTGACTGCTTTTAATTAAGAAACTATTGGTTTGATCCTATTACTCAGCATCATCAAGAGTTAGATTGCGATCTATTTGCCAAATCAAATAGCAACCCAAACTCATGAGTACGAACATGGCCGTACCGATCTTTAGTACCGGATTAACGGGGAATAAGTTCAGTAATAAACCACCAAAAATACCTACTGAAAACATCAACGAGCCTTGTAAAGCGCTGGCCATACCGGCACGACGTTTCTGAAAGGCTAAGGCTATAGCAGAGGCATTCGGTTGGGTCAGACCTAAACCGGCAATACAGAAAAAGATACAGGCCAACACTAAAGGTAGCCAAGCATCGGTGCCAAGGACTAAACCGATGACGAACAGGGCTGCAGCAGAAATAACCTGCATCATCGCCCCAAAGCGCAAAATACTCAGAATGCGGAAGCGATTAGTAAGCCACTGGTTAAGTTGCGTTAAGCCTACAAATCCAGCAGCATTAAGCCCAAATATCCAACCGAAATGAGTGGCTGAAATACCATAAGTATCCATGATTAACTCAGAAGCGGCACTAATGTATACAAACATAGCGCCCATTAATAAGCCACCGCCAATCGCTGGATAACTAAAGGTAGGATCCTTTAACAAGTCCCAGTACTGACTCAATACTTCTTTAGTAGGTTGCACATTACGATTCTCTTCAGTCAAGGTTTCAAAGAAGAAAAACTTAGTCAATAGTAAATTCAGAGCACCAAAAGCCGCTAAGAACCAAAAGATGGAGTGCCAGTTAAAAAACCGTAAAAATAATGCCCCAAGAGAGGGTGCTAATATCGGTGCTAAACCCATTACCAATATCATGATAGAAAAGGCTTTGGCCGTTTGCTTAGCAGTAAGACGATCACGAATGGCTGCACGAGTCACTACTGCTCCTACACAAGCGCCCAGTGCTTGTACCGTACGACCAGCGAACAAAACGTATTCATTATTAGTAGTAGCACAGATTATAGAGGCAATTATATATAGCGTCATACCGAAGTATAAGGGTTTGACGCGGCCAATCCGATCACTAAGGGGTCCATAAAACAGCTGACCAAATACTAAACCTATAAAGTAGGCTGGTACTGAGTTGGCCATAAATGCGGTTGATACCCCAAAGCTATCAGCCATAGCCGGTAGCGCTGGCAAATACATATCGATAGATAATGGCCCGACTGACACAATAAGTCCTAACATCATAATCCAGGCGACAGGCAGCTCCGCCGAGCGCACTCTAGTAGGAGCAGCAGTGTTAGAGGATAAAGTAGGTTTTGGAGCAGACATAGCGGAGACCATTTGATAGTAAAGGAGTTATCAAGGCGCACAAAAAGGCAGCCAGACAGTGTTATATCGTACTGTCTAGTTATATTTCAATAGGTAGCAAGCGCTTATCAAGTATAGTCTGAGTAAATGGCTAGACTTAATAAGCGCTGATAATGGGCAAGATAAAAGCTCAGAGGCTAGTTAAACTGACGTTTGCTAAATTCAGTAGCGGCTACCTTAGCTTTTTTGAGAGCCAGTTTACGATTTCTTCCCAGCATTAATTTGACTTGCCAAGCTTTTTCTTTGTACAGCGTTAGGGCTGACTGTTGATACATCGCATTGATAATACGCTTGCTAGCTAATACAGCATCAGGTGAGCGCATGGCTAACTCGGCAGCTAAAGCCTGTGCTTGCTTTAACGGCTCATCGCTACAGTGGCTAACCAAACTTAGTGCTTGCGCCTGCTCAGCACTAATCACCCGAGCCGTCATTGCTAGCTCCTTTAATATATCAGCAGGGACGATGCCTAATGCTGATTGAGTAAGTCCCATATCTGGCACTAGGCCCCACTTTGCTTCCATGATTGACAGTTGACAATCACGATGACTAATACGAATATCACATGCCAGCGCTAATTGTAGCCCGGCGCCAATACAGTGGCCTTCTAGTACCGCAATGACGGGAATAGGTAGCTCACGCCAGACTAGACATACTCGTTGAAATAAGCTTTGTTGCGGTTTAATCAGTTGCCACAGCGCATAAGCTTGGTTTTTAGGCTGATTAAGATCACTCAAATCAATACCAGCACAAAAAGTGCCTTCAGCACCCTTAATGATGACCGCGCGCAGTGCCTTATCTTTACTAATCTTAGTCGCCACAGCGATTAACTCAGCCATCATCGCAAAGCTCATAGCGTTCTTTTTTTGTGGCCGATTCAAAGTCACCGTCAAGATAGCTTGGTTGACCGTGACTTGTAGTGTTTGATACTGATAGGAGGCAACAGCGTGCATGGCAATCCTTTACAATGAATAAGTAACAATAAACGATAAATTGAGTTCATTAACTCATAAATCATAGCAGGGTTGGCTATAAACAGCCTTAGCAATAACTGACCCTACATTCAAGAAAACCGTTAAATCATTTTCCAGTTCATATCATTTTCGTTAAGTCGATGGTAGTTCAGCTGAGTATAAGAAGACAAATCAAGCGTTTGTAGCCGAGTTAATGCCAATAAAAGCGCTTCATAATAAGGTTTGAGCATCGCAAATTGTGCCGGTGTAGTATGTTGCAAGTTTAGTAGGCACTTGTCTTCTAGGTTTTGGCTAGTTTGGCGCAGTTGAGGTACGCCAGTATAGCGACTGCCCCCTAAAATACGGTGGGCAATCTGTGCTAGCTCATAGCGATCACGTGCCTGCCACGCTTGCGATAGTGCCTCTTTTTCATCAGCGATAGTTTCCAGCATCATAAGAATTAATTTGGCAGCTAGATCTGGCTTGTTTGCGGCACGAGTCAAAGCATCTTCCCAATCCAGAATACTTAAAGTGTCTGAATTATCTTTTAATATAGTACTTTCATTAGTAACCATTAATGGTTGCTGCGAGGCATACTGATTGACTAGCATAGGACTGAGATGGCTAGGATGGCTATGCAACGGCGAACCTTGCTCTGCATCAGTATTCATTTCTGATAGCTGCTGTTCATTAGGCAGACTTTGATTACGTGGTTGCAGAGCTTGCGTAGTCTTATGCCAATACCCATCATTTGGCTGGCTATCACGCAAGTAGTCGTCTCTAATCTTTTTTAGGGCTAAAGGTCTAGCTATTCTTTTATCAGCTTGCAGTGCTGTGTCTTTGGCACTAGTAGCCATACTGACATCACTATTAATGCTGCTAACCCCTATACGACTCTCACTACCAGTCATATTGGCTTCAGCGCTATAGCCATCGCTTAGTTCTTCATCTATAGCTAAGCTATGCTTAAGCATATTGACACTAGTCACTGGCGTTTCATTATTAGGCGCTGCTAAACCATCGGCATTGATATTAGTAGTACGTCCCAGCCATTTTTGCAGCATTTGTAGTAGCTGTGGTTGGCTGATAGGTTTGCCTACATAATCGTCAATACCACTGGCAATGAGCTTATCACGCTCATCGGCTAGACCATGTGCCGTCAAGGCAATGATAGGAATATGACTATCAGGATGCTCTATTTTTCGTATTTGTGCTGCAGCTTCACGCCCTGACATACGGGGCATCTGGATATCCATAAAGATAAGCTTAATACGGTCTTTATCCTCAATACGTAGGTTGTCTTCACTAGTGCTTTGTGACATGGACATACTACTGACTTGCTCACGAGTTTCCGCTTTTGATATTTGTGTTTTTTTCGATAAGCTATCAGGTTTAGGCTTAAGTGTTTGGGAGCTTGTTGACTGTTGCTTACTGATAATTTCAATAGCTTCAAAGCCGCTGCTAGCAGTCACTACCTTAATACCAAGCTCACTCAGTAGCGCGTCCAATACTAGTAAGTTCGGTAAATGATCGTCAACTGCCAACACTGTAACCCCTTGCCAAGTTGGTAGCTGGGCTTTTATAGGGGTATTGCTCTTTTGAGTATCTAGCATAGCGTACAGCTGACGCTTGTCTAACGGCTCATATAATATATTGGCATGATAACGAGTCAATAACGCCTGATCAGCGGCAACTTGATAACCAAATACCGCCAGCTTACCTTGATAATGTAAGCGAATTTGTTTTAGCAAGGCCATCATGTCATCTTGAGTATCATTATCGACGATCACCCAATCCCAATAGTTCCCTTGCTCCTTGAGCGATTCGAGTACCCCAGGTAAAGAGTTGGCTTGGGTCAATTTGATCGGCAAGTTTTGCAAGCTGGCTTTTAGTACTTGTCTAGAAGCTGTGTGATTGATCCAAACTAACACATGAAACTCATCGGCAGCGCTAGCCAAAGGTGCCAGTACTGGTAAGGCAATAGTCTGACCAGTCGCCGCTTTTAATACGTCAACATGAGCGGGCATCCGAAACCAAAATGTCGCCCCTTGATTGTCAATATTCTCGCGCGCATTGTCATAAAAGCCTATATCACCACCCATCAATCGCGTTAATTGCTTGGAAATAACTAGGCCTAATCCTGTGCCACCATACTGACGAGTAATAGAAGGGTCACCTTGACTAAAGCTCTGGAACAGCATTTTTTGATCCGACTCTGAGATACCTTTGCCACTATCTTGCACGCTAATCATAAGGTAGTTTTCTTGATAGTCGTCCAAGCTCACTCGCACTACCACTCCTCCGCTATCTGTGAATTTAATGGCATTACCGACGATATTAGTCAGTATTTGTTTGAGGCGCATGGCATCGCCATTGATACGCATTGGCACATCGTTATAAAACAATACGGCAGTACGTAGGCCCTTTTCTGCAGAGACGGGTGACAGCATATCTACGACATCATAGATAGTGTCATACAGATCAAACTCGTGGCTATCAAGGAGCAATTTACCCGCTTCAATTTTAGAAAAATCCAACACATCATTGACTAAAGCTAGCAGATGCGCTGAGGATTTACGGATAGTTTGTACATATAAATCTTGCTCAGAATTTAGCTCACCGTGGCGCGCCAGCAAGTTAATAAACCCATCAATGCTATTGAGTGGCGTACGTAGCTCATGACTGATATTAGCCAAAAAAGCCGACTTTGACTCGCTAGCTGAAATAGCGACATCGCGTGCATTACGAATAGAGATGTTCTGCATCTCCATCTCATCAAAGGCCAAACGCAAGTCATCTTCGGTTTGTTCAGCATGATCTTTGAGCTCTTGAAAGCTACTATGCAGACGGCGTAAGGCTTTGACTAAATCCTGTTGTAATAAGTTCAACTCACCGTCAGATTCGACCAGAATAGGCTTATATAGATTATCGACATGGGTACGTTGCAAGCGCAAGCGTAGCTCATAGATAGGAGCAATCCAACGCTTAGCATAGATATTAAGGCTGAGTAGTAATATCAATATGGTGAATAAACCGGTAATAACCAAGGCCATTGCAATACGGTAACGCGCAATATATAAAGGCTCGTTATCCATATCAATGAGCAGCCATAACTTTTGGCCTTTAAACTCGCCCAACATACTACCGTAAGCCGTTCCCACTGAGGTCGCTTGTTTAGATAAAGCACGTTGATTACTGTCTACAGCTGGCCAAGTTTCGTTAACCCCATAGCCAACGCTAGCTAGTACTTTATTGTCCTCATCAATAATAGCAATACGCTGCACATGTTGCTCAGACTGCATACGACTAAGCTTATCGCGAATAGCAGCTAGGGTCGCCATTGCTTCTTGCGACTTGCTATCAGAGTTAGTCAGGTCACTATCAGACGATGACATCCCAAACTGTAGATCGGGAATAAGCTCTGTCACCATAGGCTTATAGCGGATCAATACCGCTTCAGCTAAGGCTTCTTGTTCTGAGTTGCTGGCACGCATGGTTTCGTAAAACACCAAAATACCACCTACTGCCGCTAACAAGCATATCGGCAAAAACACTAATATAATAAGTTGACCATAAGCACTACTAGTATTAAAGCGTTTTTTGTATGTCATGCTATGTTTAAACCTCATTTACCGTTGTGTAGTTATCACTAACAAGCTGACTATAGCGATTATTTTATCAGTTATCTAACCAGTAACCTATCATTGGATGTGGTTCAATAAACGCAGTTAATAAAAGCCAGTTACCAATAATTGTACTTGCCTTAAGCGCAGTGAAAAACAACCTGATATACTGGCACAGCACTTTTTGGTCTTTAAAATTATAGAGCAAAAACAAAACTGATCAGTTAGTTATCCCTTAATAACACTCATTAAACGATAATTTAGGATGCCTCATGTCGTCTACGACCATAGCGAATACCAACTTTATTACCCAAACAACTGCCCTTGCTGATTGCGTAGGTCAGACTCCTTTGGTCAAGCTGCAGCGTTTACCTGAACTAGAAAACATAAATAATGGTGCACAGCTGTTGGCTAAGCTTGAGGGTAATAATCCTGCAGGCTCAGTAAAAGATCGTCCTGCCTTTAATATGATCTATCAGGCAGAGCAGCGTGGCGATATCAAGCCTGGTGATACTTTGATAGAAGCTACTAGTGGCAATACTGGCATTGCTTTGGCTATGGTTGCTGCCATGCGTGGCTATCCTATAACTTTGCTAATGCCAACCAACTCAACCCAAGAGCGCAAAGATGCGATGATCGCTTATGGTGCTACTTTGATTGAAGTTGATGAAGGTATGGAAGCGGCGCGTGATTTAGCGCTACAGATGCAAAACGATGGCTTAGGAATAGTATTAGATCAGTTCAATAACCCCGATAACAAACAAGCGCATTATTTGACTACTGGCCCTGAATTATGGCAACAAACAGACGGTAAAATTACTCACTTTATTAGTTCTATGGGGACTACTGGTACTATTACTGGCGTGGGACAGTATTTAAAAGAGCAAAACCCAGCAGTACAAATTATCGGCTTACAACCTGATGAAGAAGCTTCTATCGCTGGTATTCGTCGCTGGCCTGCTGCTTATATGCCGGGTATCTATGACGCCGATATCGTTGATAAAATTATGGATATCGACCAGTACACTGCTGAAGTTTATATGCGCAAGATGGCTAAAACTGAAGGTATTTTTGCTGGAGTGTCTTCTGGTGCAGGGGCTTGGGCAGCGTTACAGATTGCTAAGGATAATCCCAATGCTGTCATAGCTTTTATTGTCTGTGACCGTGGCGATCGTTACCTTTCAACGGGTCTTTATAATATTAACGACGACTTGGATAATGGCTAGCTAGTTAACTGATTTGCTATTTATTATGGCAGTCAGTTGGCTAAAACTAGTGAATGATCAGCTAATAAATAAGCCCGCTAACAATAATGAAAATAGTGACTAGTAAGAGAGCTATCTATGACATATGCCCTACCCGCTAATCCAGTATTGGTCTTTGATATTGAAACTGTCGCTGATACTGCTGGCGCACGTCGCATTTATCCACAGCTGAGCGAACTCAATGATGCCGATACTTTATCAGCGCTAACGGCTATTCGTCTGCAAGAAGCTGGCCACGATTTTATGCGTTTGCCATTGCAGCGTATTGTCTGTATCTCTGCGCTCTACATTAAAGACGGTCAGTTATCCCTATTTTCTCTAACGGCTGATAGGTTCAGTGAAGAAGAGATTCTAACTAAGTTTTTCCGAGCTTTTAGTGAAGTTGAAAAATTGCCGCAGCTGATCAGCTGGAATGGTTCTGGATTTGATATCCCAGTGCTTATCTACCGTGCTATGCAATATAACTTAGCAGCGCCTTGGCTGTTTGAAGAAGGTGAGCGTATCAAAAACATGCGCTTTGATAATTACGTCAATCGTTTCCAAACCCGCCACCTTGATCTAATGGATAGATTTAGCCAATACGGCGCTAGTCGTCGTGAAGCTATGGACGTAGTAGCTAGTTTGTACGGTTTACCCGGTAAAACGGCTGTAGATGGCAGTATGGTTGGTGCTTTAGTCGCAGCTGAGGATTGGCAAACCTTATCGATATATTGTGAGTCCGATGTACTCAACACTTGGCTGATTTACTTACGTTGGTTGCGCCTCACCGGCAAACTATCTTCACCAGCTTTTGATTACTGGCAGCAGCAAAGTGTTGCTTACTTAAAGGCTTTTACTCAAGCTGATGGTAGCGCCCGTCATCAAGACTTTATGGCTAACTGGTCGTCGTTACCAAAGCTATAAGCGGTATCTAGTTGTGAATATTCGATACGCCTCAAATAAAACCCGCTCTAAAATGTTGTACGGTGACAGTTTTTATATACTGTATTTATATCGGCCTACCGTTTTTTACTTTATAGCAGCCAATCATTATCTTAACGCTTTTGTATGTTAAAATTGCGGTCATTTTTCATCCCTTTATTTTATAGGCAGGTTTATGCAACCCACCGACTCAAAAACTGCTGTAGCAGATAGCTTGACTACTAAATCTAATACCGTTGCTGATGACAGTCAGGCAATTATTACCCCGCCTAACAAGAAAAAGTCTAAGCCTTCACCAAAGGTACGCCGTCGTCTAAAAGATGCTGAACCCTTACAATTTACCATCGATGGATTATCACATGATGGTCGTGGAGTTGCGGTCTACGGTAATGGTTTCGATGCGCAAGCAGGTCATACTGAAGACAAACATGGCAAAAAAATCTTTGTCAGTTTTGCCCTACCTGGCGAGAGTGTTGAAGTAAAGATAACCAATAGCCGTGCCAGTTTTGAGGAAGGGGATGCTACTAAGGTTACTGCCAATCCAAACCCTGAACGTGCTGTACCACCTTGCCCTCACTTTGGGGTTTGTGGTGGCTGTAATCTGCAACATTGGCAACCTGAGGCCCAAATTAATTTTAAGCAATCGGTTTTAGCAGAGATGTTACTGCATCAAGCCAATATACAGCCAGATACTTGGCTACCACCAGTAGTTGGCGATCGTTTAGGCTATCGAACTAAAGCTAGATTGGGTGTACGTTATGTAGTTAAGAAGGAAACAGCGTTAGTAGGTTTTCGTGAGCGTTCGAGTAATTTCTTAGCCGAGCTAAATGAATGTCATATTCTAGATCCACGTATTGGTTTTGAAATTGAAAATCTAAAAGCCCTAATCAGCACCCTTGAGAGTCGTAACAAAATTGCTCAGTTAGAGCTAGCTATGGGCGAATACCTCCCTGAACTGCCAGACGGTGATCAACCAGTGGCATTGATTGTACGCAACTTAGAACCTTTGTCTGACGGGGATATAGATAAGCTCAAAACCTTTTTTGCGGCGCGTAACTGGCAGTTATATTTACAATCTAAAGGTGTCGACAGTATCCAGCGCATTGCATTAACGGCTAACGATGATATGAGCCAACAGTTCGGTCGTCTGTATTATCAGTTACCTGAATACGATCTTACCTTTGAGTTTATTCCGACTGACTTTACTCAAGTAAACCTGTCTGTTAATCGGCAGATGACTAAGCTGGCTTGTGACTTATTAGACCTAAAACCCGGTGAGAGAGTACTAGACTTATTCAGCGGATTAGGAAACTTTAGTTTGCCATTAGCTCGCTTAGTTGGCGAATCAGGCTCAGTAGTGGGAGTTGAAGGCAGCGAAGCTATGACTTTACGAGCTGCTGATAATGCGCGTCGCAATACTATTAATAACACTGAGTTTTATAGCCAAGATTTGACTCAAGATTGCACGGATAAGCCGTGGGCTAATCAAGGTTTTGATGCGCTCCTCATTGATCCACCACGCTCTGGCGCTTGGGAGATCATGCAGTATTTACCGAAATTCAATGCTGAGCGCATAGTCTATGTGTCTTGTAATCCAGCAACCCTTGCTCGAGATACTAAGGCGCTGTTAGAGCAAGGCTATCGACTCACTCATGCAGGAGTGATGGACATGTTCTGTCATACTGGTCATGTTGAATCAATTGCCCGCTTTGAAAAAGTAGAGGCCAAATAGCTTCACTGTAGCTTCAATACTAAGGCTTGAGCAGTAGTGGATACCCGCTACTGCTCAAGCAACGATTACTATTATTTAGTTAAAGCACAAGCTAATATAATAAAAATTATACTACTTTATAATAAAATCGATTATTGTTGGTCGAAATAATTTATTCAAATTACCTTTTAACGTATAATAATTACAGACCCTTGCTTGAATAAGGGTGACAAACTAACTTATTATTAGTTATCACTATACTAATAAAAATATAATGGTAAATGGACTGATTTATATATATTTTTGCGAAATACTTTTTAAGGAAGTTCATAAAGAACAGGCTGTGTTGTACATTCACAAGTAAACAGTTCAATGGTGAACCACTGCTTAACTTGAAGAGAAAGAGAAAAATAAAGCTCAATATCAATACTTTTGTATTAACTGCTATCACTTTATCGACCGTCACTATATAAAAGTAAGTTTATCGCAGTTGCTAAAAGATTTTGTCTTTAGCAACTGCGCTGTTTTATGTGATCGCTGACTCTAGGTAATAGGTTGAAGGACAGTCGATATATATAAAGTAATAATCGACATACACGGCAGTAATTCGGTCAAAAGGAGTCAGCTATGGTAAAAATTCGTGAAGGATTGCCATTAATGGATGGGCAGACAGCGGAGACTGATAGTGCGTCATTAGCTGCGCAGCTAGTGGCCAGTCAACGTTCTCACCAATCTGCCAATAGCTATGCTCAAATTCCACTAGATATCAAGAGACAGCTCAGTACTCATAAGCTGCACACCACTTTTGATCGTTCCGCGCAGCATTCCTATCATAGTCATGATCCTCAATTGAATGAAGAGTACCTCAATAACAACTTACAAAGTCTCTCATTGCTCACAGACGTTTCTGAAAATATTGACTTAGATCAAGCCAATATCGATGTGCCAATGTGGTTGGATAATGTGGCCAAGCGTATCGGTCAAGAGTCGGTTCCGAATTTGACAATGGCTTGTGAATTTATTCGCAACCGCATGAATACTACTGAATCTGAACGATCCGGTGCTTATGTGACCGGCATCGGTATGACCGATATATTGACTTACCTCTATCAAGATGAAGACGCACTAGTCGCGGCAATGCTTTATCGTAGTGCCCGTGAATCGCTTATCAGTTTAGCTGATATTCAGAAGAGCTTTGGTACGGATATAAGCAGTTTGGTGAAAGATGCTTTAGCGATGGGCAAGCTGTCAGCTATTATTGAGAGTAACAAGCGCTTAGAAGATCATTTCGCCAATAATCAACGTGATCAGCTGTCTAACATCTATAGCATGCTTATTTCAGTGACTAATGACGTGCGAGTCGTACTGATCAAGCTGGCTGAGCGTACTTTTGCTATGCGTGAACTTTCCTTCTCTAATGAAGAGCGTCAGCAGCGTGTTGCTCGTGAGGTTATGACTATTTATGCCCCATTAGCCCATCGTTTAGGTATTGCGCAACTTAAATGGGAGCTTGAGGACTTAGCTTTTCGCTACTTGGCTCCTGAGCGCTATAAAGAAATCGCTAAATTACTATCTGAGAAGCGCAGTGAGCGCGAAGACTATATTCAACGAGTAGAGGATAAACTAAGCGACGCTTTAATAGCGGCTGATATCGTTGGTGAAGTTTCAGGACGCGTCAAACACATCTACTCTATTTATCGAAAAATGAAGCTTAAAGGCTTGTCCTTTGATCAGCTCTATGACATTCGCGCATTACGAGTATTAGTTGAGAACCCTTCAGATTGTTATCATGCTTTAGGGCTAGTCCATGGCTTATGGCGCTATATCCCTGAGCAGTTTGATGACTATATTACCAATCCAAAAGCCAATGGTTATCGCTCGCTCCATACTGCCGTTATTGCTGAAAACAAGTCTCTTGAAGTGCAAATACGTACTCATACTATGCACTTTGAAGCTGAGCTTGGTATGTGCGCGCACGTCAACTATAAAGAGGGGCTTAAGAATAAAAAAGACAACTACCTTAATCAAAGAATCAGCTCTCTAAGACAGCTACTATCTATAAACAATGAGACTCGTAATCAGGCACGTACCGCTGTGTCTAACGGTGAAGGTATTGATAATAGTGATCTATTTGAGCTGGATGAAGAAGAGCAAACGGTTGACTTTGATGAACTTGAACGTATTTATATATTTAGTCGTGACGGCGATATTACCGAGCTCCCTAAAGGTGCTACTGTCCTCGACTTTGCTTACTACGTACACACTCAAGTTGGTAACCGTGCTCAAGCCGCTCGAGTGAATCAGCGCTATGTACCCCTCACCTACCAGCTTAAAACCGGCGAGCAAGTGGAAATTATTACTAAGTCCTCACGCGAGCCGAATCGCGATTGGTTAGTGGCAGCTCTAGGTTATATACATACCAATAGAGCCCGCTCAAAGCTACGTCAATGGTTCAATAAGCAGGATCGTGATAAGAATATTGAGATTGGTCGACAGATGCTTAGTAAAGAGCTCGAACGCCTATCTTTGCATCCTAATAGTATCGACTTAAACGATTATCTGAAATTTTTTAATGTCAATAATACTGATGATATCGTTGTTGGTTTAGTCACGGGTGAGATTGGTATTCATCAGCTGATGGGACATGTTTCACGCCAGCTACATTTAGAGCCTGAAAAAGCAGAGGAGGAGTTTACTCCTAGTGTTGATCCCAAAACTACCGGTAAGCTAGATGCCTATAAAATCTGTATTGATGGTTTAGATAATATTGAGATTAACTTAGCAGGCTGCTGTCACCCGGTACACGGTGAGCCTATTTCTGGCTATATCACTTTATCGCGTGGTGTCAGTATTCATAATCGTGGCTGCGCTGAATATATTCGCATGATCGAACGCGATCCTGAACGTGAAATTAGTGCTGCTTGGAAGTCAAAATCAGGTCGCTATCAGCCCGTGGATATTCATATAGAAGCCTACGATAGGCGTGGCTTACTGCGGGATTTGACTCAAGTTATTGATAAAGAAAATGTCAATATCAGACAAGTTCAGACTATTAGCACCGATGAAAATATTGCTTTTTTAAAATTTCATATCGAAGTCTCAGGTTTGGCGCATTTATCCAAACTATTGGCAAAACTTGAACAACAGCCTGGAATATTGCATGCACGGCGTGCCGTTGTTTAAAAGCACCTTGCTATCGAGTACCATCATTAATCTTACGATAATAGAGTTTAGATAAAACCACTATGCCTGAACTGCCCGAAGTCGAAACCACTAAAACTAGCCTGAGCCCCTTATTAGGGCAGCGAGTCAGCAAAGTCGAAGTCTTTCAGCCTAAACTGCGCTGGCCAATGCCTAATGATTTGATTGATTTAGTTGGCTATTCCTTAGATCGAGTCGAGCGTCGTGCTAAGTATTTATTGGTAACTTTTAAATCTACTGAAGCTATCAGTCCAGTTGAACGTACCTTAATCATCCATTTAGGTATGTCTGGCAGTTTGCAGCAGCATCCAGTAGGAGCAGAAAAACGTAAGCATGACCATTTGATTATGCTGTTTGACGAAGCCGATAAGCAAACTCAATTACACTATCATGATCCAAGACGTTTTGGTGCGGTACTGTGGCACAAAGAATATGCTGCTAAGCTCTTAGAGCATTTAGGCCCTGAACCCCTAGCAACAGAATTTAGTGCCGATTATCTATATCATCTTATTCAACGTACCGAGGTTACTGATACGCCTGCTAAAGTGCCTGATAGCACATTGCTAGAATCTGTTGGCAGCTCACTAGCCCAGCAACCACTAACGCCTCACTCAGCTATTCAATCGCCTAGCAAAAAATCTGCCAAACGTCCTATAGCTCGGGCAATAAAATCTGTGATTATGGAACAGCAGATAGTAGTTGGTGTGGGGAATATTTACGCCACTGAAAGCTTGTATTTGTCCGCTATAAATCCAGCAACGCCTGCCCATCACCTCACTTATCAACAAATAGAAGTATTAGTAGCTCATATCAAAGCTATTCTGCAAAAAGCTATAGCCCTTGGCGGCTCAACTTTACGCGACTTCACAGTCGCCAGCGGGCAAACGGGCTACTTTCAACAAACGCTTAATGTTTATGGTAAGCATGGAGAAAGCTGTCCACATTGCGCTACGGAACTCGATAATATAAAAATTAATGGTCGTGCTAGTGTTTATTGCCCCAATTGCCAACCGTTGCAATAGCTGATTAACCATCAATGGCTTGGACAAGCTGAATAGATAATCATCACTGTGGTATTCATAGCTATATTTGTATTGCTTATCCATTCTAGTCTTGTTTTAATAGTGACTACTGACAAAATTTCAGTTTTTTATAGTGCTATTTATAATAACTGGCTACTATTCACTTTAGGAAACCATTATGACTGTTAACGCTAATTTTCAGCACTCTGTTAAGCATAAACTCATTACTGCTATTATTAGCACTAGCTGTATTGTTGCTGTTATGCAGCCTGCTAGCGCAGCTATAGAAATTGATGAGACAGATTTTGGTCCCTCATACGGCACTATGGCCGTGGATACTATGGTTGGCAAGCCACTGCAACTTGCAACCGCTATCGCCGGTACTGCTACTTATCTGGTCAGCCTACCCTTTTCGCTAATCAGCGGTAATGCTGAGCAAGCTCAGCAGAAGCTATTTGTAGAGCCTTGGGATGCTATGGCACGCTGTTTAGGCTGTACAGTTGCTGAAGACAACTATTATAAATCTTCGGCTATTAGCAACAACGTGGTTCGCATAGTCGTGAGCCAACCATCAGAGATCATTATCAATACTAACGACTACGTCATGGTCAATCCACAGTAATAACTCATTTTTTAGCTTTCTCTTAAGACGTTTTACCTAATAGATACCAACAAAAAAGGGCTAACTTCATAAGTTAGCCCTTTTTTGTTTTAACAAGAAACTTTGCTCAATTTATCCTATTAAGCCTAATCTCATTTAGTTAAATTGTTGTTACCAAGCTTTGCACTGATTTCACGCAATAAGAGGATATCTTCTGCTGGTGCTTCTACTGTAGGAGCAACTTCTTCTTGACGACGCAATCTATTAACAAACTTTACCATCATAAAGATAATAAAAGCTAAGATAAGGAAGTTGATTAGCACCGTAATAAAGCTACCATAAGCTAATACTGGAATACCTGCCGCTTTTAAGCTGGCGTAGTTTCTGGCTACCCCTTCAGGAATATCACCTAACACAAAGAACATGTTAGTAAAGTTAAGTTCACCACCAACAATCATCGCTACGATAGGCATGATGATATCTTCTACCAAAGAGGTAGTAATAGTAGCAAAAGCACCACCAATGATAACCCCAACGGCTAAGTCCATCACATTGCCTTTTATGGCAAACTCTTTAAATTCCGATACCATACTCATAAACATTCCTCCCAATTACAAAACTGCGAGTATATTGCTATTTAAGTTATACTACAGTATAAACCCGATAGCAGGTATTTTTTGACTGATGTAAGGATAGTAACTTGTATCAATTATTAAAACCATGATTTTTACTCTACTCATAGAGTATCTTGGCCTTACTTACCCCCACAAAAAAAGGCTAACTTAAAGTTAGCCTTTTTATTTTACCTAATTTTTACTAGTAACTATTATTAATGGTGTTACTGACAAAAATTATTGATAAGGGTAAGTATTAAGCACCTTTCTTACGACCATAACGCTTACGCTCACTCTCAGTAAGGTAACGCTTACGTAGGCGAATGGCTTTTGGTGTTACTTCAACTAGTTCATCATCTTGGATAAACTCAAGTGCTTGCTCAAGCGTAAACTTGATGGCTGGCGTTAGTGTCAATGCTTCATCAGTACCACTAGCACGAACGTTAGTAAGCTGCTTAGCTGTTGTTGGATTGACGGCCATATCATCATTACGTGAGTTCAAGCCAACGATCATGCCTTCGTAAACTTCAAGCTGGGGCTCAGCAAACATTTTACCGCGTTTTTGCAGGTTGAATAGAGCGAAGCCTAAACAAACCCCTTTGGCCATAGAAACTAGTACACCGTTAGAGCGTGCGCCTACTTCACCAATTTTTTGTGGGCCATAATGTGAGAAACTTGAGGTTAAGATACCGGTTCCAGAAGTAAGCGTTAGGAACTCAGAACGGAAGCCAATAAGACCACGAGCTGGCATAGTGGCTGCAATACGCATACGACCTTTGTCGTCAAGCTGCATATCAGTCATCTCGCCTTTACGTAGACCAACCTGCTCCATGATGCTGCCTTGATGTTGATCTTCAATATCAAAGACCACATTTTCATACGGCTCTTGTAGTTTACCATCTACTTCTTTAACGATAACTTCTGGACGTGATACAGCAAGCTCAAAACCTTCACGACGCATGTTTTCGATTAATACTGACAGATGCAACTCACCACGACCTGACACTTTGAATTTATCAGGAGAATCGGTGTCTTCTACACGCAAAGCTACGTTATGAATCAATTCACGCTGCAGACGTTCACGAATGTTGCGTGAAGTCACAAACTTGCCTTCACGACCAGCAAACGGTGAATTGTTTACTTGGAAAGTCATAGATACTGTTGGTTCATCAACAGTCAATGGTGGCAAAGCTTCAACATGATTAGGATCACAGATAGTATCAGAGATGTTTAGAGCATCAATACCAGTAATACAAATAATATCACCGGCTTGTGCATCATCTACATCAATACGATCAAGACCATGATAGCCCATAATTTTTAAGATACGACCGTTACGGGTTTCACCTTCTTTATCAATCACAGTAACTTGGGTGTTGGTAGAAATACGACCACGCTGAATACGGCCAATACCGATAACACCTACAAAGCTATTATAATCAAGACTAGAGATTTGCATGCGGAATGGAGCATCTGCATCAACTTGTGGCGGTTGAACCACATCAACGATAGTTTTGAACAATGGCGTCATATCATCAGCAAGATTATCTGCTTCTAAACCGGCAATACCGTTTAGTGCTGAAGCATAAACCACTGGAAAGTCTAACTGCTCATCAGAAGCACCAAGATTATCAAACAAATCAAAAATTTGATCCATTACCCAATCAGGACGTGCACCAGGACGATCAATTTTATTGATAACGACGATAGGCTTCAGGCCTTGCTCAAACGCTTTTTGAGTTACGAAACGTGTTTGTGGCATCGGGCCATCAACTGCATCAACTACTAACAGTACGCAATCAACCATCGACATAACGCGCTCGACTTCACCACCGAAGTCGGCGTGACCTGGGGTATCTACGATGTTGATACGATACTCAGTGTCATCAGACTTATCTGTCCATCTGATGGCGGTATTCTTAGCCAAAATGGTAATACCACGTTCTTGCTCAATATCACCAGAATCCATTGCACGTTCGGCAATGTTTGCACGGTCACCAAAAGTACCTGACTGATGTAATAGTTTATCGACCAAAGTAGTTTTACCGTGATCAACGTGGGCAATGATTGCAATATTACGCAAGTGTTTGATATCGTTCGCCATATAAAATGCTCGTTTTGTCTTAAAAAAATGTAGTAGCAGTAAACACTGTTGAATAAAATGATAGGATAAATTAACTAGATACTTTATGGTGCCTTTATATACCTACGCAATGAGAGTAAAAGCATATTTTGAGCAGTACTAAGCAGTATCTATACCAATAAATCTATTTTACCACCAGCTATGCTAGTAGACACCTTGTCAATTTACAAAGTGTTTGGGCGGCTAGTATAACATTATTGCATTGTAAATTTATGCAATTACTTGTTTATCTGTGTGTTTTATTATAGATATAAAATTAGCCATAAAAAAAGCCACCTATAAGGTGGCTTTTTTTATGTCATTTAACTTAACTATAAACTGGTTGTTACTCAATAAGCTTAAGCTTAGTTGATTACCATGTCTTTAGTTTGTTCTACAGTCATAGTTTTGTCACCAGTGATGATGGCATAAACACGACGGTTCATAGCACGACCTTCTTCAGTATCGTTTGAAGCGATCGGTTGATCATAACCGTAACCAACTGTTGATACACGGTTTGGTGCGATACCGAACTCGTTAGTCAACATTGATTTAACTGCTACAGCACGGGCTTCAGACAGACGTTGGTTATAACGTGCTGATGGACCAGTTTTAGAAGCATGACCTTCAACGCGTGCGCCAGAGTTTGGATACTCACGCATCTTCTCAGCTACTTTAGCGATTTCTGATTTGTATTGGTTTTTGATAGCTGATTTATCGTTATCAAAGAATACACGAAGTTCCATTTTTAATGTATCTTCGATGTCTACTACTTGTGGGCAACCACGTGCATCAACAACTACATTCATTGGCGTGCCTGGGCACTGATCAACGCTATCATATACGCCATCGCCATCAGAATCGATGTCGTCAACTGGAGTAACCACTACTACAGGTGGAGCTACATAAGTAGGCTCTAACTGTGGTGGAACTGCTACTGTAGGAGCTAAGTGACCACCAAGTACCACTTCTAGACCAGCTAAGGCCATGCCTTCCCACCAGTTATTATCGAAGTTATGGATCGCACGTGCTTCACCACGTAAGCTTAGAGCGTCATTGATGCGATACATAGCACCTAGACCTAAGTTACCAATAGTATCTTTAGAGCTAGTGATTTCATTACCAGCAGCATTTTCTACTTTGATTTTAGATTGACCAGCACCAACTAGAACATATGGTTTAAATGCACTGTCAGTATAACCAGTGAACTGCTCAGTACCGATTAAGAAGTTACCAGAAAGCATTTGTTGTTCTGCGTCAAAATTATCATTACCGTCTTGACGTATACCGTCAGTGTTAGATACGCCATATTCTACTTGGAACTGAGTAGATGGAGTAATCTCGATACCTAGGGCCGCACCAGTATATAAGCCATTGTCTTGGTAATAACCATTACCGACGCCATCACCCATTGTTTCGATTTGCTCATCGTCAGCGCCTTCGCTGTAATGATAACCTAATAATAATGGACTAATAGTAACACCAGCGTTAGCCGCTAGTGGAGCAGCTGTTACAGCAAACAGAGCTAGAGCAATTTTATTCAATTTCATGGACTTCCTCCAAAGGATAATTTAAGTAAGGCATTAAACAAGATCGCTTCCTAGATGATCTAAGAATAGACATCTTTCCAAACACATTACCATACGATATATAACGAAACTAATTACGGAGTAGCTTAGCGACAATCAATTCAATTTACAACTTTTTTCGCTACTGAGCTACACATTATTACACTATAGTGTTGTAAGCAGAACACAATAATCGTTTCAAGTTACTGAAAACAAACATCTAAACTACTGTCATTGTGCCAATTCTTAAAAAATGACATATGTAGTTACAATATCGATTATTTCTAAGTGCATTCTAATCCAATAAACAAATTTTCTCTATTACAAAAACCAGCCATTCACTAATTGAAACAATTTTTGACATTAGCGTTATATTATGTGTATATTTAGCTAGCTAACAATATTCTTTTAATAGAATATATTCTGTCTTATAAAATATTTGTATCTTAGTTTTTATTATTATTTATTGGTTGTCATTTATCAATATTGATGAATTTGTACCTAAGAACAACATTATAATTATTGTGGTTATTAATGTAGGATCGATCAAGTTAAGATTAATATTTGATACTATGACTTAATGGAATAGTATATACCACAACTGACAATGAGTTAAACCAAGTCTTTTATAGGTGACCCCTAGTAATGGTTATGTCACGTGAGGTTTCTATTTACCATCTATACCTATCTACTTCAGGTTGCCATACGCCATTGGCAACTACTCACTGCAGTTGCGTTAAACAGCAGCTTGCTTATTATGAAAAATATAGTAAAAGGGATAGCTTAAATCGATATAAAGGCTTTACCTTAGTAGAATTAATAGTAACCTTAGCCATCATCGCTATAATTGTAACTATAGCGACGCCATTTATGTTAAGACAATTGGCAACGATGGAGGCCAAACGTATTAGGTATGCTTTATCTAACACTTTAAAAGTGGCTAAGGCTGAAAGTCTCATTCGACGAAAGAACCTGATACTGTGTCTTTCTAACGATAATAGCCGCTGTAACCGCAACAGTAATGAGGTTTTGTTATTGTTTATAGATAACAACCGCAATAATCATTTTGATCAAGGCACTGATCAGCTAGTCGAACAACAACACTTGAGCCCTAAGTACGCCACTATACATTTGCGAGTGGGCTCAAGACGCCATTACACTAAGTTTTGGGGTAATAGCGGCAAACCACGCGGACATTTTGGACACATAAAATACTGTCCTACCTCAGTACATAATAGCGTTAAATATCAAATATCATTTAACCAAGCCGGTATCATCAAATATAAGCCCAATAGCAGTCACCGTACTAACTGTGATTAGAAAAGATTGGGCAGCCTTCTTAAAATCATCAGCGTTTTGCCCATCACTATCAGCAGCAAGCCCATTTTCTGCATAAGCACCAGTATGTCATTCGATAGCATCGGCTTTACAAGCTACCGCAGCATCAATTTGAGTCTCACTAGGATCAATAAACAAAGATAATTTAATACCTGCCGCCTGTAACTTAGTGAGGTAATCAGCTAACCCCTTTACCTGCCCGGCCACATCTAAGCCCCCTTCAGTAGTCAACTCAGCACGTTTTTTAGGAACTAAACAGACCCAAAAAGGCTGTACTTCACAGGCAATAGCTAGCATCTCATCGGTGGCTGCCATTTCTAAATTCAGACGAGTAGTGACTTGTTTAGCAATCTCATAAACATCAGCATCTTGGATGTGACGACGGTCTTCATACAGATGAATAGTAATACCATCGGCGCCAGCTTGCTCAGAGACTAGCATAGTGGCTAATGGACTAGGATAGTCAACCCCACGTGCTTGACGTGAGGTTGCTACGTGGTCAATATTGACTCCTAATAAAGGTGTTTTTCATGCAAGGTTTTCTAAAGACTTATTCATATCAAATCCTTATTAATAGGTATTACCAGCGTTATACTTATTAGAAGAATAGGATCAAATACTAAGCTTATTGTAATCGACCCATTATTGATAACGCTGCTGCTGCTGCCATAACAAACGGCTTTGCAACGGCTGATAATCAAGGAGATGATCGATGAGGTGTCGATGCAGCCGCGACCACGAATTAATAGTAGACATAGCGATGCCAACTTGCTGCATTGCTAGTATCTCACTGCCTTTAAACATAGCCTGAGAATTATTGTGTTCAATGTTATCAGTGCTGGCTACAATTGGTACTAAGCCGACATCTGGTAAAAAGCGATAAATCGTTTCAGCCTCAATGCTGGCCTGCATATTATCGTGAGTTAAATTTAAGGCAAAGCCTAACTCTTGAAATAAATACTGTTCAAATTGGCGTAAACATAGACGTAGCTCATCGGCGCTCAACGGTTGTTTAAGCGTAGATAAACTATCTTGATAATGGTGCCATAGGACCGCCATTGGATCTTCAATAGGCAATAGCTTTAGTAGGATTTCGTTTAGATATAGTGCGGCATACTGCTGCTGACCACTAATTTTTTGGTAGCTTTTAGGCTGGTATAGCAGCGGATCGACGGCTGTACTGCCCTCGTCTAGCTGAACATTGTCTGTTTCACTGCTACTCATCGTAAGGCTATTAATTTGACTGATGCTAATAAGGCTAAGGTCTATTTGGCTGAAGGTTTTTAGATCACGCTTGCCAGTTGCGAATAACTGTAACAGCTCAAATAGTGGAGCGCCCTTTTTGCCCACTCCATGTATTACCCCGAACTGTTCGGAGAATAAATAGTACAAGGCACGCTTTTCTTGATAAGGACGTTGATGCAATAAATACCCAGTCAACGCTTGATTACGCATGGCCTACTCCCTCAGCTATGGTAATAATAGTTATTAATTATTACCATGCTAATTATCAGTAACCTTATCGCTATAGTTAGTACCCTAGGCTAGTCAAAGCACGTTCATCATCCGACCAGCCACGTTTGACTTTGACCCACAAGGTTAGCATTATTTTTTTGTCGAACAGCTGTTCCATGTCTTTGCGTGAGTCCATGCCCACTTGCTTAATACGCTGGCCTTTATCACCAATGATAATGGCTTTTTGTCCACCGCGTTCAACATAGATAGTAGCATCGATAAAAGTACAAGCTTTACGCGGACGACCAGTTTTTGGATCAGTATGCGCAGGTTCATCTTTGAATTCATCAATCTGCACTGTCAAATCGTAAGGTACTTCATCGCCAGCACTGCGCATAATTTTTTCGCGGATTATTTCACTAGCCAAAAAGCGTTCTGAGCGATCCGTTATTTGTTCTGTATCATAAATAGGCTCGGCCACCGGCAGATGCGAAGCGATAACTTCTTGCAAACGAGTAAGGTTCTGATTCTTCAGCGCTGAAACAGGTACGATATCAGCAAAGTCAAAGCTGTCACTAAAAGTTTCAATTAATGGCAGCAATGTGCCTTTATCTTTTAGAGTGTCAGCTTTATTAATAACCAATACTACGGTTAAGTTAGTGTCACCAAGCTTCTGTAGAACTAACAAATCATCATCACGCCACTGGTCAGAATCTACGACAAATAGTACTAGATCCACATCAACTAAAGCGGATACTGCGGCTTTATTCATACGCTCATTGATAGCACGTACTTCATTACGATGAATACCTGGGGTATCCACAAATATAGCCTGCATTTCATCATTGGACAAAATGCCGTGAATACGATGGCGAGTGGTTTGCGGCTTACGCGAGGTGATGGATAACTTTTGACCTAGCATATGATTCATCAAAGTCGATTTACCAACGTTTGGACGTCCCACAATTGCTACATAGCCAGTTTTAAAGTCACTATTACTAACACCATTGTGATTTTCTGCTTTATTACTAGGGGCAAAAAACGCTTCAATAGCATCATCGTTGTCATCATCGGCATCGCTACTCACAGCCTCTTCGTTGCTGCTAGTAGTATCATTAAGGGCGATGCTTTTTTTGATTTTGCTAACAGAATCATGGTTAACAGTAGGGTTGTCGATGCTGTCATCAGCGTCATCTTTAGCGTTTAATGGCAAGTCAGTACGATTGCTCATAGGTAGTTCCTATAGGGTATTATAGTCAGTTATTCTACTGGTTAACGGCTCAATTAGACACTCAACCAGTAGACTACTATTTATTTAAGAAAGGGGTTTTAAGAGATTGTCTTAAAATAATTTTTTAGCTGTTTTATTGGCTATTGGCTATTGGCTATCACAGCCTATTTGATCAAATAGAGGTAGCCATAAGTTACGACGGCTTCTTAACTGAGTTCGGCAGTTTATGTAATTGATTGATCATCAGTTCAGCTGCTTTTTGCTCAGCTATACGACGACTCTCTCCTGACTCAGTAATATTAGGACAACCTATGATATTAACTTGACAGCGCACTACAAATATCTGATGGGGAGCATTACCTTGAATTTCTAACAGCTCATACAAGGGTAAATCAAACTGTTTTGATTGCAACCATTCTTGCAGTCGACTTTTGGCGTCTTTGAGCACTTTTTGCTCATTAACATCATTAATCAAATCACCGTACAACCCTAGAACACAATTACGGGTAACCACTAGGTCTTGGCTGTCTAAATAAATAGCCCCCAATAATGACTCTACGGCATCAGCTAAGATCGAAGCACGGTTACGGCCACCGCCTTTACGCTCACCAGTACCTAAGATCAAGTGGTTAGACAGGTCCAAGTCTTGGGCAATAATAACTAAGGTTTCTTGACGTACTAAAGTGGCCCGCATACGCGTCAGCCGACCTTCGTTCTGGCTGGGATAACGATGATACAACGCTTCGCCCACAATCATGCCTAATAGAGCATCACCCAAAAACTCCAAACGCTCATAGTTTTTTTTGCTGTCAAAAGAGCGATGAGTCAAAGCCAGCTTAGGTAGACTAGGGTCTTTAAACACATAACCTAACTTACGTGTCAATACGGCTAAACGCTTTATAAAGTCAGCGTTGATAGGGACAGCTTTAGTATCTATACTAGTATTAGTGGCCAAGTTCAGCGCCTGATGCGATATTAAGTTTGATTTCATGCGTGATTTTTGACTATCCTATTGGTATTACTAATTAGATTACTGACATCGTATAAATGAGTGAAAATGTTTAACCCTTATTCAACTGGAGTAAACTCAATACCGCCTTCAAAACGGCTTACAATATCAATGTTAGCAAAAAATTTATGGGTCTCAACGTATTTTTTATAAACCGCCAATTGGCCGATTTTTTTATTGGTAAAGGTAATTCTGTCTTCCACTTTACTATCAGAATCGCCATTGATAGTAAGCTGCCTGTCAACTCGAGCAATAAACTGCTTGGCTGTTTCATTATTAAGATTGGCTTGCTGTAATTGATCAGTCAAAATTTTTGTAAGCTGATAATCGCCTATTTGTGCCGGTACAATGGCGATAAGAAGCTTACCAGCAACTAAGATAACCAGCGTTAGCAAAATAATACTAGTGACACTAGCACCACGCTGTGAAGCTATACCAGTCAATTTTTGCAACATATCACCCCCTAATGAATTATAAAAAATACTCTCTTTACTATATAAGCCTAGTTAGTGGAGTGCAATTCTTAGGTAATAATTAGCAGGGTGATAATACTTAATCTATAGAACCATTACGTGCAAAGGTAGGCAAGTTAAGACCTGGCGGCTTATGCATCCAGATATAAACGGCTTTACCTGCTAAGTTATCATCTGGAACAAAGCCCCAAAAACGTCCATCGGCACTGCGATCACGGTTATCACCCATGACGAAATACTGGCCTTCAGGAACCGTAATACGCCATTGAGTTCCTAATGAGCTCACCACTTCTGGTGATTGTTGTTGCAAAAATGGTGCATATTGCGAACTGTTCATGCCCGGTAGATAGCGTACTAAGTGCTGATGCTGACCTTGGGTTTCTTGGAAATACTGTACTTGTTGTTCTTCTTGTTGCCCCATCTCTACCGCTTGGTTTTCAGTCAATACTTGTCCTGGAGCTATGGGTCCTGGATTATATAATTGCGAGGTTAGCTGAGGATCTGCCTCGAAAGCTACTGACTTAGTTTCAACAGGGACATCGTTAATCGACAGTTGACCATCACTATAGCTGACACTGTCGCCCGGCAAGCCAATCAAACGTTTGATATAGTAAATGCTTGGGTTTTCCGGATAACGAAACACCACCACATCACCGTGTTCAGGGCTGCCTGTATCTAATACTTTGTTATAAGTTAACGGTAAACGCACACCATAAGCATATTTATTCACCGCAATAAAATCGCCCGTATATAAAGTCGGTACCATAGATGACGATGGAATATTAAACGGCTCAATTAAAAACGAGCGCACAATTAATACCACTGCCAACACTGGGAAAAAGTCGTAGGCCCAGCGTACAGGCCAGCTTTCTTTGCCACGGCCCTGAGTTTTACGCTGCTTAAATACTAGCTTGTCTAATAACCAAAGCAGCCCTAAGCCCAAAGTTAATGGCACTAAAACTAAATTAAAATCAAAATCCATACTTAACTGCCTATTAGCGAGCTGCTTATTTTTTAAGTGATAACTACCGATAACGGTACGCTATTTAGTTTACTGGCAACTTAATCTACCTGCAAGACTGCTAAGAAGGCTTCTTGCGGAATCTCCACATTACCCACTTGCTTCATGCGTTTTTTACCCGCTTTTTGCTTAGATAATAGCTTTTTCTTACGCGATACATCACCGCCATAACATTTAGCCAAGACATCTTTACGCATGGCCTTCACCGTGCTACGGCCAATAATTTGGCTACCAATAGCGGCTTGAATAGCCACATCAAACATTTGACGCGGGATAAGCTCTTTCATCTTACCAACTAAAGCATTACCACGATAACGCGACTGGGTTTCATGGACAATCATCGCTAGAGCATCCACTTTGTCACCGTTGATTAATACATCAACTTTGACCAACTTATCAACTTGATAGCGCTCAAAATTATAATCGAGTGAAGCAAAACCTCGAGAGACCGACTTTAGGCGATCAAAGAAGTCCATCACCACCTCACCCATTGGGATATCAAATATCAGCTGTACTTGTCGACCCATAAAGCGCATATCTACTTGTACACCGCGACGATCAATACACAAAGTCATGACGTTACCCAAATACTCTTGCGGCACTAAAATCTGACAACGGGCAATCGGTTCACGGAATTCTTCGATATTATTCGGTTCAGGCAAATGCGAAGGATTATCAACGTAGATAATACTGCCGTCTTTTTTTACTATTTCATAAATAACAGAAGGCGCAGTAGTGATCAAATCCAAGTCGTATTCACGCTCTAAGCGCTCTTGGATAATCTCCATATGCAGCATACCTAAGAAGCCACAGCGGAAACCAAAGCCAAGCGCATCAGAAGTATCTGGCTCAAAAAACAACGAAGCATCATTGATCTGTAGCTTCTGCAAAGCTTCACGGAATTTTTCAAAATCAGTGGATTCGACTGGGAACATACCAGCATAAACTTGCGGAGTAATTTGCTTAAAACCAGGAATACGTTCAACATCAGGAGTTTTGGCGTGAGTAATAGTATCGCCGACTGGAGCACCAGCGATATCTTTAATACCAGCAATGATAAAACCAACTTCGCCAGCTTCTAGAATACCAGTATCTAGTGGTTTTGGAGTAAAGACCCCGATTGAGCCTACTAGATGCGCTTCTTGGGTTGACTTAATATAAAGCTTATCGCCTTTTTTGATAGTGCCTTCGCGCACACGCACTAGTGATACCACACCCAAATAGTTATCAAACCATGAGTCGATGATTAGTGCTTGTAATGGTGCCTCACGATCACCAGTTGGCGCAGGGATAAACGCTACTAACGCCTCCAACAGCTTATCAACACCCAAGCCCGATTTAGCGGACACTCTTGGAGCATCAACAGCATCAATACCTATAATGTCTTCAATCTCTTGAATCACACGCTCAGGCTCAACTTGTGGTAAGTCAATCTTGTTAAGGACCGCCATGACTTCTAGGCCTTGATCCACGGCAGTATAGCAGTTGGCGACCGACTGGGCTTCTACCCCTTGCGCGGCATCCACTACCAATAGCGCACCTTCACAAGCGGCTAATGAGCGCGAAACTTCATAAGAAAAATCGACGTGACCTGGCGTATCAATAAAATTGAGCTGATAACGCTCGCCATTAGGATGATCATAAAACAGCGTTACGGATTGCGCTTTGATAGTGATACCGCGCTCGCGCTCAATATCCATGGAGTCAAGCACTTGTGCCTGCATCTCACGATCTTGTAGCGCACCGCACATCTGAATAAAACGATCGGCAAGGGTCGATTTGCCATGATCAATGTGGGCAATAATAGAGAAATTACGAATATTGGCTAATGCAGTCACAAAGCGCCTACTAAATAAAGGGAGGTGGGATAATACTAATATATAATCTAAAAAATTTGCGACTACTAGTAATTTGAGAAGCTACCATTAATACGGTCGGTCATCAAAAGTAAAGTCAGTCATCAAATCATTATAAAATAGCGGTAACGCTGCTCGCTACGATTCTCAAACAGCTGACAGATATCTACAGGTATTCTAGCAGTTTTCTGCTGTAAAGTAAGACGATTTTGTCAGCAAGTATTTGCATACTTACCTTAACCCAAGCTGCAAACTTAGTTAATAAATCAAAAACATTTGGCTTATCTTTATATTAAGGCCAGTTAATTCATTACTAAGCGGCAGTACGAGTAATTTGCAACAAGTATTAGCACTGCTGATTCTTATGCTTAAATCGTTAAGCTAAGAATTTTAGGCAAAAAAAAACCAATCGCTAAGGATTGGCATTTTAAATTTGAGCAACTAAATTTTTAACAACTAACAATAAATGGTGGCGATGAAGAGACTTGAACTCTTGACCTCACGATTATGAGTCATGCGCTCTAACCAGCTGAGCTACATCGCCATTTAAGGCTCGGTATTATGCCGATATGGATGACTGACGTCAACCCTTAAGCGGCATTTTTTTCAAAAAAATTTAATTTAATTGAAAATACGGCCTGTTTGCAACAAACAAGTCTCTAAAAACTAAAGACCTTACTACTTAAAAACTATATAAAGTTGGTAAACCGATAAGCCGGGTTCTGTCGTGGACAATCATTCCTCTAGGCGTATCATCGCTAATACGCTCAAGCAACCTACCCGCATCGAACGCGGGCCGCGCCATGCCGATGCCTATTTGGTCTTGCTACGCGTGGAGTTTACCTTGCCGTGAACTGTTGCCAGCCACGCGGTGCGCTCTTACCGCACCCTTTCACCCTTACCGAATCGCCTGAAAGCAATAAGGCGGTCTCCTCTCTGCTGCACTTGTCGTCAGGTTACCCTGCCCAGCCGTTAGCTGGCACGCTGCCCTATGTAGCCCGGACTTTCCTCCCCCGCATGTCTGTTACCAGTGTGCAGCGGCGATTGCCTAGTCTACCAAGCGCGCTAGTATAGCAAAATTAATCCTAATATCGGAAAGTTTTTTAGCTTATTTTAACAGGCTATCAAAACCATGGATTTGACTGACATAAAACCCTTCACTCCAACCAAATCTTAAAACAAAAGATTTAAAAAAGCTTCTACAGCAAAAAATTGTCAGGCAACATAAAGTCTAAGTTGCTCGATTGAGTTTTTTGTTGCATAGCTAATGATAACCAATGCGCTGTTGGATAATGCTCAGCTAAATAGTTTTGCAAAAAATCAATCGTACTAGCTGCTATCTGTGCATCTGTCTGAGCAGCATTGTCATGAATATGGTTATAAACCACACTATGAATCGTTAAGCCACGCGATTTTATCGCCTCCAAGCTAAGTAAAGTGTGATTGATACTGCCTAAGCGCCCAGAAGTGACTAAGACAATGGGATAGTTCTGACTAGCAATATAATCTAAGGTTAGTAAGTCTTCTGTTATTGGCACCAGCAAGCCGCCCGCCCCTTCTAATAGCACCACTTGGTAATCGGCTTGCAAGCTTTGGGTGGCGTCAGTAATCCTCTTAGGATCGAGCGTTTGGCCAGCCAGCTTAGCGGATAAATGCGGTGAAGCAGGTTTTTGATAGCGATGAGGGCAAGTAGTGTAGTCTAAATCACAGGGCTGTAGCGCCATACCCATCAATTGACGATGAGTAATAATATCATCAGCAATACCTACCTCATTACTATCTGCATCTATCGCTACGCCAGTCTGTACTAGCTTTTGGGTAATAACATTTTTGCCTTGCTGCATAAGCGCTTTAGCAATGATGCCAGTAGCATAAGTTTTGCCAATATCAGTATCGATACCAGAGATGAATAGCACGCTCATAGTGAACCTTTTTCAGTCAAGGACAGCTCTTTTCCCGCTAAAGCTTGAGCAGTTTGGGTCAAATAACTACTGACAACTTTTAATAAGGCTTGGCATAGTAGGGCAAGCTCATCATTAGTAATAATATAAGGCGGCATGATATAGACTAATTTACCAAAGGGTCTGACCCAAATACCGTTAGCGATCAACAAAGACTGAAACACTGGCATATCGACTGCATCTTCTAGCTCAATTACAGCGACTGCCCCTAAACAGCGTACCTCAGCAACACCTGATAAAGTCGCCGCTGGGGCAAGCTGTTGCTGCATAATGGCTTGCATATTTGCAGTTTTTGACTCTATATCATAAGACATAATCAGGTCAATAGAGGCACAGGCGAGCGCACAAGCCAGCGGATTGCCCATAAAAGTAGGGCCATGCATTAGGGCTGGATAGTCACTTTGGCTGATAGTGTCCGCAATGTGACGCGTGCACAAGGTCGCAGCAAAAGTCATATAACCGCCGGTCAGCGCCTTACCGACCGTCATAATATCGGGGCTGATATTAGCATGCTCACAGGCGAATAATTTACCACTGCGGCCAAAGCCGGTCGCAATTTCATCAGCAATCAGCACCACATCATGCTCATCGCATAGCTTACGCAACAGTTGCAAATAATCAGGGCTATAAAAGCGCATACCGCCTGCGCCTTGGATAATTGGCTCAATAATAAAGCCTGCTAGCTGCTCTGCGTACTTAACAAAAAATGCCGTTAATGCGCTACGCTCATCTTCTGTCAAAAGGCGATCAAAACCTAATGGTGGTGCAGGTACGAAATGCTGCATCGGCAATTGATTGCCATACAAGCTGTGCATGCCAGCTACCGGGTCACAGATGCTCATGGCATGCCAAGTATCGCCATAATAGCCAGAATGGGTAGAGGCAAACTGCTGCTTAGTCAGACGCCTGCCAGCAATTTGATATTGCAGGGCCATCTTCAGCGCTACTTCTACAGCGATGCTGCCACTGTCAGTATAAAATATCGCATCGAGTGCAGTGGGCACAATAGCCAGTAGTTTTTTGCCTAGATCTATCGCGGGTTGATGGGTCAAGCCCCCGAACATCACATGGGCCATTTTGCCCAATTGTTCAATAACAGCAGCATTCAGCTTTGGATGATTATAACCATGAACGCTCGCCCACCATGACGACATGCCATCAATCAAGCGAGTGCCATCTTGAGTAACAATATAAATACCATCAGCATGATCAATAACTATGTTGGGATAGCTCGGTGGCAAGCTGGCATACGGATGCCAAAGATGTTGCTGATCAAAATCATTAGTCGGTTGATCACTAGTCGGCAGATAGTTATCAGCTGTCATTATTCTGTCCCTAAGATATTGGTTTTATACTAAGTCTAACAACCTAACTAAGCTTACCGACTTAATGAGCGCAGTAAGTTAGTGCTGGCGTGCCCTTTGCCAGTTAGCTTAGATTTTTGCCAATCTTATTATCATGGCTAGCGGATTAGAGGTAGTAGTTGCCAGTGATGGTTAGTACTTGCATTTAGCGGGAGCGTTTTACTAGGACTTATTTGCCAGTGATACGCTTATATTTGGACATTAGGTCGCTTTGAGTCTCCACATAGTCGGGATCATGAGGAATACAGTCGATAGGACAAATAACTACGCATTGTGGCTCATCAAAATGCCCGACACATTCAGTACAGAGATCAGGGTCAATAACATAGATATCATCGCCCTCAGAGATAGCATCATTCGGACAAGCAGGCTCGCAAACATCACAATTGATGCATTCATCAGTGATTAATAGCGCCATGCGCTGCTCCTTAGGTTTAGACTATTTGGACTACCAATCATTAGGACTCGAACTTTTAAAGTTTTAACTTTTTTGCAAAAGCTTCAGCAACACAGTTAGGTACAAACTTACTCACATCACCGCCCAGTTTGGCGATCTCGCGGATCATCGTCGATGAGATGAAGGAATAATTCTGTGAGGGCGTCAAAAACACCGCTTCAAAATTCTCATCTAACTCACGGTTCATATTGGCTAGCTGAAACTCATATTCAAAATCTGACATCGCTCGCAGGCCACGCAGCACTGCAGTAGCATTTTTTTCACGCATAAAATCGACAAGCAAACCTTCAAAGCCTATGACTGACACTTGTGGTAAGTCAGCAAATACGGTCTCTACTAACTCTACGCGCTCTTCAAAGTTGAATAAAGGCTTTTTATGGTGTCCTGAGGCTACCGCAATAATGACCTGATCAAACAACTTGACCGCTCGGGTTACTAAGTCCACATGACCATTAGTAATAGGGTCAAAAGTGCCTGGGTATAGAATTCTAGTATGCAAACGTGAAGCAGTAGCAGGGAGACTCATAATGGGGCTACTCTAATCATTAATAATAATGCGTATGCTAGCAAATTTTAGCTCAAGTTAACACTTATCTGTCAGCAAAAAGAGTCCCTATTAGCTTTTAGGGAGATATCGCGATCACTAGGGGCCACTGCAGCTGACTTTATGAGTAGTTGTCGCAACGCAGTCACTACATTTGTTATAGAAGCTGAGCTACATTTGCGCTTAATGCTTTGCTACAATAGCGGCTCGACTCATCAGCACTTATTAGCAACTAGCGGCAATATTAATAGTCAAAATTATATACACAGCTTGCTTATACGATGAGGAATTATAGAGGAGGATCCTATGTCAAAAAAATCAAGAAAACCTGAGAACCAAATTTGTGCCAACAAAAAAGCGCGGCATGAGTATTTTATTGAAGAAACCTTTGAGGCAGGACTAGTGTTACAAGGGTGGGAAGTAAAAGCCATTCGCGCCGGTAAAATGACAATTACCGAAGCTTATGTCATCTTCCGTAATGGAGAAGCTTTTCTTTTTGGCTCGCATATTCAACCGCTGCTAAGTAGCTCGACTCATGTTAGCCCTGATGGTATTCGTACTCGTAAGTTGCTGCTTAATCGCCGAGAGATTGAGAAGCTGTTTGGTGCGGTCAATCAAAAGGGTTATTCCTGCGTGCCCTTATCTTGCTACTGGAAAAACTCCTTAGTCAAATGTCAGATTGGGTTAGCATTAGGTAAAAAACAACATGATAAACGCAAGACCTTAAAAGATCGCGACTGGGAACGTGACAAACAGCGTGGCTTTAAACAGCATTTAGACTAAGTGTTTTGATAAAAAACACAGCTAATATGCAGAAAAAAAAGACGACTTAGTAATCACTGAGTCGTCCTTTTTTTTGGCTTAAATCTTCACATTTATAGCCTGACTAATAGGCTGTCATTAATACGTTTTAACTAATATTATTCAATAAATAGCCGCTAAACCTAGACCGCTTGCGAGACTGTAGGCTGTTGCTGCGGTTTACGGGCGCGGCGCAGTTGGCGAATACCGTGAATAATCAAAAACCCAATACCTAACCAGATCAAACCATAGCTATATATCATCGCAGATTCAAATGGATTTCCCAGTACAGTTATCGCCAAGATAAATAACAATGCTGGCTCCAAATAACTCATCATGCCATAGACGTTTACTGGCAGCATTTGACTGGCATCGACGTTAGTTTTCATTGCTAAGACGCTCAAAACACCAAGGCCTGCCAGCATAGCTATAAAGAACCAAGATCCAGATACTAGGCCTAAACTACTTGGTTCAAAGAACACCAAATAACCGAGTGCAAAGGGTACAAAGATAGTCAAATCAATCAGTAGGCCGGTTACCGCCCCAATGCCTTGCAAGCGACGCAGAATATAATACATAGGATAAGTACCACATACCCACAGAGTTGCCCAAGAGACGCTTTGCGTACGTATAATTTCACTACCTACACCTAAAGCGGCAAAAGCAACGGCTAACCACTGCAAGCGGCTTAATTTCTCACCGAATAGCACACAACCGAACACCACCATCATTAACGGAAATAAGAAATACCCCATAGCGGTTTGTACGCCTTGGCCGTTCACTGGTGCCCACATAAACAACCAAAACTGACTCAAAAATATCGGCGTTGGTAACAGTAACCATGCCCACTGCTTAACTGAGCCTAAGCTCCTCAATTTAGCAATATGAGTACTCAAACCCCCACTAATCACTAAGTAACCTATCAGCGCCGCCCACATCGCCAGCATACGCCAGATAAAAACTTGTGTCCCTGATAGCGGTGCCAAAAAGCTACTGTAAGCATAGAGTACTCCGAATAGCAGATTGGACAATACCGCTAGCGCTACGCCCATCATTAAAGTGCGCTGCTGTGCACTACCCGTGGTCCACATCGCTGGCATCGGTAAGCGTGACAGCGTTGAGGCTACAGTGTTAGCTAAGGTTGAAGTAGACATAAGGCACCTTGAGTGGCATTAGCAGTTAAAAACTACTTCATGATCGCTATTACTATTATTTTTGAGCGAGAAGTAGGGTTGATAAGGAGTAGTTTATAGCTAGCCTGTGAAAAAATATTTCTATATTAGATTAAATATGAATATATTTATCTTAATATTGATTAAAATATCAATACATTCTTACTTTATAACTTATAGTGATAATACTTCTATAATTAAGCCAAATATGTTCGCAGTTTGATTCGTTGAATCCCATTCATTATTTATACTCTTAGAGATCAACCTTATGCTCCAGCCATTAGACAATACTGATAAAGCCATTTTGAATTTGCTGCAAGATGACGCCACCCTACCGTTAAAAACTGTTGCAGAACACGTCAATGTTTCTATCGCTACTGCGCAACGTCGGGTGCAAGCTCTAATAGATAACGGGGTGATTACTAAGCAAGTGGCTATCGTCGACCCTAATAAAGTTGGCTATAGCTTGACGGCCGTAGTGATGGTAGAAATGGAGCGCTCCAATAACTCTATGCAGCATCGATTCGAGCGCTTAATGAACGCCCAAGCGCAAGTGATGAGCTGTTATGAAGTATCTGGCGATGCTGATTTTATGCTAATGGTCAGTGCGAAGAATATGAGCGACTATCATCAATTTACCCGCAGTCTACTCACTTACGAAAATAATGTACGCAATTTTAAAAGTCAGTTTGTGATGAGCTTTACCAAGAGTGGTACGAAGATTTATTTAGATTAATAACCATTGTTAATAACTGCTGACAGCTACTAGGTGATGGATAATATTAGGATTTTTTGACTGCCCATAAATGAAGAAAATAAGGAGTGGCAAAAATTAAGGTTAGCAGTGCATAAGGCGATAAAATGAGTAAATACGACTCCACATCAATACCGCCTAGCCGCAGATTGATTATGTATTCAAAAGTGATTAACGCCATGCCCGCTATCGGAAACAAAAGCGCAACTGCTAGATGCTTGATAGTGAATGATTTACTTTTATATAAGCCATTTCTTTGAAAACTGATTATCGCTATCAAATGAATAACTGTGACTAACGGCATAAAAAAAACCAATAAAATCATGGCAAGCATATTACTCCCCTTAATCTGATGCAAAGCAGTCGCTACATCATTTATTCTAAAACCATAGGCTAAGTGGTTTTATTTTTATAATAGTGTTTTTTATAGGAGCATTTTTTATGACATAAAGCAATCAAAACACCCGCGTTTTATTCACAGCCTGTAATTGGATTACTCCACGCTATCAACAACTTATCATAAATCATAACGCTCAATAAGTCGCATCATGAATACAATTCATGTTAAAATGAGCGCCTTTAAATTAGCATTAATAAATAGGTCTGCCCATGTCTGCCGATACCATCGCCCGCACCGCCTTTAAACAAGGCACTAAGCCCCTTTACGACTATGATAAACATTGGGCGAGCTGCTATGAGCCTGCGCCCTTTTTGCCGATGAATCGTGCTGAAATGGATGCTCTGGGATGGGATGCATGCGACGTGATTATCATATCCGGCGATGCTTATGTTGACCACCCTAGCTTTGGCATGGCGATTATTGGCCGTTTATTAGAGGCGCAAGGCTTCCGAGTCGGTATCATTGCTCAGCCAGATTGGAAGAGCAAAGATGCCTTTATGGAACTCGGCAAGCCAGTCTACGCTTATGGTGTGACGGCGGGCAACATGGATAGTATGATCAATCGCTACACTGCTGATCGTAAGATTCGTAGTGATGATGCTTACTCACCAGGTAATGTCGCTGACAAACGTCCTGACCGTGCTGCTATCGTTTATAGCCAGCGCTGCCGTGAAGCCTATCCAGATGTGCCTATTATCTTAGGAGGTATCGAAGGTAGCTTGCGCCGTATCGCTCATTATGACTACTGGTCAGACAAAGTGCGCCGTAGTATCTTGCTCGATGCCCGTGCCGATGTCTTATTGTATGGTAACGCTGAACGCGCTATTGTCGACGTGGTGCATGGCCTGTCAAAAGGCTATACCCTTGAGCAAATGAGTAAGCTACGTGGCACTTGCTACTTATTGACCCCTAGTCGCCGTCACTGGCAAGCCGATATGATCGAAGTGATCAGTAACGATGTTGATACTGTCGGTCGCGTTGATCCAATTATCAACCCTTATGTTATGACTGAAGACTTAGACCAATGCTCAATTGAACAGAATAAGCCTAGCGACTCTCCTGTGGGACAATCCATGTCCGCTCAGTATCAGGGATTTGTATCTGAACCTGTCACCAATAAAGTGCTTAACGCTGATCAAGTTGATGAAGAGACGCAAGTAGTACAAATGCGTGGTTTCGATAAACCACAAACCGCGCGCAAACATAAAATTAAAATGCCAGCACGCGAGCAAACGGTTATTCGTCTCCCTGATTATGAGCATGTGAAGTCAGATCCAGTACTTTATGCTCACGCTAACCGTATCTTGCATTTGGAAACCAATCCGGGTAATGCTCGCGCTTTAGTGCAACGCCACAGTAGTGGTGCTGGTAACTCCCATACGTCAATCGATGTCTGGCTTAACCCGCCGCCGATTCCGCTATCGACCGAAGAGATGGATTATGTGTTTGACTTGCCTTATGCACGTCTGCCGCATCCAAGTTATGGCAATGCACGCATCCCCGCTTATGACATGATCAAATTCTCAGTCAACATCATGCGTGGCTGTTTTGGCGGTTGCACTTTTTGTTCTATTACTGAGCACGAAGGTCGTATTATTCAGAACCGTTCTGAAGAGTCTATCCTACGTGAAGTGGAAGCTATTCGTGATACAGCGCCTAACTTTACAGGGGTTATCTCTGATTTGGGCGGCCCAACAGCGAATATGTATCGTCTAAGCTGTAAAGATGAGACTATCGAGAAGAACTGTCGTAAGCCCTCCTGTGTCTATCCTGATGTCTGCGAAAACCTAATCACTGACCATAGCAATCTGACTAAACTCTATCGCAAAGCTCGTGATATTAAAGGGGTGAAAAAGATTCTTATCGCCTCGGGTTTACGTTATGACTTAGCGGTAAAAGACCCTGAATACGTCAAAGAGCTAGTGACTCACCATGTCGGTGGTTACCTGAAAATCGCTCCTGAACATTCAGAAGAAGCAGTGCTATCGAAGATGATGAAGCCTGGCATGGGCTCATACGATAAATTTAAAGCGATGTTTGAGCAGTTTAGCGCGGAGGCGGGTAAAGAGCAGTACCTTATCCCTTATTTTATCGCCGCCCATCCAGGCACTAAAGATGAAGACATGATGAACTTGGCGCTATGGCTTAAGAGCTACGGCTATCGTGCTGACCAAGTACAAGCTTTTTATCCTAGTCCGATGGCGACAGCAACGACGATGTATCATACCCATAAAGACCCGCTACGTAAGATCAGTCGTGATGAAGGGGATATGGATATCGTCAAGTCTGGCAAGCAGCGTAAACTGCATAAAGCCTTCCTACGTTATCATGATCCTAAGAACTGGGTACTATTACGTAAAGCGCTACAAGATATGGGTCGTAGCGATTTGATTGGTAAGAATAGAGGCTGCTTAATACCGCCATTCAACGCCAGCTTAGAAGGCCGCGATGCCGCACAAGACAGCTATCAATCAGCGCGTAAGAAGAACAGTCGCGTAGGTAATGATTCTGTTAAACGCCGTGGCAATAATAATGCTACTGGTACAGATACTAATGACTCAGCGAACAATAACGCTGCCGTTAAAAACGTCAAAAAGCGTGTGAGTAAGGGTAACTTCCAGACGCAGCATACTGGTTTACCACCACGTAAGACAAAATAAGGCAGTTAGTTGATATAGCTACCTAGTTAGATCATTTAACGGTATAAAAAACGCATAATATCTTACCAGTGTTATGTGTTTTTTATTGCCATTTATTAGCTTAACTGAATAATTACATTAGTCAGCATTTGAGTAACCAAGCTAACAACTCGGAACAATTTCTAACATTTAGTCGGGTTAGTTTTAGTTATTATGGCTGCGATGCATTTAACGCATTAATGCTACAAGACTTAGATATAAAAGACTTAGATTCAAATGACCATACTTTCGGAGAAACGCATGAATACTTTAATTAAATTGGCTACTGCCGTACCAGCTATCGCTCTATTGGGTGCTTGTTCGACTATGACCCCTGCTCCTAGCACCCCAACAACAGTACCTTCTGAAAGTGTTACTACTCTCGCTTATGACCGCATGGCTCCAGCCCGTTATACTTGTACTGATAACAGTCAAGTAATGGCCAAACAATCTATCAATAAACAGCAAGTTATGGTCACTGCAACTTTACCAAAAGTTGGTTGGTCACAACAGCCAATCCTATTAAACGGTGAGGTTCAAGGCAATACTGCAAGCTACGTTAATGAGTCAAATCCAGAAGTGATCTATGCGTGGCACATGCAGGATGATAAAGGTATTTTGGCCATGAAATGGGCAGATGGTAAAGAATATCAAGTAAATTGTAAAATCTAAGTTAGCATTTATAATACTATCAGTGAGTGATAGTAGATAGATAAAACAGTCATCTAACGGTGGCTGTTTTTTTATGGCTATCTGAATAATTAAAGGGTGTAATGGCTATCAAATTAGCCTTAGTCAACGTTAATTATGCGACAATAATGGCAACCGTAATATTATTAAAAGGATCAATCGATGGCCAAGCGTTTAGCAACTATGATGATAATAACGATAGCTAGTACTACTATGCTATTAGGCTGTGATAAGCGCTCTGAAACTACCGAGACTGTCCCCGATACCAAAGCGGTAGCTACCGAACAAGCGGCCTCTAGCACAGCAGATATCAATACGCCGGCGACTGCCGTTGACTGGTCGAAGGTAGCGACTAAAGAAAAACCTGCTGATCTTGCTAGCTATAAATTCCCTTTTGCCTTGGATAGCCAAAACGTTCAAAATTACGCTGATTATTTCAAAGTAGATAAACCCACTGCTCAGTATAATCTCACTGTAGGCATGGCTAGTAATGAGGCCTTATCTAAGGTGCTTGATCAATTGGATACTAGCTATACTTCTCATGAAGTCACTGATGGCGAGAAAACTAAACTAGTCATTCATACTACTGCTGATATCGATGCCAGTAGCTACGATTATGTGTTTGAAGAAGACTTCGCTAAAGGGCTAGTCTTACCTATCGAGATTAAGCCTGATGGTATCAAAATTGAGAGTGATCCGCATGCAGGGTCTTAGGATTTAAAAAATACGATAACTTGTCGCTCACTTCTTACAGAATTTGATAGACAAAAACATTTAAGGTATGTATATTAACCCCTATACAGCTTGTCTATCAGATTAGATAGAATGTGAGAGTCAAAATATTTTGTTATAACTATATTTATAGCAAGTGATGTAGACGCTCACATTGATAAAGTTTTGAAACTTAAACAACCAAACAATCTATTACTTAAATTGGCCACTATTATGCCTTTAGATTTGACTGACGCTGTTACCTATCATTATGACAAGTTTCCGCCTACAAACCTTAATTATGGCGAGTTTGTCAATGAACTAATCAAAGCTACTGATGCTATTGCCCGCTATGATCAAATGCTCAAGAACATGCATAATAGTGAAATACTGCTGGCACCCCTACGGAATCAAGAAGCGGTTATCTCTTCTAGAATGGAGGGAACCGTTAGTACAATGGATGAGATTTTAAAGTTTGAAGCAGACTATGAGAATGATAGCACTATCACCTCTAGCGTAAGGTCTGAAGTTGTAGAGACTATTCTTTATCAAAGAGCTTTGAAAGCTGCACAAGAAGCGCTGATAGATGGCTATCCTATGTCCCAATCTATGCTTAAAACTATTCATCAACGTCTATTGTCTTTTGGACGTGGCGCAACTAAATCTCCAGGCGAGTTTAAAACTGAGCAGAACTATTTAGCGGATCGTTATAAGCGAACCATATTATTTGTGCCAATTACGCCTGAGAGGTTAACCGACGGTCTGGAAAACCTTTTTGAATATATAGAATCTAGTCAGGACCCTTCTTTAATAAAGGCTGCGTTTACTCATGTAGAGTTTGAAGCTTTACATCCTTTTAAAGACGGCAATGGACGCATAGGTCGTATGCTAATTACTTTAATGTTATGGCAAGCGGGTACTATTTCTGCTCCGTATTTTTATATCAGTGGTTACTTTGAAGAGAACAAAAACAGATACATAGATATGATGAGGGAAGTCTCACAATATAATAACTGGGATAATTGGTGTGCTTTCTTCCTAGAAGCCGTGGAAAAGCAATCGATTAGAAATCTGAAAATCGCTGAAGATATTCAGGCTTTGTATGAAGATATGAAACAACGTTTCGCTGATATATTATCCTCAAAATGGAGTGTTATTGCTCTAGACTTTATGTTTACTAACCCTGTATTTCGTAACAATAAGTTTACTAACCAGAGCGGTATTCCTGCGGCAACCGCTTCAAGATTTACGAGACTCTTATTGGATGAAGGCATTATCAGTCAAATTGAAGAATCCTCTGGTAGACGACCTGCACTTTACTCGTTTGAGCCATTGATGGAGTTGGTGAGGGTTTGAAGTTATTTATTGAGATTTGAAGAGGAACCTGCTGATCTTGCTAGCTATAAATTCCCTTTTGCCCTGGATAGCCAAAATGTGCAAAATTATGCGGATTACTTTAAGGTAGATAAAGCAACGGCGCAGCATAATCTGACGATCAGTACGGCGAGCAACGAGGCGCTATCAAAGGTACTGGATCAGCTTGGTAATAGCTACACGTCACATGAAATGACTGATGGCAAAGATGCTAAGCTAGTCGTCCATACCACTGCTGATATCGCTGCCAGTCGCTATGATTATGTCTTTGAAGAAGACTTCGCTAAAGGTCTAGTATTGCCAATTGAGATTAAGCCTGATGGTATCAAAATTGAGAGTGATCCGCATGCGGGGTCTTAGAATACAAAAATGAGGTATAGAATAGAAGTTTGATATAGGCAGGTGAATTGTAGGGTGCGCTGTGCGCACCACGTAGCTAGAATATTAAAAGCTGTTCCTTATGCAACATCTTACTTTACATATAAACGATATCTATGTGTAGCGTTAAACTACTAATTTCCTAGATTTTTCAAGAGATTTTATTAACAAAATAGAGTGTTTTATATTCATGGTGCGCTGGGCGCACCCTACACTAACTTATCTATATTTGAGATTTTAGCTCTTGCGCGAGGGACGAGCGCCGAGGCGAATCATTGAAATAACATGACCTATGAGCCGCATATTTACCAACCTTTAAAGAACGCGATGCTGAGGCCATGCTTTTTTATGTTGGTCTTTTGATCTCGTGTTAGGGACGAGCGTGCTATTAAAGAAAATTTGTTTAGAAAATCCTCTTTAAGGAATTTTCTTTTGCCAACCTAACAAAGCATTGCTTTGTTTTAACGGTTCTCCCCAACCAACGCCAAAAACTCATCCTCACCAACCACCTTAACTCCTAACTTCTCCGCTTTGGCCATCTTTGAACCCGTCTTTTCACCTGCTAACAATGCCGTAGTTTTCGCAGAGATACTACCCGATACTTTTGCGCCTAGCGCTTGTAGCTTAGCCTTCGCCTCATCACGAGCCATGCTTGCTAGTGCCCCTGTAATCACCCACGTCTGACCATCGAGTGGTAAATCGCTAGATGCTTTGTGTTCCACTTTATCCCAATATATACCAGCTGCCAGCAAGGCATTAATGACCTCGATATTATGCGGGGCACGGAAAAATTTATACGCCAGCTCAGCAGTTATAGTACCAACATCAGGGGTTTGGATAAGGGTCTCGATATCAGCAGCCATCAAGCTATCAAGATCGCCAAATTGCTGGGCAAAGCTCTGGGCAGTGCCTTCGCCTACCCCACGAATACCGAGCGCATAGATAAAGCGAGCTAGCGTCGTATGTTTGCTGGCCTCAATGGCGGCAATGATATTCTGTACTGACTTTTCACCCATCTTCTCAAAAGTAATCATCTGCTCTTGATGCTGATGCAACTGATAGATATCAGCGACAGTCTTGACTAGTCCATGCTCAAAGAAACTAATCAGCCAACGCTCGCCTAAACCATCGATATCCATTGCCCGACGTGAGACGAAATGAATCAAGGCTTCTTGCTGTTGCGCCGGACAGAAGAGACCACCCGTACAGCGTGCTAATGCTTCACCTTCGGGTAGCACTACTGGCGAATCGCATACCGGACAAGTAGATGGTAGCAGTACTGGCTCGCTATCTGCTGGGCGTTGCTCATGCCAAACTCGAGTAACTTTAGGGATAACATCACCAGCACGATGGACGCTGACCATATCACCAGCACGCACATCGAGGCGCTGAATCTCACCGAAATTATGTAAAGTAACATTGCTGACCGTGACGCCGCCAACTTTGACTGGCTCTAACTTACCGACGGGGGTAATTTGACCGGTGCGTCCCACTTGCCAGTCGATGGACTGCAAACGAGTCATCACCGTTTCGGCCGGGAACTTATAGGCAGTAGCCCAACGTGGTTCACGTGATAAAAAGCCAAGCTGTTGCTGTAGTGCTAAGCTATTAACTTTGATTACCGTCCCATCAATCTCAAACGGCAAGTCAGCTCGAGTCTCAATGATAGACTCATAGTAAGCTTGTGCTGCGCGGGGATCAGCCACTACTTCAACGGCACTGACTGTAAAACCGAGCGCTTTGATCCATGCTAGTGCTGCTGACTGGGTTTCAATTGTATCTGGCAAGCCTTGATTGACCGAATAGCCATAAAATGCCAATGGACGACTGGCAGCTATAGCGGGGTCGAGCTGGCGTAAACTACCAGCAGCGGCATTACGAGGATTGGCAAAGACTTTTTCTTCCTTCTGTTGCGCCAAACGATTGAGACGCTCAAAGCCAGCTTTCGGCATTAACACTTCGCCCCGTACTTCTAATAACTCAATATTAGCAGCATCGGCTAACCATAAAGGTAAGTTACGAATGGTCTTAGCGTTTTGAGTAATATCCTCGCCAGTCTGCCCATCACCACGAGTGACCGCCTGCACAAACTGTCCATAAACGTATTTTAATGAGACCGCTAGACCATCCAGCTTGAGCTCTATTTCATATTCAGGGTTCTGTTGTGCATCACTGAGACGATCATTGACTCGGCGCATAAATTCACGCAAATCATCGTACTCAAAGACATTACCTAGCGATAGCATTGGTATATCATGAGTCACTTGAGTGAAAGCTGATAGGGGAATATCACCAACTTGATTGATGGGGCTGTCTGGTTGCACCAAATCAGGATAGGCTTCTTCAATCTCAATCAGAGACAAGCGTAATTGATCGTATTCGCTATCTTCTAAAACAGGATTATCGAGTACGTAGTAAGCATTATTATGGGTTTGCAGCGCCTTAATAAGTGTGCGCATCTTAGCAATTATCACATCATCATTTGCAGGATGAGTAGCAAGGTCACTATTAACAGTATTTTGGCTGTTTTGTGAAGTAGTGATTTGCGCAGGAATTGCTGGAGAAGAAGTCGGTCGGATAGAGTCAGTCATAGTCGGTGTCTTCGCTGTTCAAGATACCGATATAATAACAAGTTTGGCTGTTTTTGTGAGCATTGATTAAGCATTGATAAGGGCAAATAACATAACTTTTATCATCAGACTTGCTATGAAAAGTTAGGCTATTTGCCCTTTATTGACTATTTCAAGATTTAGCGGAGCAGGCTTTTGATAACTTTTAATGACCCGCTTTTAGAGATAAAGGGCGACTACACGTAATCACGTACTTGATTACGCAGTTGTTGCTTATATTCAGTAGTGATTTGCTGATTATTCTCATCAAGAATCATAGCATCCAAATCATTGGCCATCATATAGGCAATGCTCATCATACTATCAAAACTACGCAAGGCTTGCGGATGCGGTAGCGATAAGAACACTACTACGCCGTTATAAGTATTAGTTGCGACACTGTGCGGATCAAAAGGCGCAATGCCATCATCAGTAATACCCATCATGCTAAACCACAGCATACCAGTACCGTCTTTTTGCTCATAGCGATGGAACATATTCATCGCCCCAAAACGTAAGCCATACTTATCAATAAGGGTTAACAAGTCACGGCCACGAACTATCGAAGGCGCGCGATCACGATATTGGTGCGGCAAGATAGTAATATTAATATTATCTTTAGCATTAATGAGCGGACCGTTCTGTGCTTGATCGACTGGCGACAGCAAATGCTGATCAAGAATAGGACTATTATCAGTGAAATTTGGCTCTTCTGCTGTATCAATAGTAGGCATTAAGCTATCCGTCGCTGACATTAAGCTAGAGAAGGCATCAGGCTCTTGGGCACTGTAAGTTGACTGATACTCACTCTCCTCATTACTTAGCTCATTAGAGAAATGCGCAAACTCAGGATCATCAACAAGTTGTTGCTCAGCCTGCCAGCGGGCATAGTCAGCGGCATCAATACTGTCTTCGTTATGAGTATTGTCTTTGACAGTATCATATGACGTAGAAAGCACAGTACTATGAACAGATGACGAAGGCTCATCTACAATAACAGCATTTAGATAGTCACGGTTAGGGCCAATAATGGTTTCACCAGCGAAGGTATCTTCTAGGTCTGGCTGATCGATTACATTACGCTCATGACGAGGAATGATCGGAATGCCATTTTTATCGTACTCGACGACAGCAGTTTCAGCGTTTTGACGACGCTTAAAGCTACGAATGACCATAAACAGCCCTGCAAAGACGATAAATGCAGCAATGGCAATTAATACAAACTGAATAGCGGTCATGAGAGACACATCCTAATAACAATAACAAATGAAAATAAACTGCAAAGTATAAATTGGAATAGTTTAGCATGGCTATCCCATGCCGTCACCACTTTGTACAGCCCTTAGCTTGCGCTGCTTGCTGACTCTAGGTAGTAGAGTTTACTACTTGCTAGGCAATAGACTTATTTTTGCTAATTTAAAAGCGGTTAATACTACCCTACTTACTAGCTCAGCTCCTAACTCAGTTACTAATTTACTAACTAGCATTTAGTTACTAATAGCTGGTAACCCTTATAGTGAGAGCATTATCCGGTAGCTTTAGTTGCAAAATCAAACACCAAAACCTAACTATTAATGTTTTTTTAGTGATAAATATTGAGCTAAGCCTGGCTAAAGATCCACATATTGCTCAGCTTCATCCAATGAAACGCTTACTAGTGTCGAGATTCCAGCGCTCGGCATAGTGACCCCTTTAAGCTCATCAGCGATTTGCATAGTCAGCTTGTTATGGCTAATAAATATAAACTGTAAGTCATCGGCAAGCTCATGAATTAGACTAGTGAATCGACCTACATTAGCATCATCAAGCGGAGCATCGACTTCATCAAGCACACAAAACGGTGCTGGATGCTGCTTAAATATAGCAAAAATCAAACTCAGAGCCGTTAAGGTCTTTTCGCCACCGGATAATACCGCCAAGCGACTGTTGCGCTTGCCTTTAGGCTGCGCCATTAAAGTCAGCCCCGCTCGCCATTGTTCCGACTTCGCCGTATCCGCTGGCATATCTTCCAAATTCAGCGTCAAACTGGCTTGACCACCGCCGAATACTTTGGCAAATAGCTTAGCCAATTCACTATTAACACTATCGAGAGTCTGCATAAACAGGGTCTTAGTAGTCTCATCAATAGAGGCAATCGCCTCCGTCAAAGTCTGCATGCTAGCGGCAATATCTTCGGTCTGCTGGTTCAAGGGTGCTAAGCGCTCATTAACTTGTGCCAATTCAGCAATAGCTGCTAAATTAACAGGGCCAATCCTACTCAATTGCTGGGTAAGCTTAGTGGACTCAGCTTGTAATTCAGTAATTTTATCTGGGCGAACTCGGCGCTCGTGGGTAATAAAGTCAGTCAATAAACTGGAGACACTGACAGTCGATGGCGAATTATGTGGATTGTTTTTATTAATAATTTGATAGTAATTATCTAAAGCATCCTGAGTCTGCTCAATACTATCTTGCAAATGGGCCTCGCTCAGCGCCAGTTCAGTTGCTTGGCTAGCTAATTTGCTTTGCTGAGTCTGCAATTGAGTTTGCGACTTATCTAATTCGATTTGCTGTTGGCTATAGTCTTGTTTTAGTGCCGTTAATGCCGTCTCACGTTCTGCCAATAATGCTTGCTGCTCATCACGGGTCGTTTGCGCCGCTTGCAGTTTTGCTTGTAAGTTAGGTAGTTGCTGGTTATGAGTTTGCAAGCGCTTTTGCAAGGTCAGCTCGCTTTGTACGGCTTGCTCATATACGGCATTGACGCGCGCTAAACTATCAGTACTATGCTCAAGACGCATCTCACCTTTTTGTACGGTCAGCTGCAATGACTGCCAAGCGTTGTCGTCCAATTGGCGATTACGGTTTAACTCGTTACGCTCATTCTGTAAGTGCTGACTATTAGCTCGGGCTGCCTCTAATTTAGGTCTTAGTGCCACCAAGCTATGCTCAATTTGCTGCTTTTCGCTATCTAATACCTTTTGCTCTTGAGCTAATTCTTGCTGCTCGGCTAACAGTAATGCTTGGTCAGCTTGTAAGCGCTGCTCCTCCGCCTGTTGGCGCGCATTGGCAGCTTGCTGGGTAGTCAACTGTTGCTGTTGGCGATAGTTATCTTGCGTTAAGCGCTGAGCCTGTGCCTGGGTTTCTTCTAAACTGACCGTCAAAGCATCGTAATTAGCTTGGGTGCGCTTGATCGTCTGCTGCTGGGTTAGAATTTGACTATCGGATTCATCGAGTAGCGTCTCTAATTGCTGTAAGCGTTGACGCTGCTGCAAACGTTGACTCAAAAACTGGCTGTTACTGTGCTCATTGTTTTGGTCACTGCCATTAGAGTCTTGTGCTGCTGTAACCTTAGTGAGGTTGACACTACCTAACCTACTAATTATCCAACCGTCAGTAGTTAATACTAGTGCTGTTGGCGGTAATGCTTTCGTAATAGTCGCCAGCTCTGCACTCGCTTTATCGCTGTTAACATTGTAATCAGCGAGATACAGATAACACTGCTGCCATAGCACCAAAGCTGGCTGCGCTATCAACTGAGCTAAAGGTAAAATCTTGGCGCTGAGATCGGTTGCTAGCTCATCAAATATGCTTTGCTGCTTATTCGTTTGCTTAGGGGTTTGCTTAGTAGGCAGCCACAAGCTATGACTTAGCTGCTGGCGGCTATTGAGCTGCTGATAGCTAAGTAGTTCTGCTAAGTAAGGCTCAAGCATTTGTCCTAAATTGGCTTTGGATGCTGTACTGTCATTAGGCGCTGTTAGGTGCGACTGATCTGCTTGAGCGGTCACTAGCACATGGCTATCTAGCCACATCGCCAACAAGCTATCGAGTCGCTGTGCGTATTGCTGACCTTCAGCAGTTAACTCAATTTGCTCACGTAAAGTAGCTATGGCTAGCTTCGAGGGCTGGTGCAGTGCACTTGCTGCTTTATCTTTTGCATCACTACTTTGGCTAAGCGAATTTTGCTGATTTTTGACTGGTTTAGGATGCAATATTTGATGTAGGGTATCGTACTCGCCAGCCAATGATGCTTGAGATTTTTCTTGCTTGATTAGTTCAGCCTGCTGTGCCGCTAACTGCTGCTGCAAGGTTCGAGCTTGTGGTTGTAGCTCCGACAGTCGCTCTGCCACGCTATCTTGTTGCCGCGCGTTCTGTTGCAGCTGCTCTTTAAGTGTGGCTATTGATAGCATTGTCCCTTTATCAGTATCAGGCTGCTGTAACTGCTGCCACAATAGCTGCCAACTTTGCTGACGGCGGCGGCATTTATCTTGGCTTAGCTGCTGGCGCTGCTGAGACTGAGCATTCAATGCTTGTTGTTGCTCAAGCTTGCGCTCACTCTCTTGTAGCCGTGACTGTTGATCTTGCGCCTCGTACAAAGCACATTTTAAGGGCTGCTCATCACGATTATAGCGCTCACGTTTAGCCGTCAGCTTACTCAGCTGCGGACGTAGCTCTGCTAACGCTTCTTGCTGCTGATCTCGTTGGCTCTGTAACGTTTCACTCTCAGCGATTGCTTGCTGGCGCTGGCTATCTAAACTAAGTAGCTGCTGCTCTATTTGCTGGAGTTGTGCTTGAGCGTTATTAAGCTGCTGCTCGGCTTGCTGATAGCTCAACTGCTGCTGATAATGGGCGCTTTGTGCCTCATCTTTGAGCCATTGTTCTTGATTAATACGAGTGCTAAGCTTATCTTGCTTGGCTTTGATACGCTCATAATCAGCTTGGAGTGTCGCTACGCTAGCAGCACTATTTTCATGAGTTAGCTTATGCTGCTGCTGGGTTTGTTTGGCTTGGTATAACTGTTGGATGGCCAGTTGCTGCTTTATGTCAGCTAGGGCTATGGCCAGCTCTTCATAACGCTGCGCACTAGTTGCTTGTTTTGCTAGCGATTTTTGTTGGCGTACTAATTCGCTTTGCATATCATACAGACGGGCTAGATTGTCTTGGGTCATCGAAAGCTTTTTTTGAGTTTCTGCACGGCGTACTTGGTAGCGTGAGACTCCTGCTGCCTCTTCGATGAATTCACGCAATTGTAGTGGGCTGGACTCCACAATTCGGCCAATCATACCTTGTTCGATCACTGCATAACTACGAGCGCCAAGACCAGTGCCCAAAAACACATCGACCACATCACGGCGACGGCAACGAGTACCGTTTATAAAGTAATCTGAACGACCTTCTAAGTTCACTTGCCGGCGTACAGACAGCTCATGATACAAGTTAAACTCATGGCGAATCCCAGTATGCTCGTCTTGAGTATGCTCAAAGGTAAGCTCGACACTAGCCATGCTTTTGGCAGCTTTGTCTTGTGTACCGGCAAAGATAACATCGCTCATCGCGCCGCCACGTAGCTGCTTAGCGGAGGTCTCGCCTAATACCCAGCGAATAGCGTCAATGACGTTCGATTTGCCACAACCGTTTGGCCCGACAATGGCAGTGATGCCGCGCGGGAAAGTAAAAGTAGTGGCGTTAGCAAAGGATTTAAACCCTGCTAGTTTTAGAGATTTTAAACGCATGAAGAGTCAGTAAACTTAGCAAAAACAGGCGGCTATTCTACCTTAAATTCTCGGTAGGTTTTAGGGTTTTAGGGCGTTAAGTATAATCTGATATAGGCAGATTAATCTTTTGTGCGCAGACTTCAGTTTCTACAAACTAATCCCTTGGCTCAACAGAACATCAAGCAATATAAAACCTGACGCCATCAAAGCTGTAATAAGATTTTTACTTTGTAACAGGGTCTTCATTAACTCTTTACTCGCTTAGCCCACCATTTCAATATGAGTACCAGCATGGCAACAGTATAAAGCAGCCAAACACCCCCTTTTAATAAGTCGATAACTATAAACGGGGATTTTGATATTTCGCTTAAATCAGTTGCCGATATATTTTTTGCATAGCTTTGGGCGACAAGGCCTAAGAAGAAATAGAGAGCAGCTGCAATAAAAGTCGTCAAAATTAATGCTATAACAAATCTTTTGTCATTTCTATGCATAATTTTTGTCCTTGTAAGAATTACTTAAGAGCACGTTGCTACTCAGATTTCAGCTTATAACATGCTCACAGTATGCCAGTCTAAATCATCCCAAGACCACTCAACAATAACTGACCACCTGCAAACACTAACAACACACCAAAAGCACGTTTTAGCATTAACGCTGGTAGTTTATAAGCCAGTTTTGCGCCTACTTTGGCCATAATAAAACTGATGACCGAAATACATAAGAAGCCGCTGATATGCACGAAACCGATAGTACCCTCTGGTAAGTTTTCTACGTTCTGACCGAACCAAGCAAAGCCTAATGCTCCCGCAATTGCGATCGGCAAACCGCAAGCAGCAGCTGTCCCTACGGACTGCTTCATAGTCAGCCCTGCCCAGTTTAAGAATGGCACCGTCAAGCTACCACCACCAATACCGAAAATAGAGGACGCTAAGCCAATACCTGTACCAGCACCGAATTGCACCCCAGTCGAAGGTAAAGGTTTGCCCAATTGTTCTTTATTAGAGAAGAACAGCATTTTTATAGCTACTAATAAGGCACCGCCACCAATGATGGCTTTTAAGGCTTGCCCATCAATCGACTCTGCCACTGCTGCTCCTATTAAGCTACCAATTACCAAACCTAGTCCCATCTTGCGCCAAATATCCCAGCGCACGCCGCCACGTTTATTATGGGCGGTCATAGAGCTAATTGAGGTAATAACAATAGTCGCTAGTGAAGTACCAATCGCCAAATGAGTAACGACTTCAGCAGGAAAATGGTAAGCCGTAAAAATCCATACTAAAGCTGGCACAATAATCATGCCGCCACCCACCCCGAACAATCCAGCACAAACTCCTGCGAATGCACCTGCAATGACAAACCATACGTATAACATCATCAAATTGACCTTTTATCGAGCTTATTTTTATATCATAATAGTTAGCATGTCAGTGGCACTATGACTATTAGCATCAACACTAGCAATCATCAGTTAGGATTTCTCATCACTTACCTTATTTGTAAGCTGAGGAATTAACGGATAACACGCCTAAGTATAACAAAGATTTTAATAACCACATCGACTAAACTTATGTCATTAACCAATAGTCCTAATAGCCTATTAAGCTTCAATCATCGCCATGTTATCAGTAGTGTTTCAACCAATAGCGAACTAATAGACGCCATCAAGAACACTAGTCTCGCTGCCGATGAGCTGCACTTACTCACTGCTGAAACCCAGAGTGCTGGGCGTGGACAACGTGGCCGCTCTTGGCAGTCGCCACTAGGTAATGTTTATCTGTCGCTGTATCATCCAGTGACTATGCCGGTCAGTGGCTTGTTGTCCTTGATCATCGGTGTTGAGTTAGCAAAAATGCCTGTTATCGATGAGTTAAATAAGCAACTAAATGCCCAAGGCCTGAACCCTATCGGGGTAAAATGGGCTAATGATTTAGGCTTTTATAAGACCTCGCCTTTGTCAGATAAACCAGCAGAGGGAAATATAGGCTATCAAATAAACCAGCAAACAGATCTCAATGCCAATAATAGCTCTCATACAAGTGAAAATACTGACCAGCAGATTATCTATTTTAATAAGCTTGCAGGTATTTTAATCGAACCAGTATGGTGCGCAAGCAAACTAGTTGGAGTAGTCATGGGTGTTGGTCTGAACGTACAAGCCACACCAACGCTGACTGCTCAAACTTGTGAAGGTATGAGCTATCAGGCCTTAAGCTTGCAAGATATTTATCAGCAGCTGGAGCCAATAGGGGCAGCTCCTCTACCTAAGTTATCGAGCCTTTATCAGCAAATAACTAATGCTTTAATAGCATCGATCAGCTGTTTTCACTCAGTGATGATTGAAAAATTATCGGTAGAAGTTACTGCTGCCAATGATTTTATGCAGCAATTTAATACGCTGGATGCCTTAGCAGGGCTACGTTTACAAGTCACTCAAAACCATAATGGCCAATCTCAGATCATAACCGGCACTGCTTGTGGCATTGATGCTCAAGGGTGTTTGCAATTACGTCAAGATAACGGTAAGCTTGCCGCGCTTTTTACTGGTCGTATTGACGTTATTGGCAAGTATTAAACGCTATATGACCATCAGATTTAATTTGCTAAAAGTGTCGAAAGTGGCATGATTATTGATACAAACACAAAGTTAATCTAGCCCTGCAAGCGCTTAGTAGTTGCTTGTTCACCGATTCTTATAAATTGCTTTACTGCAGTTGCTCATAAATTGATTTAGCGTATAAAAGGATACTTATGCTCTGGCTTGACCTAGGCAATACCCGACTTAAATATTGGCTGACCGATGATATCGGACAAATCGTCTCACATGATGCCAAGCAGCACTTGCAAGCACCAGCCGAATTGCTTATGGGTCTGACCGACCGTTTTGCGCATTACGCTCCTGACTTTATCGGTATCTCATCGGTACTAGGTGACGAGTTAAATGGCAAAGTATCAGAAACCTTGGGTCGATTAAACATCCCCTTTGCCTTTGTCAATGTTGATGCTGCGCATCCGCTAATGCACAGTGTTTATAATCCTCATCAACTGGGTTGCGACCGTTGGTTGCAGATGCTGGGGGCAGTAGATAAAAAGAAACGCCAATGTGTGATAGGGTGCGGTACCGCAGTAACTATAGATTTGATTGACCATGCCGAGCACTTAGGCGGCTATATCTTCCCTAGTATCTACTTGCAACGTGAGTCACTGTTTTCAGGGACTAAGCAGATCACTATCTCTAACGGTACTTTTGATAGCATTGCTCAAGGTGTCAATACCCAAGATGCCGTACATCGCGGTATTCTACTATCTATCGTTGGTGCTATTAATGAAATCAGTCGTCGTCATCCGAACTTTGAGCTCATTATGACTGGCGGTGACGCTCGCATGATCGCCCAACACCTCAGCCGTTCGGTACGTATGCGTGATGATTTATTATTAAACGGTTTGGCACGATATTTTGACAACAGTAAGCAACTAAGCAACTAAGCAACTAAGCAACTAAGCAACTAAGCAACTAAGCAACTAAGCAACTAAAAAAGCCAACCCTACCGTTTATAAAAATTTATAACCGATAGGGTTGGCTTTTAAAACAGAATTGGCTTATAGCTTTATAGTTAGCCCATTAACCCCTATGCCTTAGCAGGAGCAGGCGCTTTGATAGTCGCCACTGCGCTGACTTCATTATTATCATTAAGCAGTTCCATCACTAGCTCATCATCGGTTTCAGTTGTTATCTGCCAATTGCCATCGCTACGAGGTATACCTGTCACCATCACTGAAATGGCTTTATTTTTTAGGCGGATCATCGGTGGTTTATGATCATAACCATCATGACTGATTCCCAAGATATCATCAGCGATAGTGGTCGCTTGCGCGCGCAGCGGAGCGACATAACGACAAGGCACCCCATCGATAGACATACAGTCACCAATCGCATAAATATTAGCCTGATTAGTACGCAAGGTTGGCGCATCAACCACAATACCAGTACGTGGGTTGAATTCGATACCAGCAGCAGCAGGTAAAGTATCGTCTACCACTAGACCAGTACTAGCAATCACATGATCGACGATAAGCGTAGACGATTGCGGTGATTCGATATCACCCTCTGAGGCTAACGGCTTATAGCTAATTTCAAGCTGCTGATCGTGGCGAGTCACACTCGTCACTAGATAACCCCCTAGGAATTGAATACCTTGCGATTCGACGGCTTTAGCAATACGTGCTGTCGCTTTTGCCGGTAGCATCTGGGCTAATGGCGCATCATTCAAGTCAATCAAAGTTATCTTATGACCCGCTTTTAGTAAGTCCTCAGCGATTTCAGTACCGACCATACCCGCACCAACGATTGCGACATGCTGACTGCCAGTTGCTAGCTTTTGTTGCAGCTGCCCAAAGCGCTCAATATGATTGACGTGCCATACCAAATCTTGCGGTAAGCTTTTTGGGAAAATAGGATGCGCACCCATGGCTAACACTAACTTGTCATAGCTGATAGTGGCATAAGCTGTATTGGCTGGATCTGAGCGATTAGTAGATACTAGCTGTAACTGTTGGCTCACTGCGTCAATGTCGCTGACATCAGTATTGGCCATCAAAGTAACCTCTGCCGCTATTGCTGCCTCAGCTCCTGTTGCTCGTACTAAGTCGGCTGCACTCTTTTTCTGACTAATAGCCATAGTCAGCATAGGCTTATGATAGCGATCGCCCTTATCACTAGTGATAAGGGTAATAGGAATCTGTTTATCCTTACTACGAATTGCATCGATCACATGCCAGCCAGCTAGACCAGCACCAATAATGACAATACCTGCCGGTTTATTAGAATTTTCTACGCTCATATTAGCTCCGAATAAATTATATATTGTACGTTACGAGTGTTAGCTTTGAATGTGATTTCTGCATGTGAGTTCTGAATATAGGTTATAAAAGATGCTAGCTATTGTAGCAGTAAACGCTGAGCCTACGAAAAAAACCAGCGTCCATAAAAAAGCGCCTTGATTAAAGACGCTTGTTATAAATAATGAGCGAGCTATTAGGCTTAGTCGTTACTTAATTAATGGTTGAGGATTTTAGATAAGAACATTTGCGCACGCTCACTTTTTGCGCCTTCAAAGAACTCATCTTTACTACAATTCTCAACGATGTGCCCTTCATCCATAAAGATAATACGGTTAGCGACTTGGCTAGCGAAGCCCATTTCATGAGTAACACACATCATCGTCATGCCCTCACGAGTCAACTCCACCATCACATCGAGCACTTCTTGAATCATCTCCGGATCTAGCGCCGAGGTTGGCTCATCGAATAACATAGCGATAGGATCCATCGCTAAAGCTCGAGCAATCGCTACTCGTTGCTGCTGGCCACCCGATAGCTCCGCTGGGTATTTTGCCGCTTGCACTGTCAAGCCTACTCGATCTAAATAAGCCATGGCTTTCTTTTTGGCGTCCGCCTCTTTACGGCCTAATACTTTGACTTGTGCTACAGTCAGATTGTCGATAATGGTTAGATGCGGAAACAGTTCAAAATGTTGGAACACCATGCCCACTCGACTACGAAGCTTAGGCAGGTTAGTTTTAGAGGCGCCGACTGAGATATCGTTGACTATAATCTCGCCTTTTTGAAAAGGCTCCAAGCCATTGACTGTCTTAATAAGCGTTGATTTACCACTGCCTGATGGGCCACAGACTACTACTACATCGCCTTTATGAACGTGAGCAGTGCAGTCCGTTAGCACTTGGAAATCACCATACCACTTGCTAACACTGTCCATCTCTATGACCATCTCGCTACTAGCATGACCACTATCGGTGACTAGCCCGCCAAATTCATTTATGAAGGTCTTAGCATCATTCATTACTGTCTCCCAACTTATACATTCATAGATAATGGTCTTGAGCTTAATAAGCGCTCATTAACATTGTTATTTAGGCTTAAAAACTTACAGTCCATTACTAAAACTTATCTTTGAAGCCTATATTTGAAATCTATTCCTAAAACCTCAAACGTTTTTGTACTTGCTGGACGCCGATAGAAGCTCCCAAACTGATAATGAAGTAGATGGCGCCTGCTCCCAGAATATAAGGGGTTAATAAGCCCATTAACTCGCCACGTACATAAGCTGCTCGGAAGAAGTCGGTTAGCCCAATAGCAAATACTAAAGTGGTATCTTGGAATAGAATAATACATTGCTGCAAAATCAATGGCAGCATCTTACGAAAGGCTTGTGGCAGAATGACTAAGCGCATAGTCTGACCATAAGTCATACCTAAGGCTTTGGCCGCATTAACTTGCCCACTACCAATAGACTGGATACCGGCACGTACTACTTCAGAGAAGTAAGCGGCCTCAAACATCATAAAGGCGACAACACAAGAAGCGAAGGCGGCATCTAGTTGCAGATACTTACCCGCTATCCAAAAATAAATCATCGGTACGGCAAAATAGAACCATAATAGAACTAGGAGTAAGGGTACCGACCGAAAGTAGTTAACGTATAACTTAGCAGGAATCTCCAGCGCTTTAATACCCGACAAACGCATTAGAGCTAATAAGGTCCCTAAACTGATACCGCCAATAATGGCCATAAACAGCACTTTCATGGTGGTAATCATACCGCCCATTAAACCGGGATAAGCTGTGGCAAGTTCGGTCATCATACTCATTTTTGACCTCCTGCAATAAGCCCAGGTACGCGCAGTTTGCGCTCAATTAAGCCCATGATAGCAATTAGCGATAAGTTAAATACTAAGTAGATAATAGTAGCGTAAGTATAGATTTCGAGGCTGTTTTGGGTATATTCACTGATGGTTTTGGTTTGGCTGATCAGCTCCATTACCCCCACTAGTGAGGCCACTGAAGCATTCTTAAAGCAGTTAGTGAGCTCAGAGCTTAGCGGTGGAAGGATGACGCGAAAAGCTTGCGGTAGTAACACTTCTTTATAAGCTTGCGGAATAGTAAAGCCTAAGGCGTAAGCGGCATTTATTTGGCCTTCAGGTAGCGACTCAATACCAGTACGTACTTGTTCAACGATACGTGCAGCGGTAAATAGACCTAAACCAATACTCGCTGAGAGCATGGCTGAGGTATTCGGTGACAAGTCTCTAAACCACCACTCTTGCAGTGAGGGGGTTAGCCAACCTGGGGCAACATAAAACCAAAAGAATAACTGCACAAGCAAAGGTATATTACGGAAAAAGGTCACATATGCAGTACCGATGCTACGCGCCGTCTTATTAGGTAAAGTGCGCATAATACCGAAGATAGTACCGATGACCATAGCAATGGCCCAAGCAATACTACCGATCAGCAATAGCCAACCCACACCAGTAATCATCCAATGTAAGTACAGCTCATTACCGATACCGGTATGTTCAAACAACACACCCCAGTTCCAGCTATAATTCATGGTGATCTCTCCGAGCAGCGAACAATGGATACTCAAGCTAGGCTTAGCTTGTGGCTAAACCGAACTTGAGTACTGGCTATAGTGAGGGAGAAATACTCGTTATTGTGCCACAGCTGCTTTTGGCTGATCACTGTCATGCGGATTAGCGATAAGGGCCTTTAAGTTATCTGACATCTCAAACTTAAGGTTAACGTTCTTTGGTGGAATTGGGTTTAAGAACCATTTGTCATAGATGCTAGTGATTTCGCCTGAGCTAAAGGTTTTATTTAGCGCGTCATTCACTACTGTTTTGAATTCAGGATCGCCTTTACGCATCATACAACCATAAATCTCAAATGATTGCGGCGTACCAACAATTACCCACTCATCAGGGTTTTTAGCTTTGGCTTTTTCGCCAGCTAGTAGGACATCATCCATCATAAAGGCATCAGCACGACCATTCTCTAACATCAAGAAGCCTTCGCCATGATCTTTAGCTGAGATAATATCAGCACCTAGTTTTTTCTCATCATTATACTGACGGATATAACGCTCTGAAGTAGTACCAGCAGTAGTAACTAGTCTCTTACCTTTTAAGTCTGCAAAATCTTTGATACCTGAATCAACTTTAGTCAATAGACGAGTACCAATCTCAAAGAAGCCATTCGAGAAAGCCACTTGCTCTTGACGCTCGACATTATTAGTCGTTGAACCACACTCAAAATCAACAGTACCGTTTTGCACTAAAGGAATACGGGTTTGTGAAGTAATCAGGTTATAGCGAACTTTCAAATCTGGCATATTGAGGTTTTCTTTAACGGCCTCAACGATTTTCATTTCTAAATCGTGGGCGTAACCCATCGGCTGCTTAGGGTCATCGGCAATATACGAAAAGGGAATAGAAGAATCGCGATAACCAACGACGATAGTGCCTGACTCTTTGATTTTCTGAAGAGTACCATTAGTATTTGCTGCAGCGTCAGTCTTTGCTGCAGCGTCAACAGGTTTGTCTTCAGTAGCGGTTTGGCTACTGTTGTTACAGCCAGCCAACCCTAGCGCCATAAAAACAGCAACCGTTAAAGGTTTTGCAATTGAATAAGTCATGAGATACATCCTTTTATCACATTATTAAAGTTAAAATTCATTAAAAACAAAAAAATCATCCATTAAAAAAATCCAGCTCAGCAATTACCTCTCTGCTGTTACTGTTAATTATCATAATGCAACTTTATGTTACTGTACAACAATTTTGCATGGGTTAGTAATATTTTTTGAGCCTTTGCTATATTCATCATCAGACTCTTACTAAGGTTTTATTTTTAACTAGCCTATAAACGCTAGCCCCTATTTTTTACTAGTGCTCTTATATTAGATTTTAACGTTAATGAAGGTTGTTTTTTAGATGATCAAAGGGTAGTTATCGTTGATAAATCAGCAATAATCCCCATAAAGACCACAACTTCTCAATACAATAAATGACTTATGACTCAAGATATGCAAACTTCGACAACCGATGCTATTGGCACTGATAACGATGTGCGTCAACGCTTTTTTATCCAAGACTCACCAGTGCGTGGCGATGTAGTACGTTTATCACGTAGTTACGCCAATACTATTGCACAAAAGCCCTACCCTGAAGCCATTAAGCGCTTATTAGGCGAGATGCTCACGGCAGCTAGCCTATTGATAAGCACAGTCAAAATTGACGGGCGCTTATCCATTCAATTACAATCTTCAGACAGCGACAGCTTGCTCAATTGGGCGATGGCAGAATGTGATCAAAACGGTGTTATCCGTGGTCTTGCCAGCTGGAAAGCGGATAGTGATGAACAACTGCACGCTTGGGATATTATGACTACTGCTAACCAAGCTTTTGCAGAGCTTGGCGCGGCTGGCGAAGGGGTATTATTTATTAATATTCAGCCTGAAAAAGGGGAATCTTACCAAGGTATCGTCGAGCGTAGTCATGATAATTTAGCCGACTGCCTAGCCCATTATCAAAAACAATCAGCGCAGATTCCAACTTTGATTAACTTGGCTTCTGATGGCTTGCAAGCAGGTGGTATCTTAGTACAGCTGTTGCCACGTCGTGATGATGATGAACAAGAAAAAGTCGATACCGATTTATGGCCACGTTTATCAGTACTAACTCGTACTATTAAGCCTGCCGAGTTAACCTCATTACCGGCTACTGAACTGCTTTATCGCTTGTATAATGAAGAAGAGGTAGTATTACCAGAAGCCAAAGCGCTAACGTTTGGCTGTACTTGTTCTAGAGAAAAATGTGAAACAGCTATATTGCAAATCGGTCAAGATGAAATGCTCGATATCTGTGATGAACAAGGCGGACAATTTGAGATGGACTGTGGCTTTTGTGGCGAGATTTATCGGTTCGATAAAGATGACGTAGCTAGTATCTTTGTTGAATAGGATGAGTTAATCGCTCTCAAAATTTTTTATTAGCTAATAAAAAACCCTCAAGTTTGCTGCTTGAGGGTTTTTTCGTTGAGAACTTATAGAAACCGCTAGTCTACAAGCTGGCTTAAGATTTTAGCTATGAGAAATGTTTAAACAGTTTAGTGTTCCTAAGAACAGCCCTCTGCTGCCTTTAACTCCTCATCATAACCTACTCTTATATCCTGCACTCTACCTTGATCAATTTCGTACAGCGTACCTATTTTGCTGCCATCATCATTCCAATAGATAATGACAGGTTGACCTGTATAACTATTTGGATACACCTCAGGACTCTGATTGGCATGTTTGGCATATACCTTCTGCTCTGCATCGCCCACTTTTATTCCTGTATAAGATTTAAAGCCTGAGTCACCAACATAAATAGCCGCTACCTTATTATCGATAATATATAAATCTAACAAGCTCTCAGGATGATTTTTGGCTTTGGCAAAGAAGCAATAATCTACTTCGGGGTTTCTACTATCAGCGATTTCTACAAATAACTGCTCATCATAAGGCTGATTGATAAAAATATTAGCAACACCATCTTTAGTTAACTTAAAGTCAGAGGAAGAAAGATTAGCTTTGGTTGCTGCAACTTTTCGGGGATTGTCTGTCAAATCCTCGACTAACAACCACCCCAATTTAGTATTATTTTTATAGCTTACGTATAGCCAGTTATCCTCAACTCGTAGTGGCTTAATGGCGTCACCTTTTATAAAATAAGCAGCCGTCTTAGCAGATTTTGACTTACTCTCATAGATAAAGGCTCGCTCGTTTATGACCGTATATTCTGTAGCCACAACCTCACTATTCTTAGTCAAAACTCTATCTTTTGGCAGCGCCACTGTCATCTCTTTAGGATAGTCTAATAACTGCCAAACTAAACTATTATTGTCGAATTTTAAGCTAGCAGTTACTTTCATATTATCAAAAGAGCTATTAAAACTGATTAAGTATTCATCATTCTGCTGTCTGTTACCAACAAAATCATTATCACAATCTATTTTTCTACCATAGTTACTGACGTAGCAGTAGCTGCCAGCAATATGCGTAGTGCTTAACTGCCTTATATCCAGAGAAAGCACTGACAAAGGCTTGTTATCTTGGTCGAATTGCTCAGCAGACCAAGATCCTAGCCGACTAGTATTTATACTGGCAGCTTGCTTAGGATCATTGATAGCTTGGTTAGAATCACTAATAGCTTGGTTATCGTTAATAGCTTGTTGATCATCAGCACTGCTACCCTGCTGGGCTTGACAGCCAAGCTGTACTAACAATAGCGCCGCCATCATCATGGCTCTACTAGTTACTTTGTTAATGCTGATTTTATTAATGGTTGCTCTATTAATAATTATCATAATTACCTCTGCCTAGTAGGTAAATCCTTTATCAACTAATAAGTGGCTTGCTAACTTATCTTCTGCTAAGCACCGCACTTTTTAAAAATAATCTAGACGTTAAAGACTACTCTAGTTAAATTAATACCTTATCTAAATCACTACTCTGTCTAAACCACTACTCTGTCTAAACCACCACATCTAAATCATTAGGATAAGAGTAGATACGAGTTCTTAGCGCCTGATACATCTGATTAAGATCGCTTTGACCATTATCTAATAGCCAAATAGCGACTTGCTCATGGACGCGTTGATTGTAGATCAAATTATAATGGCTCACTCCATAGAAGATAGCTTTGTGACCTTCTGGCACGATCAAGGTATGTTCACCAGCATCCTCACCTAAGGCCGATTCTACGGTTACTAAGCCATCACCTAATAGGCTTGCAGCTTTAGAATCGTAGTGGCCCTCGACTAAAGTACCTGCTACGAAATAGCTGCGCACGTGTAAAGGCAGGCGTGCAGGATGACGAAACTCTTGCGGCAACACACTGCGACCGGGTAACGAATTCCAGTCGGCATCACGAACGCTACCATAGCGTAAATCTAGAATACCAGCACTGCGTAAATCGCCCAGCTTAGCTAAGGATCCAGCAAAAGGTAGCTTACCGATCATGTCCTGCACAAAAACCCCAATGCGCTCTAAGCTTGCGCCATGATGCGGTGAGCCCAAAGTGACTAGATTACCCACTCGCTGTACCCAGTGATTACCTTGTTCTTTACCATAAAACAGCGCACTACGAGCAACCAATCCGCCCATACTATGCCCGATCAAATCAATTTGTGAGATATCAGGATTATCATCGACCAAATTCTGTAGCATGTTAGAGAAACTGCGCCCATTACTAGAGATACGGCGTCCAGTATTATAGTTAAGGTATAAGATAGTAGCGTTGGGCTGACTGTCTATGAGCGCTTCACCTAGACTATTATTATGAGCAACGTTCCAACTTAAATGACTCATACACAGTCCATGACAGAGAATAATCACTCGACCTGACAGGGTTTCGCGCTGCAGATAATTCTTACTATCATACAGATCCATAGGAATAGCGAGAGGGTTTTTGTGAGTGACTAAATGATCCCCCATTACCCCGTTTAGGATATTAACTAGCCGTCTCAGACTTCTAGGAAGCCGTTGGATGTTTTTTTGCTTAGTCATGTTGTTGTATAGCCATAACCCGGTAGTCAAGTTATTACCAACCACTGAGGTAATATAGCGTACGGTACCGTAAATACGGCCAGTAATACCACGCTGCCACTTGCTCAAGTTACCTTCATTAAAGCGACCAATAGGTCGTAAGATAACTTCCCGATGAATCGCTTCTACAATATCAGTGATTTCAACTACACCCATAGTAGCCAACTGAGCTAATCCCTCGAACACATCACTCAAAGAAGTAGGTCCCTGATGGCCTAGCGGGTCTCTATCCTCTGTCGTTGGTCGATCGACATGAATGTAGTCAAGATCGGCTAACTGCTCATACACATCGCTCGGGGGATATTTGTCAGTATTTAAATTAGTAGCGGTGTCGACATCAGGTTTTGCACTGATATCAGAGCTGGAGAGATCATAAAAGGTCACGAATGACTCTGGACTGGGCATAGTTCTATGTATTCTATGATAAAGATGGGATCATCTTAGCCTTTAAATTTACTAAACAAAAGAAGATGATTTGACTCTTAAGTAATTTTGTCATTAATAGGCTAATCAATTGATAATTTTTGCCACTAGCTCAGCCTATTTGGCTTGGCGATAAACTATAAGTCATATAACAAAAAATCCTAGGCAAAAACCTAGGATTCGATACAACGAATTTTATGCGGATAATTGCTTATGAAGAGAATTTATTGTACTTGCGCTTGCCACTGATGCCCAGCTAAAACCAGCTTTAGCTCATCACCAGCCTGCAATATACCAACACCACTTGGTGTACCCGTCATAATGACATCACCGGCTTGCAGACTAAAAGCGTGGCTAATGTCCGCCAGCAATTCATATACTGAAAATAGCATCAAAGCGCTATCACCGTCTTGCTTGAGCTCATCATTGATATACAGCTGATAATGTACTGCAGTTAAGTCGCCAAACGCTCGCGCATCAATCCAGTCTGCGAGTACACAAGACCCGTCGAAGCATTTAGCACGCTCCCACGGCTGGCCTTTATCCTTTAATTTACTTTGCAAATCACGTAAGGTCAAATCCAGCCCTAAAGTCACATTACCAACCGCTTGCTGCGCTTGCTCAACCGTCGCAGCACACAAGTCAGCCGTTAACTGAATACATAATTCTGCCTCGTAATGAGTTTCGCCGTAGCGGCTAGTATCAGGCCGGACAATTTTATTAGCAGTAGCGGTATTACTAATAGTCACGATACCAGAGGCCGGCTTCATAAATAATAGCGGTGTACTAGGCACTTCATTACCCAATTCACGTGCATGAGCCACATAATTACGACCAACACAGACAACTTTGCCAATGGCTAAAGGCTTTAACGATGCAGAATTCATAACAGGAGCTCACTATAGAATTAAGGGTTAACGGTTACTTTTTCGATAACTATTTTACAGCTACTTTTTAGATAACTATTTCATAGTTATTTTCTTACTGCTGCATAACGTTTAGCAATCAATAAATAGCTATTTAAACTTAGCTTCATCTATAAATCGATATTTTGCTGGTTTATTTTTCTTCTCATCACCTTCATCGGCGGTAAATAGTAGTTTAGCTACCCCATTCACTTTGACAGAGTCGATCCCTTCGATGTTCTTCATATCCGACAGCTCAGGTAAATCTATGGCGATAGGCGCCTCTTTAGGATTGCCGCTCCAAGTCCATATCTTAGAGTAGTCTTTGCCTTTTTCATTTTGTACTTCGTTAGCGATGACATACTTATTTAGAGCCGTACTAAAATGTAATGAGCGAATACCGCCACCATCTAAGTCAAGAAAGATAGGCTTAGCAAATATTGGCGCAGCTTGGTCATCAAATACCGCATTTGGATTAGCAATCGACACTACAATAGCTAACTTCCCTGCCAGTGGCGCACGCAAGCCAAGCATCAGATCATCAGCCTTATGATTATAAGTTAAGCCTTCAATATTCAATTCATTAAAATCAGGCTCTTTGTTAGTTTCGGCTTTTATTGCTGCTGCTAGCTCCTTAGATTTAGTCAAATCATCACGTAAGGTAGTAATACTGGCAATGTCAGCAACATCGTCACCTTTAATTCGAAAACGCAGTAACTGCTCGCGATTCGGATCACGGTCGCCATTTTTTCGCAATGAATGCGATGTAGTTGCATAAACAAAGCCTTCATGGTCAGCCGTTAAGCCCTCTAAATCATCAAGCTTACGCTCAAACCCTTCAGTCAATCTAAGGTTGGCAGCTTTGTTCTCAACTAAGCCCCCATTAGATGATATAGTCAAAATATTCATCGCTCGATGTTCTTCATCTTCGACCAATAGCACTCTGCCATCATTAAGCTGGAACACTGCTGAGGGCTCGTAAATATCATTAAAAATCCCCATGCCATCTTTGCTCAAACTCGGCGTCGCCTCGGCAGTAGGATAGAACAACAGTAAGGAGCCAGCTGCAGTGGCAGCCAATGCTGTAGTTAATAGACCTAAACGAAGATTCGAGGAAATACGACTTGGTAATATGTTCATAATACTTTCTCATGAGAGGGTTAACTGTGTAACAGTATAGGTAATAATAAAATAGTGAATTAAATAATAAAATAAATAGTATCGCTGATGATTAGCTACTAAGCTCACCTTGTTAAAGCCACAGCTATAATTAGGTTAACTAATAGCCGTAGCTCAGACTAGACAACATTTATTGGGTAAATTTCTTATAATCTAACATCATATATCTGGCGTGAATGCCCTTTTTAGCATCGCCTTCATCAGCCATGAATAACATTTTGATAGTACCGTTAGCAGTGATTGAATCAACCGCTTCAATATTTTGAAGCGCTGCTAACTCAGGGGTAGCCACTTTAACAGGCTTGTCTTCACGGTTACCGGTCCATGTCCAAATTTGCGCTTCTTTATTACCTGCTGGATCATTGATTTCATTGGCGATAACGAATACTGCTAATACTGGATCGAAATATAGAGAACGAATACCACCGCCATTCAGATCCAAAAAAATAGGCTGATCAAATACTGGAGCCACTTTATCGGTAAACATCTGATTTGAGTTAGTAATAGGTATAATGACAGATAGCTTGCCAGCCATAGGTGCCCGCAAGCCTAGCATTAGAGAGTTTTTGCTATCGTCATAAGCTAAGCCTTCGATATCTAGCTTATCAAAATTAGCCTTAGTATTCAGTCGTGCCTTAAAGGCAGCCTCCAGCACTGGCGACTTCATTAAGCTATCACGTAAATTACTGATGTTAGAGATATCACCGGCGATGTTACCGTTAACCCGAAAGCGTATTAGCTGTTCGCGATTAGGATCACGTTTACCATTCGTATCAGACGAATGCGAGGTAGCCGCATAAATAAAACCTTTGTCATCAGCGGCTAGGCCTTCTAAATCATTGAGCTTACGACCGAAGCTACGCGTCAACTGTAGACTAGCTACTGCATTTTCACTCAAGCTACCATCAGGCGCTATAGTCATAAGATTCATTGCGCGCTGCTCTTCATCCTCAATTACCAACACTCGACCATCGGGCAACTGTTGCACCGCTGATGGCTCAAAGACCCCAGTCAAAGTACCCATGCCTGTTTGATCTAGCTGTGGGGGAACGTCAGCACCTACTCCTGGATAAAAGAATAGCATTGCTTTTAGTAGGATAGAAGCCAATACGGAAGCCAGCATACCCCAACGGAATAAGCTATAAGAGATGTTGAGCATTTTAAAGTTGTGTGCTGCTATTTGACCGAGCCAGTAGAGCTGATCACTCATTGCATGATAAGTCTCATCACGATCACGCATCAGTATCTGCATGCGCTCCCAGTACTCTTCACGCGACAATTGCATACGGTCTTTATTAATCAGTGGATTGATATCGCCGTTCAACGAAGTTCGATTGGCTAGTGCCAAGTATTGCTTTAAATCACGAAAATGTGCTTCACGCTTAATAAAGGCTTTTAACCAATTAGAAAAACCTTTGAAGAATTGTGATTTTTCCGGTGAGGCGGCGAGTATAGCGAAGAATATTGAAGCGGCAGCAGTAAACATAAACATCCCAGCTGGGATCAAAAACGCTGCTGAGGACACAAAGATAAAGGCGCCTGAAATCATCAAAGCTGAGATGATAATACCGTTGAGCGAGATCATGATATTGGCTTTGGTGGCCGCTAAGGCGATCAAATCCAGCTCAGTACGTAAGGCGTTGCGAAACATAGTTTCGACAGCTTTTGAAGTGCCCAGTAAGGGTTTAGCATCCGTTTCTAAGGCTTTATCAAAGTTAATAGCTACTGGGGTTACTAATTCAGGTTTATCTTTTTTCTTTTTTTTCTTCTTTTTAATAAGATCTTTACTTAGCAACTCCTCTAAGCCATTATCAACATCTTTTGCTAGATGATAGTTTAAGTCACTATCTAACCTCTTATCTAGGCTATTGCCTAAGTCGGCAGTTAAATGTTGGAGAGGATAACCTGCTACTTTTTTGCCTATACCTTTCTCTAACAACTGGTATGAATTTTCGCTCAAATCTTTATCAAACAGTACATTGGAATTTCTATTCAAAATCTACCTACTTTTTCATATAAAAATATTTAAAATAATTACCCGGCCTACTAAATCTTAGGCTCTATTAAGCTAATAAGGCCTTAAGTATTTTTAAGGCCTTATTTTTGATACATCGTATGTTTTTTTACTTATGATTACTATTGTAATAGATATGTCAATAAGTTACGGAATAGTATGAGTGGTCACATCAGGTGGCACATAAGTCATATAGCGATTCATATGCTTCTCGAACAGTCTAAAAATAAACAATATTACCCAAGTTAATAATAAATAGACGATACCCGCGGCAAAGAACATTTCAATTGAAGTGTAAGTTTTCGAAATAACTGTTCGTGTCTCGCCCATGATATCCATCAAAGCAATAGTTGAGGCTAAGGCACTACCTTTGAGCATAAAAATAACTTCGTTGCTATAAGCAGGAATAACGATACCAAAAGCCCGTGGTAAGGTGATACGAGTCAGCTTTTGCCACTTGGACATACCGATAGCGTCAGCTGCTTCAAGCTCGCCAACCGGAATAGCTTGAATAGCCCCACGAATGATTTCTGCCAAATAAGCGCTAGTATTCATAGTAAAAGCGATGATAGCGCACCAGTAGGCTTGACTCAGTACCGGTTCCCATAGAAATGAGCTACGTACGGCTTCAAACTGACCAAGACCGTAGTAGATCAAAAATATTTGTACTAATAGCGGCGTGCCACGAAAAAAGAAGATATAACAAAAAGGGAGTAGTTGTACCATCCAGCTTTTAGACAAGCGCAACAGTGCCAGTACTATACCAAAGAACAAACCAATAATACCGGAGATAACAACCATCTTTGCAGTCAATACTGCACCATCTAACAAAACTGGGATACTCTCAAAAATAACCTGCCAATTCCAATCCATGAGCTTCTCCCCCTACCCTTTGATTGATTGATTGGTTATTGATTGACGACTCAGCTTTTTAGCATAACGAGCAGCAGGATTCGCGCGCCACTCAAGCCACATCATAAAGCCAGTAATCAACATTGTTAAACCCAAGTAAATAATCGCCGCTGCCATATAAAAGGTAAACGGCTGCTGAGTGGACTGTGCGGCACGTGAGGATTGATACATAATATCTTTGAGACCAACTACTGAGACTAAAGCTGTATCTTTGAGTAAGACTAGGAATAAGTTGCCAAGCCCAGGCAACGCAATCTGCCATACTTGCGGTAAAGTAATACGATAAAATATCTGCAAAGGACGCAGACCAATCGCTTGTGCTGCCTCGCTTTGACCCACAGGGATCTCTTGGATCGACATGCGAAAGATTTCGGTCGCATAAGCACCGAAAGCAATAGACAAGGCCATGACTCCAGCCCAAAAAGCACTGATTTCGACATAGTCAGTATAACCGAACTTTTTGAGGACGCTCATCAGTAAGATAGAGCCACCATAATAGATAAATAGTACTAGTAGCAGCTCAGGGATACCACGCATTATCCCTGTATATAGAAGGGCAAGTTTACGCAGTAGCCAAACGTTAGATAACTTAGCAGTAGCACCTAGCAACCCTAATAACATACCGATGACTAGGCTGGCCATAGCAATCTTAATGGTGACGGTTGCGCCGCTTAGTAATAGCGCGCCAAATCCTTGTAAATCAAACACTAGGGCTCACTCATTCTTTTTAGATGGGGACGTACTAAACGCCCTAACAAGTTAATAAAATAATGGTCAAAACAATCAGTGATCGGTTCGCTCATTGCAGATATAGCAATGAGCGCTGATTTTATCATATCCAACAGCATTGATGTTTAATCACAAAAATAAAAGCCATAATCAGCAAAAAACGTCTCTTTGCCTAAAGGTTTTATATTGCTAATAGTACTACGGCTTTATCTTGCTAACGCCAATCTGCAATAGCCCGTTAAAGGCGAAGCTAAAAAAGCGAAAAGGATAACACCATTACAGTGATATCCCAAATTTTACTTCTAAATTATTCGAGGGTTACTGGGCTTTGCTATCAGCAGTACTAACTTCCGGCTTTGCTGCTGCTGCGGTTGCTGGTTCACCGCCTACAGCACTAGTAGCGGCTGGTACTGAAAAATATCTTTTATTAAGATCATCATAAACACCATTAGCTTTTATATTGGCTAAGGCTTTATTGAGCTTAGCTTGTAGCTCATCGCCCGGACGTACAGCAATAGCGAAGTTATCATTAATATCGATCTCATCACCTTTTAGCACATAATTTTTGCCAGAGGTTGAGTTAAGCCACTGTAGCGCTGGTAGCTTATCAGAGATCATCGCATCAACACGATCTGAGCCTAAGTCTAAAAAAGCATTACTCAAAGTATCATAGAGCTTCATTTTGGCTTGTGGATAAGCTTTTTCAAGCCACTGTGATGAAATCGTCGAGCGCTGGGCTGCGATTAGATTTTTATCAATATCCTCAGCGTTGCTAGGATCAAAATTGCTACCTTGCTTAGCCAAAAATACTAAATTATTACTAAAGTAAGGATCAGTAAAGCTGACTTGCTCAGCACGTTCTGGGGTAATCGACATAGCAGCAACGATGGCATCGTATTTACCTGCTTTTAAGCCGGGAATAATACCGTCCCAATCTTGAGCTATAATTTCACAAGTCACTTTCATATCTGCACACAAAGCATTGGCCATTTCGACATCGAAACCGCCAAGCGAGCCATCAGCATTAGTATAGTTAAATGGCGGATAAGCGCCTTCTGTACCAATACGTAGCACTTCATCATGACTAGCAGCAGCATTGTCGCTGCTGTCAGTATTCGCCTCTGTGCCTACTTGTTGATTATTACCACAGCTCGCTAAAGCTAAGCCCGCAGCTAAGGTCAGGATTGTCTTCGATAGGTGGCCTCTGGTTGTGCCCTTGCCACCTAGTAGCTTATTGAAGACTGAAACTTGGCTAGCATTACTGTTGGTCATCATCCTTAATTCCCTTATTAGCTAAGCGTATGAACTGAATAGTTAAAAGTAGTAACTTGGCTTTGACCAATAAATAGGCTATTAGCTACCCGCTACTACAGTGTTAAATCATATTTTTAGCTGATTTTGATATAGCTATTAATGATGCGGCTATTAATTAGTTACTTTAACCGTCTTATCTTCAACGACCGCTTCGGTAGCTGGAGTCACTGAGGTCTGCGCAGCAGCAGTAGTGGTAGTACCGAAATAACTACTAGTGATTTGATCATAAGTACCATTAGCTTTTAGCTCAGCTAAAGCGGTATTGAATTTTGCTACTAGAGCATCGCCTTTACGAAAAGCAATACCCATAGCATCATCATTAGTGCTGATTTCTTGGCCTTTAACTTCGTAGTCCTGACCAGCTGCTGTTTTTAGCCAGTCAATACCAGTGACTTTATCAGACATCATGGCACGGACACGACCTGAGGTTAGATCTAAGTAAGCATTATCTTGCGTATCATAGAGCTTGATATCTGCTTCTGGATGATCGGCTTGCAAGTACTGCGAGGCAATAGTTGCACGCTGTGAGCCGATAGATTGACCTTTTAGGTCTTCAACCCTAATATTATCGCCTTTTTTACCAATTAGCACGATACCACTATAAAAGTACGGATCGCTAAACTCTACCACTTCTTTACGCTCAGGAGTAATCGACATGCCAGCAATAGCAGCATCGAATTTTTGCGCATTTAGGCCAGGAATCAGACCATCCCAGTCTTGAGAAATCACTTCACACTTAGCTTTCATTTGCTCACATAAAGCATCGACTAGCTCGATCTCATAACCGATAAGTTTGCCATCAGCATCAGTATAGCTAAAAGGCTTATAGCTCGATTCGGTAGCGATTTTGATATTCAATGGCGTAGCGTCAGCTGAGGTATCAGTCGCAGCGTTCTCAGTTGGTGTGGCACTATTATTACAGCCAGCCAGCATAAGTACAGCAGCACTCAAAGGTGCCAGCCACATGGCTTTAGTTATTTTTGATGAAGCTATTGAAAGGGCCATAATGTCTATTCCTGTGTTTATCTAGTAGTGGCTAAATTGGCTTATTAGCCAAGGGCTCACTACTGTATAGGGAGTAACTTGATAGGTAAATGACTTAGTAGATCGCAACTTAACAAACCATAACGATTACTAAAAACTATTCACCAAAATTAGCTTGTTCAAGGCGTGCTAACTCACCATTGCTGCGAATCTCAGTCAAAGCCTTGTTGAAGTCTTCTCTTAATGAATCACCTTTGCGTACTGCAATAGCAATATTATCATCGTTATCAATCTCATCGCCTACTATACCGAAGCCTTTAGGATTGTCTTTTAACCATGATTTTGCTGAGACTTTTTCAGCTAATACAGCATTACTACGGCCTGATTTTAGATCCAAATAGGCATTATCGTAATTGTCATATAACTGTACAGTATTGCCGTCTTTGCCTTCATAGTTATCTTGCAAATAAGCACCAGGAGTAGTTGATCGTTGACCACCTAGATTCAGATTTTTAATAGCTAAAGGATTAAAGCTGCCTTTAGTGTCAGTAAGCCATACCATAGTGTTAGCGAAATAAGGTTCGGTAAAGTCAACTTTTTCTTGACGTTCAGGAGTGATCGACATACCAGCAATCACTGCATCATACTTTTGTGCTAATAAGCCTGGAATGATACCGTCCCAATCTTGAGCAACGATTTCACATTTGGCTTGCATTTGCTTACACAGAGCATTAGCTACATCAATGTCATAACCGCCAAGACTACCATCAGCATTAGTGAAGTTAAAAGGAGGATAAGCCCCTTCTGTAGCGATACGAATGGTTTTACCAGCGCTATCAGTAGCAGTAGCGTTAGCATCAGTGTTAGCAGTATCTTGCTGACTACAAGCAGCCAAGGTTATAGCGGCAGTAATAGTCATAGATGACCATAAAAGACGGGAGTTAAACATCATATGTTCCTTAATTCTTGATAAGCGTGGCTGCTATTATTGGCATTTGACATCCATGCCAAATCACTAAAATAGTCATAAATATCGATAGGTTATAAACCCCTCGATAATACCTTACTAAAATATCAAAAACAAACGTTTTAGGTGTTGACTGTCATTATCCCGTAATAAACGGTAGAGTAATAACTATAATAGTGCAGCCGAGATTTTGACTAGTGCCATGCAGATAATAGTAGTAAAACTAGGAGAGTGGATTTTTTACTTCAAGGTTAGTTGATAATAAAAAGCCACTCAGCAAAGGCTAGTGGCTTAATATGTAGTACTGAGCGTGTTGGGCAAAAACCTTGGCAGCTGCTAGTTTTGATCTGCTAATGGATAAGCGGATAGCTCTAAGATACTAGTGTTGACGATGCGAAGCCATAAAGTCTCTGACTCGTTGCGAGTTTGGATTATCAAAGACTTTTTCAGGGGTACCTATCTCTTCCACCACGCCTTGATGCAAGAACACTACTTGGCTAGAAACTTCGCGGGCAAAACGCATTTCATGAGTGACAATCAACATAGTACGACCCTCTTCTGCCAACTCACGCATTACTACTAATACTTCGTTAACTAGCTCAGGATCTAGCGCTGACGTAGGCTCATCGAATAACAATACTCTAGGCTGCATAGCTAATGCACGAGCGATAGCCACTCGCTGAAGTTGACCGCCAGATAAATTGGCTGGGTAAGCGTCTTTTTTATCTAATAAGCCAACCTTATCTAATAATACTTCTGCATCGCTAATCGCTTGGTCTTTTTTTATCTTAAGAACCTGCGTTGGCCCTTCGATAATATTTTGCAGAATGGTCTTATGCGGCCACAAGTTAAAGTTCTGGAATACAAAACCCACACTGGCACGTAAGCTTTCAAGCTGTTTGATATCTGCCGCCTGCAACTCACCAGACTTATTAGGCTTTAATATTAGCTCTTCATCGCCTACTCTAATTCGACCTTGCGTTGGTTTTTCCAGCAAGTTAATACAGCGCAATAAAGTGGATTTTCCGGAACCGGATGAGCCCAGAATTGAGATAACATCCCCATCGTAGGCTGTAAGAGACACGCCTTTTAGGACAGCTAAGGAGCCATAGCTCTTATGTAAGTCTTGCAATTCTAAGGCGATAGGGCGAGTCGAGTCTTTAGTCATATCAGGCATGGTTCAGCATATTTCCGATTATTAATAAAAAATACATCATAAAAAAAGGCCAAGCCGCTAGTGCAGACTTGAGCCTTATTTTATCATCTTAGAACACAAAATGTGGCTATATAATAACACTATTAGCAGCTTTACCAATCAACTTAATAACATAAAGGTTTATTTTACAGAGTTGATTAGTCAGCCGCTTAATGGTCAAATTCAGTAAGTCGACACGTGTTCTTGCGTTTCACTACCATCTAATATTTCTGAGTCATCGATAGTGTTAGCTTCTGTGCCCTCTTCCGTGCCTAATTGATCAACAGTAGCCTTATTATCATCAGCTTCGGCGCTAACACTGCCATTGACTGATGCATCATCTGCAGTAACTGTACTATTGACGCTTTTAGTCCCTTGCTCTACATCACTAACCCCTGTAGCTTCTTGCTCTATAGCAGTTTGTGCATCAGCCGTAGTATCCGCTTCGGTAGTCGCAGCCTCTTTGTCAGCACAAGCACTTAATGTCAATGCCGCTACTGCCAAAGTAGCCATGAGTAGTTTCTTAGCTATTGGTAATGACGTGATCATAATAGTTACCTTTTTAGTGAAATTAAAAACTGTGATAATAAATAATAGTAGTTTGAACTTTTCCGACTAGCTTGCATCATAAGCTGTGCAACAAGTTAGGTTTATTAAGCAATGTCTAATAATCGACTACAGTAATTGTCTATTTTTAGCGGAGGCTTTGTTAATAAAGACTATTTTTTTCGCTGATTTTAAGATAGTAGCCAGCCCGCTAAAGCTTTCGAGACTTGTATTCAAAAAGCATAGGTCTAGCACAATAGCGGTAGAAAATAGTTTTGCTATTGTCAGTTAGACTTCTATATCGTCTATTAATCAGTCTTCCATATCGTCGTCAAAAGAATAGTCAACGTCGTTGTTATTTTCTTTATCATCGTTATTGTCAAAATCGTCAGCACTATTAACACTATCAGCACTATCAGCACTATCAGAATCATTGTCTTCGCTAGCAGTGGCCCTATCTAAATGGCCCTCTTGCGGATTAATCTTCACTAGGGTGACTGAGTTAACGGCTGCCCTGTATTCAGCAGCTACCGCTGAATTATCTAAATAAAGCCCCAAAATCAGGGCAATTACCGCCAAAGAGCCGTATAGCCATTTTTTGGATATTGCTGGTTTTCTAGAGTTGTTATCTTCCGTGGCCATCTTGGCTCTCCATAGTGGCTATGCCCTACCTAGCAATAAAGAACGATAATAGACTATCGGTTATAAGGGATAATTTGATAGTAACTATAATGGCAACTTGCAAGCACTACTTTAGTATTTACACCCTACTTGTGTTAAAAATACGTAACACTATTGGGCTAGGTTGACCATGCAACTAGCGCAGAGTTTAATTGTAAATGCTCAATACGCTTCAGCCAACATTACTCAAACAGGCCATCATTACTACTTAGTATGCTTAAATTCGCCTTTACTATCGCCTTAATCTGCTCTATGTTAAATAGCGTTAGGCAGTAAAGGGCCTAAAACTTCTATTTATATCAGCTTTTGCTACCATTTGGTATCTTTAACACTCTAATCATTTGCTACTTTCTCTGGTTTAAAAATCTTATAAACATAAGGAAAATAATACATGACTCAATCGATTACTACAGATATTGCTACTTATATGCAAAGCGTCGGTAAACAAGCACGTGCTGCCTCTCGCGCCCTTGCCGCTGCTAATACTAGTCACAAAAATGCTGCATTGATAGCTATTCATGATCAATTAGTCACTGCTAAGTCAGAGATTCTGGCGGCTAATAAAACAGATATGGATAATGGGCAAAAGAATAATTTAGACGCCGCTCTTCTAGATCGCTTAGAGCTTAACGTTGCTCGTTTTAATGGCATGCTTCAAGGCCTAAAAGATGTCTCGACTTTGCCTGATCCAATCGGTGAGGTCACTGATATGACTTTTCAGCCCTCAGGTATCCATCTAGGTAAGATGCGCGTGCCACTAGGAGTAGTGGGCATGATTTATGAGTCACGTCCAAACGTCACTTTAGAAGCGGCCTCTCTAGCCTTAAAATCAGGTAACGCTATTATTCTACGTGGAGGCTCAGAAGCTTTTGAGTCTAATCAAGCGATTGCTAAATGTATTCATCAAGGTCTCAAAGCTGCTGACCTTCCTGAGCATAGCGTGCAAGTACTACAGACTACTGATCGTGCAGCGGTCGGCGAATTGATCACTATGACTGCCTATGTCGATGTAATTGTGCCACGTGGTGGTAAAGGTTTGATTGAACGTATCAGTCGCGATGCCAAAGTGCCAGTCATCAAGCATTTAGATGGTAACTGTCATACTTATATCGACAGTGATGCCCAAGCCGAGATTGCGATAAAAGTCAGTGTTAATGCTAAGACCCATCGTTACGGTACTTGCAACACTATGGAGACTTTATTAGTAGATACAGCTGTCGCTGAAGAGCTGCTGCCTAAGATTGCTGAAGCGATTATTGCAGCGGACGAGGCGATGCAATTGCGTGTTGATGAGCAGTCATATGCTCTATTAAAAGACAATGCTAAGCTTGCTGGGCATCTATCGGCCGCAACCGCTGAAGATTGGGATACTGAATACCTTGCACCGATATTAGCGATAAAAATAGTTGCTGGCTTAGACGAAGCCATTGAGCATATCAATACTCATGGTAGCCATCATACCGATGTCATCATCACTGATAACTATACTAAGTCACAGCGCTTTATTCGTGAAGTGGACTCAGCTAGTGTGATGATTAATGCTTCAAGCCGTTTCGCTGATGGCTTTGAATACGGTCTGGGTGCTGAGATTGGTATTTCTACCGATAAAATCCATGCCCGTGGTCCTGTAGGTCTCGAAGGACTAACTTCACAAAAATGGATCGTTTATGGTCACGGTGAGACTCGTGCTTAGTGACTTTTATAATGGCTAATCGCTTTTATAACCATTAATGATATTCATCCTCTCGAACCACTAAAACGTCAGTATTGTTGCTGGCGTTTTTTATGCTTACGAACCATCATTACTACTAGCTTTTGTTTTGTGAGTGCTAATGATGTTGTATATACTGCTTTAACATAGACAGTTATTAAGGCAGTGCAGTTATGCAGAGTGGCGAAATTAAACACTGGAATCAAAGCCAAGGTTATGGCTTTATCGATGTTGATGATCAACCCGAAGATGTATTCTTTCATATCAGTAAAGTGCGACTATCGCAGCCAATAACTGTAGGCCAACGGGTGTATTTCAATAGTGAACGCAATGATAAAAACCAGCTACAAGCAACTGAAGTTACTTCCATTGCCTTAAGTATTGCTGAAAGCTCAGCACCAGATTCAATCAATCATTCACTAAAGCATAACTCTAAAAAAGCTAATGCGAATCGTCATCACAACACTAATAGCAATAGCAATAGCAATAGCAATAGCAATAGCAACCGTGCTAACCCTAATAAAAAAAGCAAGTTATCCACTCTATTTAGTTTGATCGCCATTATTGCTGTGGCGCTTTATTTCTTTGCCGACTTAAAGTCCAGCTTGTTTGCCAATGACTTAGCAACTAGCTCGCAAACTTCAAGCGCTCCCACTGGTGAAGCAACCGCGACATCTATCACTGGCGATGCGCAGATAGATCGTACTATTGCCCTGATTAAACAAGGTGGACCTTTCCCTTACCCCAATAAGGACGGCACTAGCTTTTATAATCGAGAAGGGCAACTACCCTCGCAGTCGTCAGGCTACTATCGGGAATATACTGTACCCACGCCCGGTGTATCTCATCGTGGCGCACGACGTATCGTCACTGGTGGCAATCCACCAACTGTCTATTACTTGACTCTAGACCATTACAACAGCTTTAGTAAACTTGAGGTAGACTGATATGAGCCAAGCCATTATTTATGTTAATAAAAACGATGCCGATAGCATCCCTAAGCAAGCTATCAATATCAATATCGAAGATGAATTAAATAAGGAGACGCTATTAACCAGCATAGCCAAAGCTGGCGATTTCCCCGCTTATTTCGGTCATAATTGGGATGCGCTATGGGACTGCTTAATAGATACTAAAATTAGATATTTGCAGTTGGATTTAGCAGATATAGAGAAGATTAATACCGAAGACTTTAATATGTTTAAAAGTATCATTGAGGACGCTTATCGAGACTTTGGGCAGCCGCAGTTATGGGTTATTGGCTGATATATTTATCGGTTACGTAGATTTTATATGATGTGCTGTGCTGTGCTGTGCTGTGCTGTGCCAACTGTATTAAAAATTAGTTTTTAATCAACCTTTAAGATATATAAGCTGAATGTTGGCGTTTTTTATATTTTGACCCTTATTCCTTATTCCTTACTTTAGTTAGAATCAAAGGATGGTTATAGGGGATCACTAAGCAGCCTTTGATTCTAGCTATTCTGTAATATTTCACTGCGGTTTTATTCATGAGGTTTTTGACCTTGAGCCATGTTATCTAGCATCATCGATAACCAGTGATTATTACTAGCAATATGCTGCTGCCCTAACTGCAATATCGTTTCAGCCGTCTGCACAGAATCAAGGTTGTCAGTCAATGACTCGGCAATATAGTCACGGCCATTAGCGACCATTTTCACCATACTCTCAGGCGTCACTTCAAAATGACATTGCCAGCCCATTAACCATGTCCCTTGCTGTTTGTGCAAAGCCGTTTGATAAGTAAACCCTTGATGCTCCCAAGTTTTTGAAGTCGCAATAGGTATAGCTCCTTTGGGAGACGCAAAGCCATCGCCATGCCAGTGAAACACCGTGAACGCCTCTTTCGGTAGGTCTTGCAATAAGCAATGCTGCTTACCCGCTTCGGTTAGCTCGATAGGCATCCAACCAATCTCCTTAATCCCCGATGGCTGCACGGTCGCTCCTAAACTGTCTGCGATCAGCTGTGCGCCAAGGCAAAAGCCGATGATGGTCTTGCCTGCACTAATACTCGCAGCGATAAGACGCTTTTCATCGGTAAGCCAAGCAAACTCAGCCTCGTCATGAATGCTCATTGGCCCGCCCATAATAATTAGCCAATCAAAACTGTCTGGCTCTGGCAGAGGATCACCATTATAAAATCGGGTGTAATTTATCTGATGGCCACGACTGTCTGCCCACTGGCCGATATAGCCCAAATCTTCAAAATCAACGTGGTAGAGGGCATGGATACGAAGAGTCATGGAGTGACCTTTTATAATTAATGAAGGGTTATAGTGACTTACAGGTTTTAAAAGCGTTGACTGGTCTTAATGACTAGGGCGTGTCCTCAATTGAATCATGAGGCTAAAAGTGAGATAGATTTTTGTCAGTCCATGGCAATTTTGCAGAGAATATAAGCATATTGTCTAGAAATTTTCGCAGAGTGACGAAAATATAGCCAGTTTTAGTCCATTACACGCTAGTGTTGTTAATTGAGGACTCGCCCTAAACCCTATGATTTAATGCCAATAGTATCGATTGCTATCATCAATCAAGCCTCGATGACGCTCACAGCCAAATAATAAACAACCAAAATACATACTGCGAATCTCTTGTTGAATATCATCTTGCGGCCTCGGCTGGTCGTCCGTCGCCAATATCATCTCTAGCCTATTGATTTCAGCTTTTTGTTGGTCAATAAAATTCAGTTTTTCCTTGAGCAATTGCTGTTTGTTTTCTAAACAATATTGCTCAGCTTCTAACTGGTTCTCTACTAAACACTGTTGCTCATTTTTCAGGGCTGTATTCATAGTTTTTCGCCATTTATCTCGATCACTTTGATAACCCGCATACCAAACCCAGTCCCAAGACTCATGAACTGCTTCATTCTCAGTTAACTGGGCAGCTAAGCTATACTTGCCTAATCTACTATATAGGCTGGCTACTGTTAAGTTACAGCAATCCCCATGATATCTGGCCTCATTCAATAGGGTTAGCGCCTTAGAATCATCGCCTAGTAATATATATAAGCGAGCTTTATCGAGTAAAATCTCATAGTACTTCTCTTCTAATATAGCAGCAGGAATACTGCTAAAGTCGCCCGTAAGCAACTCAGAAATTAAGGTTTGAGCCCTCTCAAAATAAGTAAATGCCTGCTCAAAGTTATCGATCATCGCATAAGCGCAGGCTATATTTTTATAAAAAAACACCCTCTTGTTTAAATGAGATTGGCGATAACTAGGCGCTATATTATTAATCTTATCGAGAGCTAACTGATAGGTACTGATAACCTCTTCATAATGCTCAACATCTCTAAGCGTGAATACCCCGTCTTCATTATAATTTTGCGCTAAGAGCATCTGCGCATAGCTGATATAAGGAAAATAAGACTGCGGCTGTCTCTTCATGACCTGCTTTTGTAGCAGCAAACCACGCTCGGGCTCACCGTATTCATGATGCAGCCAAAATGCTAGATTATGAGTATTCTCTATCGAAGGATTTACCTGATAAGCCCTCTCAAAATACTCTAAATCTTTATCCCCGTCTGGGTGCTCCATATAATATAGAGCGATGATGGCTAATAATTTGTCATCATCAGGATAATCAGCTAACCGACTGAGTAATTGATCGATATCTGGTGTCATCGCCAAGGTCTATTCCTATTATTATTTTTTAACATTGCCTGCTTAGAGCCAGCAAGAAAGGCTTGACCTAACCGCCAAGCCAGCCTCGGCTTAAGCCACACTCTTTCCAATTGATTTTTACCTCATCCGTGAGAATACCTATGGGATAACTGAACGAGCCGCCACCCAGATAGAGCTCATCGCCTAGCTTGTAAGGCTTGCCTTCAAAGACTAGCGTTTGTTCTTCCTCATCCCAAGAGAAGGACGTATCGGCCAATACCAACAACAAACTGTTTTCATGTGTAGGCAAGCTGTCCTTGCCATCAGTTAAGACCAGACAGTTTCGGTAGGAGCGTAAATAGCCTGCGTTCATGGCGGTCAATCTACCCATCAGTGGGGTTGGCGACCAAGTGGCGATTTGCAAGGGTTGCTTTATTGGTTCCGATTTAATAATGAGTGTAGGTTCGGGCACATCCGTTTGCACAATCTTAGGTGTCTCTACAGGAATCTCTAAAGCTTGGCTTACACAACCTGAAAGCAATAGCGCCACGAATACTGACCCAAATAAACTTAGATTATTTGACAATGACTGCTCCTTAGAGACTCAATTTTTAGACAATATCGTAGTGAATCCTAACTTACCAACGAAGATTAGAAAATCAAAACCACGATAAGTATTGATAGTGTATGCGCAAAGAGCAAGATTAGCATTGATATGCTAAAAAAACCTACATTTTCGACCCACAAAAAAACCGCCTAGCAAAAAGCTAAGCGGTTTTTTTAATACTATTAATAACCAATTAAATAGTCATTAATCAAACAGTCACTAATTAAAGCTTACTGATTTTTAGCATAAACCGGTTTTTTCGTGCAGATTGCTTCAACCTTTTCGCGCACTTCGGCTAGTACTTTTTCATCGCCACGAGCGTCGAGCACGTCACACATCCAGCCAGCTAACTCTTTTACGTCTGCTTCATCGAAGCCACGAGTAGTCACAGCGCCCGTACCGATGCGAATACCAGAAGTGACGAACGGAGATTTTGGATCGTTAGGTACAGCGTTTTTATTAACCGTAATGTGTGCATCACCCAACCATTTATCGGCCTCTTTACCAGTCATTTCTTGCTTAACTAAGCTGATAAGCATTAGATGGTTTTCAGTACCGCCAGAGATGATTTCATAGCCACGCTCTTGAATGACTGCCGCCATAGCTTTGGCGTTTTTGATCACTTGCTGCTGATAAGTCTTAAAGTTATCTTCCAAAGCTTCTTTGAAGCAAATCGCTTTGGCAGCGATAACATGCATCAATGGGCCACCTTGGTTGCCTGGGAATACTGCTGAGTTGATTTTTTTAGCTAGCTTATCATCACGTGACATGATGATGCCTGAGCGTGGGCCACGTAAGGTTTTGTGAGTAGTACTAGTCACTACGTCAGCGAACGGCACTGGGTTAGGATAAGTGCCCGTAGCGGCCAAACCGGCGATGTGAGCCATATCGACTAAGAAGTAAGCACCAACTTCATCAGCGATATCACGGAAACGCTGCCAATCGACTACTTGTGAATACGCTGAAAAACCAGCAATAATCATTTTAGGCTTATGCTCACGCGCTAAGCGGTCAACTTGGTCATAATCAATAAGACCAGTCTCTTCAACTAAGCCATACTGCACAGCATTGTAGTTAATACCTGAGAAGTTGATGTGAGCGCCATGAGTCAAGTGACCACCAGCGTCAAGGCTCATACCTAAGATAGTATCATTGGCAGCAAGAAGCGCTAAAAATACTGCTGAGTTGGCTTGGCTACCTGAGTGTGGCTGCACGTTGACGTATTCAGCACCGAACAACTGTTTTGCACGGTCAATAGCTAACTGCTCAACGATATCTACGTGCTCACAACCACCATAATAACGCTTGCCTGGATAGCCTTCTGCGTATTTATTGGTAAGATCTGAACCTTGGGCTTCCATTACAGCTTGTGAGCAATAGTTCTCTGAAGCGATAAGCTCAATATGATTTTCTTGACGTACGCTTTCAGCTTCCATAGCAGCAGAAAGAGCTGGGTCATATTCTTTTATAGAGATATCTTTAAACATAGTTATGTCCTATATAGAGTATTTTTTATGAGAAATATTACTAGAGGGAAATATTAAAGAGATTAGCCCAAAGGAGGCTTGCCATACACAACAATACTGTTTATGCGCCGTTGCATATTGAATTTCGTTGTCGCACAAGTGTACCATGAAACCTTATATCATTAACGCAAAAAATACGCATTTTGAACTGAGTCAGTTGTATAAAATGCTCATCCGCATCGGCAAATAATACCGTCATAAGCTTAGTTTTTTAATAATTTCACCCTTACAACTATCTGTTATCTGCTTAGAATGTTTACAAAGCAATTTGCATAAAATCATTGCCATAAAAATAGCCACCCGAGGGTGACTGTGTTCAATTATAAAATCAGATTAGGTAAAATTTACTGCTTCACTACTACAGCCTTTATAAAGCTACGATTTAGCGTACATTGCTATCTCTATCGTATGTTTACTAATGGCTTAGCGACCCAGCCTTGGCCTTTATCGCTATGGACATAGTAATAACCGTTTTGCTCATTGCCCATATAAACCATAGGATCATCTTGAGACAATACGGCGACCGCACTTGACGAGCCGTTAGCTTGCGAGTACAAGTTAGTCTTCTGTAGCTTACCTGCTAACATAGATCCAGACTCCAACTTGCTATTGGTGTTTTGTGATGCTTGACCTATAAAACCGACTTCTTCCCCTAAGTTACTTACCGCTTGCTTACTACCTCGAATCGTATCAGCCGTGCGTCCAATTGAGCTAATAGTGTTTTGGACATCGTATATGCTGTCTAAAAACCCTGCACTAGCACTAAGTGGTGCAGTTATCGTTAGCATTAGTACAGCTAACGTAGCCGCTGAGCGTGGTAAACAAGTAACTGGTGACAGAGTCATAAATAATCCTCAGGGCGATAGAAGTCTGTATTGTCATAATCTAATAATTATATAATAAATTCCTTATACCAAACAAGTGTTTTTAATTTTGTTATTAGCCAATAAGCCCTATTGATTATATGCCTTTGTATTGCTCTGTTCTAAGGATAATGTAGCTAAAAATTCTGGCAAAAAAGTTTCGCTAATTAATAGCTTACGGCCGTACCAGTCGTAGCAAGTTTGTCGTTGCCAGCCCTGCTTAGTATCGTTAATACCGCGCTGATTAGGCAAAGTGCGACTGCGCTTAAACAATACATATCCAATCGGCGTACCTTTTAGTTGCTGTAAGCGTTTGGCTCGTCCTCGTAAACTGGACACTGGAAAAATACTTTGTGCCCATACCCATGCCTGCTCACTATCGCCATATAACTGCACCTCACGCACCCACGCCATCATAGGGCGGTTTAGCGCTGAACCTTGTAAACCCAATTGGCGCTTTTGTACTAACGACAAACGGCGATAGCCTTCAAACTGGCGTTGCACTCGTAGTGGCTGCCCTGCTTTGGCCTCTAGCATTGCCGTCAGCGATCCTTTAGCTTCAAGCCACGGTAACAGTTGTGCAGCTGGCTGGGTTATACAGGAATAGGAGTTATTAAGCTGCGACATAATCAGATAAAGCCCTTAAGCATTACTATCGAATATTGGCATATTATCATTGTTAAACGGCAAAGCCTCATGCGCCTGCTGTCTATACTGCGCCATACGTGAGCGATCTTCTTTACAGAAATTGGCTATTGCAGGGATAAATCGTGAGTCAAAAATCCGATGCAGCGAGTGGGTTTTGGTCGGTATAAAGCCACGAATAAGCTTATGCTCGCCTTGAGTACCTGGATCAAAATAGTTTAAGCCTTGCTCAATGGCAAACTCGATACCTTGGTAATAGCACAGCTCAAAATGCAAACTATCGTACTCACCAAGCGCACCCCAATAGCGACCGTATAAAGTTGTCGCTCTATTATCTGCTGAACTATCATCACTGCTAAATGCATCCGGTACATCATACAAGAATAAGCTGCTAGCAATAATCTCACCAGCGCTATCAAGCGCTTGCGCCAACATAAGATGCTCAGGCATTCTAGCTGCTAGTTGCATAAAGAAGTCAACGCTCAAATAAGGCTGCTGGCCACGTACCGCATAAGTCATCACATAACAATGATAAAATGCTTTCCAGTCTTGGTCAGTGATAGCATCACCACATTTACGCACACAAGTAATACCTTGTGCTGCCACTTTACGCCGTTCAGCACGAATAGTTTTACGCTTTTTGGCAGTCAAGGTCATGATAAAACCGTCAAAATCAGCAAAGGGCTGCTCGTTATCTAGCAAACTTTTATTTTGCCATAAAAACTGACAGCCTTGACGCTCTAAAATAGGCGTAGTAAAAGCGTTAGGACTTATCAGTTCAGCATTTTCATCGCTAGCATTACTATCATTATGACTATTGGCTAGCGCCTCCGCTATCTCATTATCTGTCGAAGCAGCAAGCGCTGCCAGCTCAGGGGTCACAAACAAGCCATGCCAGCTCGATGCACCTACTTGTTGAGCGAGGTCATCAACCCCTGCCATAGCCGCTTCAATAATGTGAGTATTGAGAGTCTCGCCTTCTACTAGCCACAAGCGCTGACCGGTAATAGGGGTATAAGGCGAACTAGTCACTAGACGCGGATAGTAATCGATACCATAACGGGCGTAGGCTTCAGCCCAAGCATAATCAAAAACGAACTCGCCTTGATGATGGCCTTTGACGAACACCGGCATTACCGCTACTGGCTGCATCAGGCTTTCATCAATGATCGCTTTATCAGCATCTTGACTGTTTAATTGACTGTTGTTGGTATGATTTTTATTAGCATCGCTGTTATTAGCATCGCTCCTACTGGCATCAGGGTTATCAGTGTCGCTGTTACTACCTGCTGCTGTCCCAGCACGATACACTAATACAAAAATAGGTAACCAACCAGCTTGCTCACCAATAGCATCAGTAGCATGCAAAGCTTGCCAAAATGCAAAAGACATAAATGGGGTGTCAGGAGTCTGCCACTTAGCCCTATCTTGCCAGCTCATATCACCGACGAGTGCATACTGTAAACTCATAATGCTCACCATTTATTTTGGAAGGTTTCTAGGGTAGCAAAATTCCAGCCAATTGCTGTCACGATTTGCAAAAATCATCTCGGTTTTTAGGCAAATTATAGGCAAGCTTAAGCTGGACATTGATTTATCATACTCAATACCCCTTAGGAGAATACTATGCTTATTTTTCTATAGAATCTATCTTTTGCGGTTACCAGAAAGCTAGCGCTATACTGATCATTAGCTGTCTGACGCTTTTAATTGCCTGCAATAGTCAACAGATCAGTGACAAGTCAGCCTTAGGCAATAACCTCGCTGCGCAAACCAATCCTGATAAGATTAAACGTAATAGCATCGATGATCGAGCGCAGAGCAATAACCATTTAGATAGTAATGCTGTCATTAAAATTACCGATACTTTTGATCCTTAAACTACTACTGTCTACTGGCTAAAAACAGCCAACCACTAAGTAATTTGCGGTTAAGGATACAAGCTATATCAATGCTGCTTGCACGCAAATGATGTAATTTATACTAATCACTGGTAGAATAATGCTTTTAATAGTCTAATATAATTCAGATACCGCGGATACGAGCGAGAATAGTATTCTAAGTTCAACATGCAAGGTTGACATCGCATTCAACATCCTAATTGATTTATAGCAGGCTAACTATAGTTAGTCTCTCTCTTTCAGACCGTACAGATTACATCATCAAAACGGCTTAGGTTAATGAACGTTTTCAGAGCGTTCACGCCCGTAAATTAAAGACCAGTCAACAAAAAAAGCTACGCAAACTTGAACGCCTTCCGCAAACTACCTGCAGTGTATTTGATCCAATCGCCCAGTCCATTATTTTATAGGGCTATGTACCACTATTAAATTAAATTTGAGCCTTATCAACCACAACCTAAAGGAATGTCATACTACAATGTCAAAAATCATTTATACAAAAACTGACGAAGCTCCAGCGCTCGCAACCTTATCATTCTTGCCTATCGTAAAGGCTTTTACTAACACCGCTGGCATTACTATTGAAACCGCTGATATCTCTCTAGCGGGTCGCATCATTGCTTTATTCTCAGAGTTTTTACCTGAAGAGCAACGCATTCCTAGCGCATTCGTAGCTTTGAGTGAATTGGTAAAACAACCTAGAGCAAACATCATCAAATTGCCTAACATCAGCGCTTCAATTCCGCAGCTTAAAGCGGCGATTAAAGAGTTGCAAGATAAAGGCTATGATCTACCTGATTATCCTGATCACCCAGAAACAGACGTAGAAAAAGATGCACGCGTGCGTTATGACAAAATCAAAGGCAGTGCTATCAACCCAGTTTTGCGTGAAGGTAACTCTGATAGACGTGCACCAAAAGCGGTTAAAGCATTTGCAAGAAGCCATCCGCATTCAATGGGCGCATGGAGTGCCGATTCTCAGTCTCACGTTTCTACTATGAGCCATGGTGATTTTGCTGATACTGAACAATCAGTAACTCTTGCTGAAGCCACTGATTACCGTATCGTTCATACTGCTGATGACGGCACCGTTACTGAGTTAAAGTCGCCAGCTCCCCTACTAAAAGGCGAACTAATCGACGCCGCTATCTTAAGCCATAAAGCTTTAGTTGAGTTCTTTGAAGAACAAGTAGAAGACGCTAAAAAATCAGGCATATTGTTCTCGTTGCATCTAAAAGCCACGATGATGAAAGTTTCTGATCCTATTATCTTTGGTGAAGCAGTAAAAGTTTATTTCAAAGAGTTATTTGCTAAGCATGGCGATACTTTTGCAGCGCTAGACGTCAACGTTAACAATGGCTTTAGCAATCTGCTAGCTAAGATACAAGAGCTACCAGAAGCAAAACGTAAAGAAATCGAAGCTGATATTCAGAGCATCTATGAAAGCAACCCAGATCTTGCCATGGTCAATTCAGACAAAGGCATCACTAACCTACACGTACCAAGCGATGTGATCGTCGACGCTTCAATGCCAGCGATGATTCGTAGTTCTGGTAAAATGTGGGGCGCTGATAATAAGCTGCATGATACTAAAGCCGTTATCCCAGATAGCAGCTACTCTTGCATCTATGATGAAACTATCAAATTCCATAAAGAATTCGGTGCGTTTGATCCCACGACTATGGGTTCAGTTCCTAACGTTGGCTTGATGGCGCAAAAAGCTGAAGAATATGGCTCACATGATAAAACTTTCTTAATACCTTCTGCCGGTAAAGTACAAGTTATCGATAGTAATGATAAAGTCTTAACTGAGCATAAAGTAGAAGCCGAAGACATTTGGCGTATGAATCAAGTCAAAGATGCGCCGATTGAAGACTGGGTTAAATTAGCCGTGACTCGTGCTCGTGCTAGCAAGATACCAACTATCTTTTGGTTAGATAAAAAGCGTCCACATCACGCAGAATTGATCAAAAAAGTTGAACACTATCTAAAGGATCACGACACTAGCGACTTAGATATTCGTATCATGCCTGTACGTGAAGCTACTCGTTTCACTTTAGAGCGCCTAAAAGACGGTAAAGACACTATCTCAGTAACGGGTAACGTATTGCGCGATTACCTAACCGATCTGTTCCCAATTTTAGAGTTAGGAACTAGCGCCAAAATGTTATCAATCGTGCCCCTTATGAATGGTGGTGGTCTGTTTGAAACTGGTGCTGGTGGTTCAGCTCCTAAGCACGTTGAGCAACTAGTAGAAGAAAACCATCTACGTTGGGATTCACTAGGTGAGTTCTTAGCTCTAGCAGTATCTTTAGAGCATCTAGCTACTCATGAAGATAATGCAAAAGCGCAGATATTGGCCGATACCTTAGATATGGCAACAGAAAAACTGTTATTGAACAATAAATCACCATCACGCAAAACGGGTGAGTTGGATAACCGTGGTAGCCACTTCTATCTAGCTATGTACTGGGCGCAAGAGCTGGCCGCGCAAAACGATGACGCTGAGCTAAAAGAGAAGTTTGCACCTTTGGCACAAAAACTGGCTGATAATGAAGACGCTATTGTCAAAGAGCTCAACGACATTCAAGGCAAAGCTGTCAATATCGATGGTTATTATTTCTTCGATGAAAAACTAGCCACTGACGTGATGCGTCCAAGTAAGCTATTAAATGAGACTATTGCTTCTTTGTAATTGCATGTTTGTCATTACTTAATGGCAATCGCAGTTAAATAATGACTGAGCTACAGGCACACTAAGCTGGATTGGTTTTTTTACAACTGAAAACGTTGCAGAAAAACTCAGCTGGCCTTAGGATAGTCAAAGTCTTTATCCTAGCAACACCTCAAGAGTCTAAGACTGTTGAGGTGTTTTTTATTGTCAAAATTAACAGCTTCAATTGACAATTATTGAGGTCTGTCCTACTGTAGGAACTTGCTTTATAGATATCTTTGATTCGGTAATAATAATAAACTGTCTTACCATTGTTATATACTAGTGGCACTGATACTAATATTACTCTTAGCTGTTCACAAATAAGGGTTTAGCCCAATAACTAGCTAATGGACTCATTAATTGGCTAATAGACTAAACCACTTATATTATCTTTAATGGGCGTCTTGTCTGAAATAGTGTTGCAAGCTACTGGCAGCTCTGCACAGGTTTTGCTTTATTTTGAGCTATTAGACACGCTCTATCGTTAACGACAACCTAAAGGGATGACCTACAACAATGTCAAAAATTATTTATACAAAAACCGACGAAGCCCCAGCGCTGGCAACCCTATCCTTTTTACCTATAGTAAAGGCTTTTACTCATACAGCAGGGATTGCTGTTGAAACTACTGATATCTCAGTTGCCGCGCGAGTGTTGGCTGAATTTCCAGAGTATTTAACTGAACAACAGCGTGTCCCTGACAATCTAGCGGAACTAGGTCGCTTAACCCAAGACCCTAATACTAATATTATTAAACTGCCTAATATCAGTGCTTCGGTTCAGCAGCTCAAAGCTTGTATAAAAGAGTTGCAAAGCAAAGGTTACGCTATACCCAATTTCCCAGATGATCCAAAAACAGAGGAAGAACAACAGCTGCGTCAACGTTATGGCAAAAGCCTAGGCAGCTCAGTGAACCCTGTACTGCGTGAAGGTAACTCAGACCGCCGTGCACCCAAAGCGGTTAAAAACTATGCTCGTAAGCATCCGCATTCAATGGGTGAATGGAAGCAATGGTCACAAACTCATGTATCACACATGCACAGCGGCGACTTTTATGCAGGTGAGCAATCTATCACATTAGATAAAGCCCGTACCGTGCGTATGGAACGCTTAGCCGACGATGGTACGGTTAATGTCTTCAAAACAGGCATCGCTTTGCTTGATAAAGAAGTCATCGACCTTATGTTCATGAGCAAAAAGGCACTGCTTGAATTCTATGAGCGTGAAATGGAAGACTGCCGTGAAGCAGGTATTTTATTCTCCTTGCACGTAAAAGCCACGATGATGAAAGTATCGCATCCTATCGTCTTTGGTCATGCGGTTAAAACTTATTATAAAGATGCCTTTAACAAACATGGTGCTTTCTTTGATGAGTTAGGCATCAATGTTAATAACGGCATGGCAGATCTATACGACAAAATCTCAAAATTACCCGCATCAACACGTGAAGAGATTGAGCGCGACTTACATGCTTGCCAAGTACACCGTCCACGTTTGGCGATGGTTGATTCTTCAAAGGGAATCACTAACTTCCATTCACCAAGTGACATCATCGTAGATGCTTCTATGCCTGCTATGATTCGTAACGGCGGTAAAATGTGGGGTGCTGATGGTAAGCCCTATGATTGCAAAGCGGTTATGCCTGAGTCTACCTTCGCTCGTATTTATCAAGAAATGATCAACTTCTGTAAATGGCATGGTAACTTTGATCCAACGACTATGGGTACAGTGCCTAACGTCGGTCTAATGGCACAAAAAGCCGAAGAATACGGCTCGCATGACAAGACTTTTGAAGCAAGCGATGATGGTATTGCGCGTATTGTTGACGAAGAAACCAATGAAGTTTTACTTGAGCAGCGTGTTGAGAAAGGCGATATCTGGCGCATGTGTCAGGTAAAAGATGAACCTATCCAAGATTGGGTCAAGCTGGCCGTACGTCGCGCCCGCGAATCTAATACACCAGTCATCTTTTGGTTAGACCCGTATCGCCCACACGAAAACGAGCTGATCAAAAAGGTCAACATGTATCTAAAAGATCACGATACTAAAGGCTTGCACATCGAAATCATGTCACAAGTTCGTGCGATGCGCTATACCTTGGAGCGCGTTGCTCGTGGTCTTGATACCATCTCTGCTACTGGTAATATCTTACGTGATTACCTCACTGACTTATTCCCTATTTTAGAGTTAGGCACTAGTGCAAAAATGCTGTCAGTAGTACCACTAATGAAAGGCGGCGGTTTGTTTGAAACCGGCGCTGGTGGTTCAGCTCCTAAGCATGTCCAGCAATTGGTTGAAGAAAACCATTTACGTTGGGATTCATTAGGAGAGTTCTTGGCTTTGACGGTATCTTTGGAGCACTTAGCCGAGAACGATAATAATGCTAAAGCTAAGATATTAGCCGATACTCTTGATAAGGCTACAGAAGAGCTATTATTAAATGACAAATCACCTTCACGCAAAACGGGTGAGTTAGATAACCGTGGTAGTCACTTCTATTTGGCTATGTACTGGGCACAAGAGCTTGCAGCGCAAGATAAAGACAGTGAGCTTGCAGCACAGTTTGCGCCATTAGCACAAAAACTCGCTGATAATGAAGCGGCGATTATTAAAGAGCTAAATGAAGCTCAAGGCAAACCAGTAGATATCCATGGCTACTACCTTGCTGATGAAAAACTAGCCGAGCAAGTAATGCGTCCTAGTAAGTTATTTAACGAAGCTTTGGCATCTTTATAACTTTTATGGGCTTATTGTGCTTAGATAATTGCGCTTAGGCGGCTTTATTGCTTGACGCTATTTAGGCTTATAAGTAAAGCACCTCAATGGTCTAAGACTATTGGGGTGTTTTTTGCTGTAAAGATTGCTAACATGGCGTTCACTTGTCTGATTTTTATTTAATTTTGCTTCGTTTATTTAGGAACCTCTGTCTTATGTCGACCTCTAGTATCGTGTTGTTTAACAAACCTTATGGGGTACAGAGCCAGTTTCGTGATGATAGTAATAATGATCATACGACTTTATCTGAGTACTTTAACGATAAATCACTGCGCATAGCCGGTAGACTCGATGCTACCTCAGAGGGTTTATTGATACTGACTGATGATGGGCGGGTGAATAAAGCCATTACCCAGCCACCAAAAACCAATAAATTTGCTCGCTCTACTACCAAACAAGGTAAGACTTATTTAGTACAAGTTGAAGGGCTAGCGACACCATTGCAGCTGCTAGCATTAACAAAAGGGGTGTTATTAAAAGACGGGAAGACCTTACCTGCCAAAGCCGTGCTAGTTAATGAGGCTGAGTTACCAATCCAGCTTTGGCAACGTGATCCTCCTATCCGAGAACGCAAAAACATCCCTACTTCATGGTTGATGCTGACCATTTATGAAGGTAAAAATCGCCAAGTCCGACGTATGACTGCCCAAGTTGGACTGCCTTGTCTACGTTTAATTCGCTGGTCAGTAGCAGGTTTTGAGCTAGGAGACCTTGCGGTAGGTGAACAGTTACGTATTGAGCTAAACCCTGAGCATTATAAGCAATTAGCTATTAACAATTAAGGTTTAACCGCTATAAGCTCTAGTTATGACAGCAGTGACTGAACTTGAGGCCTAAATGAGATAAAGCGACGTCTGCTATGCTTTTATAGCCGCTGAACTCAGTATTATTAATACATTGGCAACTTGGAGTCTCGAACCAGTAAGGTTACTCTGTTAGTATTTATGATATGGTTTTTTATAGTGTAGCCCTATGCTCTACCAATCTATTATATCGCCAGTTTAAGTTAAGGACCGCTCATGATTAGTCGTTATCGTCTTGCTCTCGTTGCTATTAGTACTTGTGCAACACTTGTAGTCAGCGCTTGTCAACCAACCACTAGCTCGGTAGAAACTACTGAGGCCACGGCAGCTGAACCAGTCAAACCATCAATCTCTACAGATGAAGCGACAACTGCTACTGAGGTTGAGGCTAGTACTGAAGCTTATACTGATAACAATATATCAGCGAGTGATATGGTGGCGGATCAAGCACCGCTGACTGATATGGGTAAGGACTACACTAAGTCGCTAACTAGAATGTATGATGAGATGAAGATTGGTATGGGCTATAACGATCCAGACGCTACCTTTGCTAAAGCTATGCTTGGCCATCATCGTGGTGCACTCGACTTAGTCACTATCGAATTAAAGTATGGTGATGATGCTAGTATGCAGGAGCTTGCTCAACGAATTGGCGATGAGCAGCAAGCTGAGATGGCCATTATTAACAAATGGCTGGCCAGCCATCTAGACGCGGCTAAGCCTAAGCTTGAAACTGCATTTGTACAGCAGGATTATAAGGATAGCACGCAGCCGATGTATGACCAGATGATGTTAGCTAGCACAGACCCAATAGCTGATCTAGCATTTGCTCGCAGTATGCTTGCGCATTATGTTGGCGCTGCTGATATGGCGATGATTGAGATAAAATATGGTACAGATGAAGATATGCTGGCATTAGCTAGAGCTATTATTGACGAGCAGCAGCCTACTAAAAAAATGCTGCAACAATGGATTGCTATGCATCCAAGCATTGAAACAGTATCTAATGATGACTTAAATAGCGCCGAAAGCACAGCAGTCGCAGAGGCTATTAAAAAGACTGTACCAGCTACTAAGACTAAGCCTGCCGCTTAAGTTGCTTGGACAGCTGCAACTTTAGGAGCCCTTGTCTTAGCAACACGCTCGACGCTTATTTAGTTATTAACTTAGAGTTAGACCATGATGTTTAACTCTAAGTGTTTTATTTATAAAGTATTATTTTAACTTTTTGCTGTTGATAGGACTTCTAGCCAATTTTGCCAGGCAGGGGCTTGCTTAGGGTCAACATTATCTCTAGTGCTATTAGCATCATTATTGAAACGCAAATTTACTTTATGTATAGAGGGTGCGGCCAATACTTCTTGCAAGTTGTCTTGCCTATCTCGTTGTACAGCGGGTAATACCGTGACGCATAGCAGCTCATCGCGGCGGAATAGATGACAGCCAATGGCATGGTCATTATTAGCCACTGCTAAAGCGACTAGCTGCTTATTATCGGCTTTTATACCATCGAGGGCGATAATCACGTCATTAGCAGAGATACCTGCCAGCGCCGCTGCGCTACTACGTTGTACTCGATTAACTTTTAACCCAGCAGCAGTCTCCGTACAGCTCATACCCCAAGGCATCTTTTTATCGGCACTGTCTTTAGAGTCCACTTGAATTTTGATCCCATTCGCGCTTAGCAGGCGTTCGATAGGTAACTCTTCTACCCCATTGATATAACGTCCCTCAAAGTCCTCCCAGTCCGCTTGTGGCATAAATTGACTGATAACTTGCCCCATATCAGCGCTACTAATACCAATGCGTTGGCTGCCCTGTTGCTTAGCTTGTCCATAAAAGGCTTTTACCACATCGAATAGACGATACTGACCAGCGCTTTTTTCTAGTAAGCTCAAGTCTAGGCATAAGGCTACTAATGCGCCTTTATTATAGTAACTAATACCAGCATTAGCAGTGTTCTCATCGCTACGATAGAGCTTGATCCAAGCATCAAAGCTCGACTCTGCTACGCTTTGTTGGGCCCGTCCAGGAGTTTGATAATAACGACTGATCTGCTCAGCTAACAAGGTAAGATAGCTGGATTTATCGATAACAGCTGATGCTTGTAGCATAAAGTCATCAATATAAGAGGTAAAGCCTTCGAACACCCAAAGTAACGGGGTAAATACTTCACGGCGCAAATCAACATCGATCATCACGTCTGGACTTACTGTCTTCACCCACCAAGAATGAAAATACTCATGGCTACACAAGCCTAAAAAGCGCTGGTAATCAGAACTCGGCATTACAGGCTCATTGCTACTAGGCAGATCACGGCGCGGGGTAATGAGGCTAGTAGAGTTGATATGCTCTAAACCACCATAATCTTGACCGCTGGCATAAGTCATAAAAGTATAATCATTAAAAGGCGCACCCCCTAGCCAATTAAGATAGGTTTGGCATATTTGGGTGATATCTTGCTGTAATCGGCCCATATTGGCACTATGCTTACCTGAGAGATAGAAGCGATGGCTTAAAGCCTGATTATTAGCATCTTGAATAATAAAATCAAAGAACTGTTGGCTGGCAATCTCAAACGGATGATCAATCAGCTGATAATAACTGTCTGCTTGTAAACCATAACCTTGTTGGTTGGCACCCTGTTGATTAAGGCTTTGCACATGGCTAGCATCAAGTCCACAAGCCAACTCAACGTCAGCCTGATTTTTATCACCCAAAAAGGCAGCTGGCACTAATAGATTGACTTGTACTGGCGCCTGCTCTTGCCCCTCAACAGCTAACGCTAAGGAGGTAAAATTGCCATATAAACGCTGCTGATCGACATAAGCTGTACGTACAGATAAGTCATAACAATAGACTTCATAATATACGCTCAACCTTTGCCCTGCTTTTACCGCTGGTAGCTGCCAAGTATTTTTGTCTATTTTTTGACCACGATACAATTTATTGGGCGCATTATTAATATTAGCCTCAGTATCAGTATCAGTATCAGTATCAGTATTTAACACCTTATAGTGAACGGCGGTAATATGACGGGCAAACTCACGTATCAGGTAACTGCCTGGAATCCACACTGGCAACCATAATTGCGGCGCATCAACAAGCGCAGTAAAGTTTAAGGTGACATCCACTAGATGCTCATTAAAGCGCTCAAAATTGATACAGTAGTTGATGGCAGTAGTATTATCACTGTCTACTACTGTTTTATTTGCTTGATCATTAGGGGTTTTGGATATAGTAGTCATAGTCTATACTTATAGTAATATTTACCTTTATGGTAAAAGTCATTAGCAAAAAACGCAACGGCTAAACCGTGAGTAATGAGTATGCGGGATAATAATTAGCTTAAAAACAGCTGATATATTATATAATTAGTTTTTTTTATTGTTTTTACCTTGAAAGTTATTAACACCATCTCAATTAAAGAGGCTAACTGTCACAGTTACTTTAATAAACTGCTTATAATCGACTGATATTTTGGCTTTATAGCGTAAAGATTGGCTTTTTCAGGTTTATTGCAACCGAATTTAATTTTTATAATATATTTAGGATAATTTATGACTACTATCACAAAAGATACTGCTGTCAAATTTAACTATACTTTAAAAGATGACGAAGGCAACGTGCTTGACCAATCTCCAGAAGGTCAACCTTTAGCTTATTTGCATGGCCATAGCAACATCATTCCAGGCCTTGAGCAACAACTCGAAGGTAAATCTGCTGGCGAAAGAGTCAATGCAGTCGTTGAGCCTGTTGATGGCTACGGCGAATATCAAGAACTAGCGGTACAAAAAGTACCTCGCGACAATTTTCAAGGCGTAGAAGACATTCAGCCTGGTATGCAGTTTCAGTCAGAAGCTGGCGGCCAAGTAATGCTAGTTACTGTTACTGACGTTAATGACAAAGAAGTTACTGTAGATGCTAACCATCCACTAGCTGGTAAGCGTTTGACTTTTGATGTTGAAATCCAAGAAGTACGTGCAGCTACTGAAGACGAACTAAACCACGGCCATACTCATGGTGCTGGTGGCGTTGAGCACTGATCTCAATTGATTGATTAGCGAAATATTTAGCCAATAACTCTGTCAAAGATCTATCTATAGATCTAAACAGAGTGATAGTCTAGATCTAAAAAAGCCAGTGGCAATAGTTACTGGCTTTTTTGTGGCTGATTATCGTTATTTAATAAATAGCAGTTATTTACTAGGAGGCATTTAATAGTAATTATTGAATAAGAGCTATTTGCTAGATTAATAATAATTCTATGCCTGTAACCTCTACCGCAACAAGCTATAACCGTCCTTAACAAGCTATCTCAAAGCCATAACCTACTAGTCAGCGGCATTATTAAACCCTAAAAATTAATCAGCCGCCAGACGCAACAAAACCGTATAACGATAATCGCTATACGGTCTCTATTACTCACTTAACTGTCAATTTACAACAGTTATCTAACTATTTTTACTAGCGTTAGTTAATACTTAATCCCGAAGTACCCACTAACCAACAGTCATTCAGCTTTATCATCCATAACCAGCAATCCATCCCTAGATCAATTTATACGCTGTGAGAAAATACCAATCCCTAGTATCCTAAAACAGTATCGATAAACAATATCATTAAATTGTGCTGTGAGTCCATAATCGCAGATTAGCTCAAAGTCAGTAAGTCGCTAAAACGTCATTAGACGTAAGCATATGCTTACATCGACCTAACGACAATTTTAGCGCCTATTTTAGTGGCAAATTTAATGACTAGTCTACCATTATAGTTTTTGCTCAGGACTAGCTAGTACTGATGATTCAGCATTCAGCATCAAGTAAGCCGCTTCATTAACAAACACCTCACTTTCTGGTAGCTTGGGACGTTCACTCTCTTTCAATTGACTGAGTTCTTCGAACTTTGCATCCATAGCAGCTTGATAAGTATTCCAGTTAGAGTATTGCTTTTCACCAGTAGCCTGTAAACGCTTATTTTCAGCGGCTAAAGTACGGTTTTCGATCAGCTGCATTTTGGCACGGCGCTTATTAATATCCAGATCTATAGGTTTTTTCTCATCATCCATATTACGAATATCGTTGAGTGTCGACAGATAGACAAACTGCGGATCTTGCTGCTGACGAATCTTTGACTGCTGATTAAGCGTGGCTAAGGTACTGTTACTAAACTTAGCTTCAGGCTTATAAGGCGCTGTTTTTATAGTATCCCAAGGTAAAGCTTTTTTCTGAGCACGCTCACCAAAAGTCGCATCATCATAAATATTGACTAGTTTGATATCAGGTACCACACCTTTATTCTGCGTACTACCACCAGTGATTCGATAGAATTTACGCTGAGTCAAAGTCGCTGAACCCAATGCCAAAGTATCCAGTTGAATTTGTGCTGAACCTTTACCAGTAGTTGTGCTACCTACTACCAATCCACGGCCATAGTCTTGGATAGCAGCAGCAAAAATCTCACTAGCAGAAGCTGAGGCTAAGTTGGTTATCACCACCATTTTGCCATCATACAGCTGCTTGCCACCATCATCATCACGATAGACTTGGATATTACCTCGGTTATCACGAATCTGTACTAGTGGCCCACTCTTGACGAATAGCCCTAACATTTTAGCCACTTCATCTAATGAGCCGCCAGGGTTATTACGTAGATCAACGACTAACCCATCTATATTTTGTTTATTAAGCTCTGTTAAGGCTTTTTCGGTATCGATGCTGACACTACGATAGTCTTCACCATTACGACGTGCACGATAGTTCAGATAAAAGCTAGGTATCTCTAACACCCCTATGCGTTTAGGAGTAGCGTCAATATTAGGACGCTGGACTTCTACTACTCGATGAGTAACACCGGATTCTTCTTGCTGAATAATGTCACGTACTACAGATATAGTACGAGCAGCGGCGTCAGGAGTATTGGGCTGACGTACCTTTAGTGTCACTGAAGTACCACGTTTACCACGAATAAGGCCGACGATCTCACGCGTTGACCAACCTACTACGTCAGTCATAGTTTTACCGTCTTTAGCAATACCGATGATCAAGTCATTAGGCTTGATTTGACCACTTTTAGCCGCTGGCCCCCCATCGACTAAAGTCACAATACGAGTATAGTCTGGGTTTTTGCGATCAGGTCGGATAGAGACCCCGATACCTTCTAGCTGTAAGCTGGATTGGATTTGTAATTCATTAGCTTGAACAGGGGCATAATAGTTGCTGTGCGGATCATAAGTAAGCATGGCAGTATTGAGTACGGTTTCCATGATTTCGTCATCGTTAAGACGCGTCATTTGTGCTTGCTGACGCGAAAAACGATTCATCAATATCTCACTTGGCGTACGCTGATCATCACGTACTAGATCTTGTCCACGCGTAATATCAGGATTACTTAGGAATACTTTTTCTTTAGCCTTTTCGTCCTCTTGACCTAAAGTAATGCTCATAAGCTGGAACTTTAATTGCTGCTCCCAATAATCGCGTTGGGCTTTTTTAGTAGTGAAATGGGGGAGCTTTTCCCGATCCAGTACTATAGTCTCGTTGCCCGTTAGTTTTATTTTAGTCTTGAGCATTTTTGTCGCCATCTCGAAATACTCATTTGAGCGTTTGCGATAACGCTCAAATACATCGACACCGGCTGATAGATCACCACGTTTGAGACGATTGCCAAACTCGCTACCATACTTTTTGGTGAACTCATCGACGTCAGACTGCAAAAACAAAGTATGATTAGGATCTAAGCTATCAATGTACATCGCCAAAATTTCACTACCCATCTTTGTATCAAGTGGCTGATTTAAATAATGGCTTCTATCAAGTAAGGCGGCAACCTGGCGAGTAGTGAGCTTTTGCTCTGGAGTGCCTACAAAGCCTTCTGTATTAGTGTCTGCTAGTGCTGTGCCATAGCTTTGGCTCAAGATCACACCAGCGAGACCAACTGAAGCGGCGCTTAGTAACCACTGTGCGGGTTGTTTTTTCATCATATCTACCTAGTTGTTTTGAATAGTGGTATTAAGTTGGAAACTAATTATTATTAGGGCTATTGAATATCGGTGTTAATTAACAAGCTAATAGTCTAAGGATTGATCAATTATAAATAGTGCAAAGCTAGATAACAAATGATTTAACTGCCATTGAAAACCACTTAAACTGCGCTAAAAATCTAGTTGAAAAATTGATAGTAGCATGCGAATTAAAGACAAATTGTCTCAAACTGTATAAACAATCTTACACTCTGTCCTTAGCTATACCAAACTTTCTTTTATGTTTATCCTCGCACTGTTGCTAATCTAGCACTCTGTCTAAAGATAGCTGGATAAGCCTAATATAACCGTTATTTTAATGGGCTACTTATCAGGACTGTTTATTAAAGCTATTAATGCATGCCAACGATAACATAATATCAGCTAGTTAGACTTTAGCGCAGTTAGCCTTATAATAGAGGCTATAGTTAATCAGCAAGCGATAATAGTAAACGCGATAAACTACAACTAACCATAAATTTTGACTTAACTATAGCACTTTGGAGAATGGACAATGTACGGCATATTAATGATTGATATTGATAGCACAGTACTTACAGTTGAGGATATCAGCTTAATCAAGCAAGCCCAAGTTGGTGGCGTAATTTTGTTTGGTCGTAACGTAAAGGAGCCTTTGCAGGTACGCCATTTATGTGACGATATTCGCCATCACAACCCTGATATATTAATAGGAGTTGATCAAGAAGGAGGTCGTGTAGCACGCTTACGCGAAGGCTTTACTAAGCTGCCTGCTATGGGTCAGCTGGGTAAGTTATTTGATCAAGATCCAAGCCGCGCTTTAAGCTTAGCTTATGATTGTGGTTATTTAATGGCGGCTGAAGTATTGGCAGTAGGTATCGATATCAGCTTTGCCCCTGTGCTCGACAGAGATGGTATCAGTCAAGTGATTGGCGATCGCAGTTTTCACCAAGATCCGCAAATAATTGTGGCTCTAGGTACTCAGCTGATGCAGGGTATGAAAGCCGCTGGTATGGCAACTACTGGCAAGCATTTTCCTGGTCATGGCGCCATTGCGCCAGATTCGCATGTTGCAGAAGCTATTGATGAGCGTAGCTTTGATGAGATCATGGCGACTGATATTCAACCCTTTATCCAGACCCTTCCTTGGCTTGATGCGGTGATGCCAGCCCATGTTATTTTCTCGCAGATCGACGCTAAGTCTGCTGGGTTCTCTAAAGTTTGGTTACAAGATATTCTACGTCAGCAGCTACAGTTCGATGGTGTAATTTTCTCCGACGACTTGTCAATGCAAGGCGCTCAGGCTGCAGGTGATGTCAGTGCACGAGTACGAGCAGCGATTGAAGCGGGTTGTGATATCGCCTTAGTTTGTAATGATAGAGTAGCGGCTCATGAAGCAGCTGAAGCAGCTCAAGAGCTGCCTTATCCTAATCAAAATCGAGTTAAAACCATGCGCGGTAAGGTTCCGCAATGGCAAGGCAATCTTGAAGAAACTTGTCAGCAGTTTCAACACTGGCAACAAGCAAGACTTGCGGTCTCAACGGCTTTTTTTGCTCCGTCAATGGCTGAGCAGCTATCAGATAAAGTCAGCGACTTACTAGATCCTACTAACTATAAATAATAGCTATAAATAATAGCTATAAATAATAGCTAGTTAGCTATAGCATGCAACATCGATAGCGGGTTGCAAAGTCATAGATAAAACCAAAAAAACCGCGTCCATTAAAGACGCGGTTTTTGTTTTAGGGTTACTACAGTCTGAGAAACTTTAATCATTTACTAGTTAAAATTAAACAGGGTTATATTTTAACCTTATGGTTTCTTTGGGTCTAAAGCAGTACCTTGAGTTGGATCATCACTATCTGGTAGCAAATCATCATTGTTGCTATCAAGTGGATTCAAATCAGGATCTGGCATAGTAGCCGTACCTTTAGTAGCAGTATTGGTACTAGTACCAGCAGTAACTACTTCTTCTTTACCCATTGCTGACTCATCATATACTGTAAACTCAATGCGACGGTTACGGAAACGACCTTGGTCCGTTGAGTTATCAGCGATAGGGTTAGATTCACCTGCGCCTTTAGTAGATAACTTACTAGCATCGACACCTTTAGACACTAAGTAATCTTTTACAGCTTCTGCACGTTGACGTGACAAATCTAAATTATAAGCATCTGAAGCTAAGCTATCAGTATTACCAACAATAGTTAATGCCATATCCGGTACTGATTTAATAAGGGCAGCAGCGCGGTCAAGGAAAGGCTTGTTGGCTTCTGGAATAAGCGCTTCATCAAGTTCAAAGTTGATAACTTGTAAGCTTAAGGCACGAGCAACATCACGTGGATCTGGGTTTTCGCCAAGTCTACCCATAGCGGCATCAGCGGCAGCTAAACCACCATCAATTTCGCCTTGTAGATCTAATGGACCTTCTGCTTCTACTGTCATAGCAGGGGCAACAGCTTGTAAGTCACTAACTAGTTTAGCTAGCACAGTCTCATCAGATGAGTTTACTAAGATTTTATCGCCTTTAATAACCATACTAGCGTTTGGAACATCTTTAATAACCGCTAAGATTGCAGCAAGCTGTGGGGCTGCTGGCATATCTATAGCAAAGTTATTATCGACATCAGCACGACACTTATCAGCTTCTGTACCAAAGGCACCGCTCATCGCACTCATTACAGTACCTTGTAGCGCATCATCACCAACAGTCATACTACAAGCATATAAAGTGCTGCTCGTTTCGCCAGTAGCGATACGTAATGAAGCAGGCTCTACATCGGCAGCAACGGCGACTTGACCATTATCTGCTACTTGCTCTTCAGTGACTACAGGCGTTCCTACAGGCTCTGGGTTTTCTTGGCAACCACGTAACAAGGCCCAAGCCAAAGCAGCCAAAATAATCAGACCTATGATAGGCAATAATGCCTTCATAAAGCTGCCTGACTTTTCTTCTTCTTCACGTACTAGTGGCGCCATACTGGTAGTATCAGAAATACGTTTGCCAGCAGGAGCGGCAACTAACATGCCAGCAGGGATAACCGCACTAGCCCAAGCAGGAATATGATGCTGATAGCTGGATAAATTGTCATTTAAGAACTGCGGTACTGGCGTAGTACCTGCCAAGCTTTTGATCTCGTGATAAGCCAAAGGAGCTGCCATAGCGATTAAACCACGTGAAGCAGTAGCGTCAACATTGTGCGCAGCTGATAACTCACTTGATATCTGATCACGATGACTACCCTCTGTCCATACGCGATCATAAAACCCTTGGTCATCACGAGCGATATTTTCGTTAGCGAAGCGACCATAAGTGTCTGTATCCGCTAGACGCGCGGCAAAAACAGCATAGAACTGTTCAAGCAAGTTCTTTTTAGCAGGGTTATCATCACCACCTAGTACTGCTGGAGTGACCGTGCGTGTTAAATGACTAATAATATCCATAATATATTTCCTCAAGTTATAATTGTCTACCAACAACCTTTTAAATCATTGGCACTTTTCTTAAAACATCAAAACCATGACATTGCTGCCTAGTAGAATTGTTTATTGACTACGGTTCTACCTCATCACTATACCTAAAATATTTATCCATAACGTAATCGATTTTATAAAAAAATAATGGCTTACGTCTGATATTATCTTTTAAAATTCAATAAACAGTAGGATTATAATAATTGGTAGCACTACTTATTAGTTACTTATTATAAGAAGATGCGCACAATTCAATCAACAACCACTTCTAACAATCAAACTCGTTCGATAAAGAATCATCTACTAAATAACTACTTATAAAAATAAATACAAATACAAATGCTGACCTAATAGATGCCTACATTATAATTGTGGACAACTGTGAACTACAATAAACCTGATGTTGTGTAAATGCTACTATAAGTAATTTTTCAGTCGTTAGACGTAACTCTAAGCCCTATTCGCAACGAATGGATAACATAATATAAACAGATAGCGCTATCTATTACGAGAATTAATGAAATATTAGCTTATTAAATTGTTAATCTATAAGCCATAACTGATAATAATTAACTCTTTATCTCAGAATATAGATGGGACAATATAGTAAAGAAATAATAAAAACTGATTAATAATGCAGGTATCAGTGACTATTGAATAATTATTACTGGTTAGGATTCATATTTTTATCGACTGCTAGCGTATTGAATAAAGACTTAGATAAGATAGACTTATTGGCCTCAATTTCTATTTATGCTTTTGGTTTTTTAGCTAATAGTAGTAATCAATAGTAGTAACTGATAGTAATTATAGAACTAATAGGCTATAGATAGCTTTTGGCTAGCTAACATAACCGCTGAGATTACAGAAGCTATCCATATCGCTAAGTATTCACATATGGTCACCTGCTGTTTTAACAGCTAATTTGCTAGTGAAAACTTTGATGACAGATTACGTTAAGGCAGGGAAAGATTTAACTATTAAGTCAATCTTTTAATAAATAAGTAATGAGTGATAAGTAATAAAGACACTGGTACTCAAGCAGTAGTTAGTCATTACAAATTTGTATGTGTATGTAAATTACGCTGCGCTATCGTTGTGATTTATTTTTAAAGTCACTAAGATAAGGTCTACTTGTTAGATTTTTGCTATATTCTTTTATGCTAGCTGGTAGCCTTTTGACCCTTTTATTAATTAGTATTTGCCTAAGGAACTCCCTTTGCTGAACCATACCACCCTTATTATCATTATTACGGTTATCGTAAGCTTATTGGCATGGCAAAATAAGGCCTTGTTTAATCGTCTTATTTTTTATCCACCAGCAGTAAGCAGTGGGCAATGGGATCGTTTTGTCACTAACGGTTTCATTCATGCGGACAGTATGCACTTGCTGTTTAATATGTTCACTTTATACTTTTTTGGTCGAGCTATTGAAGGCATATATCAGCCTTTTTTAGCAGGATATGGTTTTTTAGTGTTCTACGTTTTGGCTATCGTCGTGGCGATGATTCCAAGCTATCTTAAAAATAAAGGCAATGCCAGTTACTTAAGCCTAGGCGCCTCAGGTGGGGTGTCAGCAGTATTGTTCGCCTTTATCTTACTAGCACCTTGGGACATGATTTATTTATTCGCAATCGTGCCTATTCCTGCGATTTTATTCGCTGTCGCCTACGTCGCTTACAGTATCTATGCCAACAAGCGTGGTGGCTCTAATATCAATCATATGGCTCACTTATGGGGTGGTGCCTTTGGGGTAATAGCTACTATTGCTCTACAGCCTCAGATATTGCCACATTTCATTAACGCTTTACTCTCGCCCAGCTTTTAGTGGGCTGTACCTTTTAGTATAAAAAATCAGTATAGAAAGCTAGTTATGATTATAGATATTATCGGCGATATTCACGGTTATGCTGACAAGCTTATTGGCTTGCTCACGCAGTTAGGTTATGTTCATAACGGCCAATATTTTGAACCTCCTAGCAATCATAGAGCGCTGTTCATTGGTGACTTGATAGACCGCGGTTCGCAGCAGCTGGCCACCTTAGAGTTAGTATTTGCCATGTTAGACGCTGATGTGGCCGATGCGGTTATGGGCAATCATGAATACAATGCCTTAGCCTATGCTACTATTGACCCCAATGAGCCAGATCAGTATTTACGCCCGCACAATGCTATCCATACTGCTCAGCATCAAGCATTTTTGGCAGAGATAGCATTTGGTTCTGATTTACATCGTTATTGGCTGGCACGTTTATATGAGCTGCCATTATGGATTGAAACTGACTACGCTTGTTTTGTCCATGCTTGCTGGGATGTCGACAGCATGGCGGTATTACAGCCGTTATTGAGCGCTAATCACTGTCTAACGGAGCGAGCACTGATAATGACCTCACAAAAGCACAGCTTGCCTTATGAGGCATTAGAGCGGGTGCTAAAGGGAGTAGAAACCCCGCTACCAGCAGGGTTAGTCATTATCGATAAAGAAGGTACTGAACGTTCAAGAGTGCGAGTACGCTGGTGGCTAGATGAATTAAATAAACGCACTATCCATCAAATTGCGCGCGCCCCAGATTCAGGATTAGCGCAGATTCCGATAGATGCCTTAGCAGAAAATATAGACTTTACTTTGAAGACCGATAAACTGGTATTCGTGGGCCATTATTGGCTAACTGGTGAGCCACAGCCCTTAAGTGCACAAGTTATTTGTACCGACTATTCTGCAGCGGTAGATAGTGGCTACTTGACTTGCTACCAGTTAGAGACTACTAAGTCCCTAGCACTCTCCTCCAGCAATTTTGTTCAGTATCGCCACGACTGCTAATCCTCTACTGTTTGATACAGTCTGATTAATTAACTAATTATTGATTAGTTATTCATCCTTTGGCAATCGGCAGTTAAATAACGTTTAAAAAACTGCTAAATTATGCTCTATTAACAGTAGCACTCAAACTTGTCTTTACGGCAGTAGTAGAATTTTTGTATGATAGTCTTTTTGAGGATATTGCGCCATGAGCACTGTCACTACCCAACCTAATCCCATTACCTCACCTGCCGGCCCAGCCAAAGTAGGTATCATCATGGGTTCGCAGTCTGATTGGGCTACTATGAGCGCTGCTGCACAACTATTAGCTGACTTCGATGTTGCTTTTGAATGCGAAGTAGTCTCAGCCCATCGAACACCTGACCGATTGTTTGATTATGCCAAAGCCGCCAAAGATAATGGCTTACAAGTGATTATAGCTGGTGCGGGCGGTGCTGCTCATTTACCAGGTATGTGTGCCAGCCAAACGCCATTGCCAGTATTGGGTGTACCCGTTAAGTCCTCTATGCTCAGCGGTTGGGATAGCTTATTATCTATCGTTCAAATGCCTAAAGGCGTGGCGGTCGGTACTTTAGCGATCGGTAGTGCCGGTGCTTATAACGCCGCTTTGCTTGCTATTCAGATCTTGGCGCTACAAGATAAGGTGCTAGCTACCAAACTGCATGACCTACGTCAAAAGCAAACCGAAACTATCTTAGCTAGCCCCACCCCAGGCATCATTAACCAGTAAATAAAAAACAGCTACTGTATCTAACTTACTTGCTAATAAATAGGTTTTATTGTAGGTAAAGGTTACTTTGTATAAGTCTTTTACATGAGTGTTTTAGTGACAAGGTGCCTATAGTGCACCTTTTGCTATTTTATTAGCCTTACTACTCTGCGAGCTATCCCTAGATTTTGACTCTGCAATATTCTAGAGTATTGTAGAGTCTGCTTAACTAAATCATTCAAATCATCTTATTAATTTAAAGGCCAGCTATGACCACAGCCAATGCTTATCCTGTTACTCAAACTATTCGCACTATCGGTATCTTAGGCGGTGGTCAGCTCGGCATGATGCTAGCTCAAGCAGCTATGCCGTTAGGTTATCAGTGCGTGTTTTTGGAGGACAATGCTGATTGTCCAGCTGGCCTCTATGGTCGAGTTTATACTAGTGATCAATTAGAGGATTTCATCGCTGCTGCTGAAGTATTTACGCTAGAGTTTGAAAACACCCCTACTGCGACTGTTGAACGCTTGGCTAAACTTTCTGCTAGCCAGCAAAAACAGGGAATGTTTCCACCTCCTATCGCCCTTGAGATTGCGCAAGACCGCTTAAAAGAAAAACAATTATTCAATGATCTTGACATCGCTACTGTACCGTTTAAAGCGGTTTCCTCTCTAGCTGATTTGCAGCAAGCTTGCAGTACTTTGGGCCTGCCTATTGTGTTGAAAACCAGTCGTGGTGGCTATGATGGCAAAGGTCAATACGTTATAAAAGAGCAAAGTGACATAGCGCTGGCTTGGCAAGAGCTCAAAGCTGCGGTGAGTGGCGATGGTCGCCTTACTTCACTGCCAGCACCACTTATAGCCGAAGGCTTTATTAACTTCAGCCGTGAGGTATCCATCATTGCAGCACGTGGCCAAGACGGTACCGTACGCTGTTATGACTTGGTGGAAAACCATCACTATCAAGGTGTGTTGGCTAAAACTCAAGCACCAGCTGTAGGCACTAGCCACTTGTTTGCGCAAGCACAGAGCAGCATGACTACTTTGATGAATCATCTCGACTACGTAGGCGTTATGGCGCTTGAGCTGTTCGTTACTAAAGATGAGCGCGGTAATGATTACCTGTTGGCGAATGAGATTGCTCCAAGAGTGCATAACTCTGGACATTGGAGCATTGAAGGCGCTGTTACTAGTCAGTTTGAAAATCACATACGGGCGGTGGTCGGTTTACCACTTGGAGATACTGATAATATACATCCGGTCATTATGCTCAACGTACTGGGGCAGTATCCTGATACTAAAGCAATAATGGCTATTGATGGGGCGCACTATCACAGCTATCATAAAGCTGAGCGTGAAGATCGCAAGATTGCTCATATTACCCTGATGCCCAATGATGTTGCCGATTTAGAACTGGCATTAGCTAAGCTGATCACTATTATGCCTAATAAAATGGGCTTAGATAAAAAGCCCTCTTCACTATTAATTAACCAAGCGATAGCGGACCTAGTAACCGATACTAAAAGCAATGATTCGCAACAAGAGCAGTCAAGTGCTGCTGAAATAGTGATGGCTAGTAATACTGCTGATGCCACCAAAACAGCAGAGCCTAAAACTACTACTAAGCCAAAATCTATAAAACATACTGTTGATAAGGCGAAAAAATAATGCAGATTTGGGTTGATGCTGACTCAGTACCTCTAATAGCCAAAGACTTGATTATTAAAACAGCTGAACGTACTCAGACTACCGTAATATTCGTCGCCAATCAGCCTATTAAATTACGTAAGTCACCGCTATTAATTATGACCGTGGTGCCACAAGGTTTTGATAAAGCTGATGATTATATCGCCGAAAATATTCAAGCAGGAGACTTGGCTATTACTAGCGATATTCCACTAGCCAATGATATTCTGGATAAAGGCGGCAAAGTACTGACCTCACGTGGGGTCATTTACGATCATAATAACATCAAGCAAAAGCTCAATATGCGTGACTTCATGGATACTATGCGTGGTACTGGCGTTTTAGAATTGCAGGAGATGAGCGGTCAGAAACCTTATGGCGACCGTGATAAAAAGTCTTTTGCTGATGGGCTGAACCGCTTAGTTCGTTAATTAGACCCCGTGCTTGAACTGAATTTAAATTGTAAATTTTTTACTTGCGAAAGGTATTTTGCATGGTGACTATACCATCATGCAAGCAGATACTTAAAAGAGCGTACAAGCTAAAAGGCCTGTACGCTCTTTTGTTTATTTAAATGGTGTAGCTATTGATGATTGATAATTAATGAGTATTGCTGATAGCTTGTTAATTACTGGTTACTCGCTATTAGCTATTAGGCCAAATCACTAGGGAAAGGGATCACTTCTCGTAGATTTTTGGCACCTGAGATAACCATCAATAGTCTGTCTAAACCAACGGCTATACCACTACAAGCCGGTAAGTCATCACAAGCAGCAACTAGATGCTGGTCAATAGGCATCTGTGCTAAATCATGCTGTTGACGTAACAGATTGTCCTGCTCAAAGCGTTGTTGCAGCGCTGCGCCATCGGCCAGTTCATCGTAAGCATTAGCAATCTCAATACCATTTATATATAGCTCAAAGCGCTTGGCTACAAGATTACCGTCTTTATCAACATCAGTCTTAGCTAGTGCAGCAGTAGCTGGAGGATAGTCGATGATTAAAGTAGGTAAATCGTGACCTAGATTGGGTTCTACCAAGTGACTAAATAATAGATCCAGCCACTGTTGACGATCGTCAGCGTCATCCTCTAAAATGGCGCTGATACTCTCCTCACTTTCTACAGAGTGGGACGGTGGTGCAAAACTTTTAGCGACTAGGCCTTTATCCTCAGCTATAGCTCTCAATGCCGTAACACTAGCGGTGAGAGGATGAATACCTACAAAGTCAATAAACGCATCGATATAGCGATAGTCAGTCATAACCACCGGATAGCCGTACAGCACCTCTAGTAATTTTGCCAACTCCTCACCTAACTCCGTCAAGCTATAACCTAGTCGGTACCATTCGAGCATAGTAAATTCAATGTTATGGCGCGAACCAATTTCGTTATCACGAAATACTGGACAGATTTGATATATCGCTACTTGCCAACTAGCGAGCAAACGTTTCATAGCGAATTCGGGTGAGGTATGTAGATAGTAAGCACTAGGCTTGTCCTGATAAGTTACCCTACAAGCCACTGACTGCAAAAAAGTGTCAGTATTTGCTGCTTGTGATAACAAAGGCGTCTGCACTTCTAACACTTGACGCTGCGCAAAAAACTGCCTGATGTCAGCTAGCATTTTTGCTCTTTTGTGCGCCATTGCTAAGCTCATTGTAGGCTCATAAATCGCCTTATCATCTGTAGCTTTTATCAGCGACTCATTATTTAGGCTCATCTTATACTAGTGCTCACTGGTAGTTATCAACTAGATTTTTTATGTTAAATATTAGAAACGAAACCGTTAGGACTGCCATTCACGACGCAAATGATAGTCCCGACGCAACTGATCAAAGTCAGCACCTTTAACTTGCCCATCCGCTATTTTTGCTCGCAATGCTCGGTCATCTTTTGCGATATCATAAAACTTATTTAAACGCTCAGGATGGGCTTTAAGCTCAGACCATAAGTACAAGTTCACTGGCAATAAGTGCAGCATAGATTGCACAGGTTCGACAGCCAACTGCTCGCATAGAGCATCATAGATCATCTGGGTGCCGCGCAGCTTACCTTCTACGCTATAGCCTGCAATGTGTGGCGTGGCAAAAGTTAATTGGTCCAGCAAGCTCTTGTCGACTTGCGGCTCATGCTCGAACACATCTAGTACCACTTGGCGTCCAGTACTTTCAATATTGGCCTTTAGCGCTGCCTCGGCGATCACAGGCCCACGCGCACTATTAATCAGTAGCGTATCGGGCGACATAAGCTGCAGCGCTGCTGAGTCAATAAGATGCTCAGTTGGATAATCGCTAGCATTGTTAATAGCTTTGCCATTAGCAGCAACCGTCAAAGGTACATGCAAACTAATAGCAGCACTTTGGCTAAGCAGTTGCTCAAAGCTGGCATTATTATATTTTGATGCTGGTAACAACGGATCGTAACCTAGTACTTGCCAGCCTAGATCAGTAGCATACTGAGCCAGCGTACTGCCAATATTCCCTAGTCCAATAATACCCAAGGTCATCGGCTGCTGCCAGTACTGTGGCTGCAAAGTCAGTATCGCTGTTAACACATATTGGGCAACGGAATGTTTGCTACAGCCAGCAGCATTAGCAAAAGTGATATGACGCTCAGCCAGATAAGCTTGATCGACATGATCAGTACCAATAGTGGCTGATCCAACAAATTTGACACTAGTATTATTAGCTAGTAATTGCTCATCCACTAACGTCACTGAACGTATCAGCAATACATCCGGTTGTAGCTCGCTTAGCAATTGCGCATCTATATCACGGCCTATCGCTTTTATAATTTTTATATTCTGCGCTGGGTCTTGACCTAAGGTTTGCGGATTAAAAAAGTCATCAAGGCTAGCGATATTGCTATCGGCAAGGATAGTAAGGACAGTCGGTTTATTAGTTAACATAGTAGTGCCACCAGCTTAATGGTTATAGGATTAGTGGTAGGTAGGAATATTCATTTATCATTACCAGCTATTAACTGTTTGCAGGGTTTTCACTATCGTCTTGGTTCTGCTGCTCGAAGTTTAGTAACATCTGATTATCAGTTAATATGACTTGCTTAGGGGCGAAAATCTCGTTTTTATGCTGTGATATCCACTCGCGCCAAATAGCAAGGCCAATAGCTAGCACTACAGGGCCGATGAACAAACCAACGAAACCAAAAGCTGTAAGACCGCCTAATACGCCGATAAAGATAATGATAAAAGGAATCTTAGTAGCGCCACTAATGACGATAGGACGAATAAGATTGTCGACCCAACTGATCACCAAAACACCCCATAAAGCCAGACCAATACCTTCAGTAGTATAACCTTGACTCAACAGCCAAATCGATACTGCGCCCCACGCAAACGGAGTACCAAAAGGTATTAGCGCCACTCCAAAAGTGATGAGGGTAAGTAAGATAGGACTAGGCGCACCAGAAAAGTAATAACCAACGCCTGCCAATAATGCCTGCGCTAATGCTGTTAGACCAATACCATAAACCACAGCGCGCGTGGTAGTGCCTACAGAATCAATATAGCCATCAATACGGTTGCCGATGATATTGCGCAAGGCTTGACGAATCTGCCGTATTAGACTGATACCATCACGGTAAAAGAAGTAAAGCGTCATCAAAGCCATACCTAATTTAGCAAGGCTGCTGAACAACACATCAAGAGCCACTTTGCCGTAGTATAAGTGCGACTGAATCCAAGCACGAAAAGCTTCGAGAGTACCTTCAGGATTCTTATTTATTCTCCATAAGATATCTTGAATTTGTTGACCGATAACTGGTAAGTTTTTAAGAGAATCAGGCATATCAAGATAGCCGACCTTGATACGATAAATGAGGTTAGTGTAAAGGCTAAGCGCTTCTTGTTGCAGTATAAATATCGCTATGACTAAGGGTATGCCTATCATTAGCGAGATACTGATGGTCATAATGGCCGCACTAACATTTGAACTGAACTTTACTTTTTCATGGAAAAACTTATAAATAGGAAAAGTAACGTAGGCCAAAATCGCAGCCCAAAGCGCTGGTACAATGAAGAACTGCACCACTTGAAAGCAAAGTATAAACAGTATCACTAGTAACGTAATGGCTAGTAATCGCTGAATAACGACCTCTTTTGTCCAGTTTTCAATCATAGCGTATGAACCAACCAATAACAGCCTTATAGGATATTACTGCGAATTATATGAATATGTAGGCATAAGCCTATGAATAGAAGTTTATAAACTGTATACCTATGCGCCCAGTAAACATCTTAACAACCAGCAGCCATTATGCAATAAGATAAGACGAATAAATAATACTGTGTTGTAATTTTTACTTACAATTTTGTTTTAGGTAGTGTGTTAAGGCGGTGTTGAGCCACGAGCAGTAGACCCTGTTGCAGTCGAATGTTCAACACGCTTTAGTCTTGAAATAAAACTAAAAGTAATAGTAAGCAAAATTCACTTAAGTCGATAATAAGATAGTTTTGTTTAGCGTGCAAAAACACCGCAGCGTTCTCTTAGCATTAGTAATTGATGTTATACTAAGGGTATTATTTTGTGCGTACGGAATCCATTGAGATTTTTTTTAGCTGCCTATTTGGCAATATTTTTGCTAGCTAGCACAACTATATAGCTTAGTCTCAGCACTAGATTCACTGACCTGCGTTGGTGCTAAAGTTGCGAATAATAGCTAAGTATTTACTTTTTGCCTATTATTTGCCTAGCTTACTGGCCATTTCGGTACTTTAGCTACCAAACATTATAAGCGATAAATTATACAAACAAGTTAAACCATTAAGCCCTATAACTGAATTATTTTAAAAAAACTAAGCCATATATTATAGTTTGGTCAGCACATTCTAAATAAGCATTTTAACTAGACGATCCAAATAAATAATAATCCACTAAATTTTAAATACTATATTGATAGGAACAATAACAATAACAATGTCAAAAGACAATAGCCAAGCTCATCCCCCTGTTACTAATACTGCTGAAAAACCATCTGCAAAGACCAACTCTATTACTTTCGCTTTAGCTCAATCACACTTTTTAGTCGGCGACATTACCGCCAATGCTGAAAAAATGCGTGCGCTTGCAATAGAAGCACGTGAGCAAGGTGCTGATGTTATTATCTTCCCTGAACTAGCGCTTTTAGGTTACCCTCCACAAGATTTATTACTACGCCCTAGTCTTTCAGGTCGTATCAAAAGCGCTTTATCGAACTTAAGTGACATTGAAGATATCGTCATGATTGTTGGTTACCCTCATGTGGATCATCACGGTACTTTTAACTCAGCAGCTATTCTGCATAACGGCCATCAAAAGGGCTTTTATCATAAGCAATTCTTACCTAATTATGGGGTATTTGACGAGCGTCGTTATTTTGATAAAGGTCGTAACCAAGTTTTATTTGACTATAAAGGCATAACTATAGGTCTTCTTATCTGTGAAGACTTATGGGAAAAGAACCTAATTGCAGAACTAAAAGAGCAAGGTGCAGAGCTAATTATTAGCCTCAACGCTTCCCCTTTCCAAAGAGAAAAGCAAGATACTCGCAAAGCTATGCTAAGCAAGCGCAGTAGTGACAATAAGCTACCGATTATTTATGTTAATGCAGTTGGTGGTCAAGATGATTTAGTATTTGACGGTGGCTCAATGGCAGTACAAGCCAATGGTACTATTGCTCACGAAGCTACACGCTTTATGAATCAGCTGTTACTAGCCACTTTAGATGTCAATACTGGTACCTTTAACACTCAAGCTAAAGCGCCACTGTCATTGAGCCGTGAGTCTGAGATGTATCAAGCCTTAGTAGTGGGCTTACGTGATTATGTTAATAATTCAGGCTTTACTGGGGTGATTATTGGTCTGTCCGGTGGTATTGATTCAGCGCTGACTTTATGTATAGCTGTCGATGCCTTAGGCGCAGACAAAGTCTATGCCGTGATGATGCCTTATGAGTACACCTCAAAAATCAGCTTAGAGGATGCCCAAGCACAAGCGCGTCGTTTGAATGTTTCTTATACTGTCTGCCCTATTTTTGATGCAGTAGAAGGTATTCGTCATACCCTTGCGCCATTATTCAATAAGTCACCAGCGGACACTACCGAAGAGAACATCCAAGCTCGCGCCCGTGGAGTGATCTTGATGGCGTTATCGAACAAGTTTGGTCATTTGGTCATCACTACGGGTAACAAATCTGAATTAGCAGTAGGCTACTCTACTTTATATGGTGATATGGCGGGTGGTTTTGACGTATTAAAAGACGTTTATAAGACCCAAGTTTATGACTTGGCCAGCTATCGTAATCGTTTAGAAGATACCCCAGTTATTCCTGAGCGAGTCATCACTCGCCCACCTTCAGCTGAGCTACGAGCTGATCAAACCGACCAAGACAGTCTGCCCGATTATGCCATATTAGACGGTATCCTCACTTTATATATTGATGAAGATATGGGCTATCAGGATATCGTATCTAAAGGTTTTGACGAAGACTTAGTCGCTAAAACTATCAAGATGGTCGACCATAGCGAGTTTAAGCGTCTACAAGCCCCTATTGGTACTAAGATCAGCCACAAAGCTTTTGGGCGCGAACGCCGCTATCCTTTAGTAAATAAATGGTCACTAAAAGGCTAACTATAAAAGATAGAGGCTAGCTAGCTTAAACCCTAGCTAGCCGATAATCAGACTTATAGCGAAATCAATGATGAAATAATTAGCTGGGTGCTTGCCCAGCTTTTTTATTACCTGTTGATAAATTTTAGTCCCTGTTTTTATGTTGCGTTTTTACTTTATGTCGTTACTTTTTATCTTTATCCCAATAGCCGCCTTAATCGTCCCCTTAATTATCGCTTCAATAATCTTCTCTAACCCTATCTATATTTATCCGAGTATTTCATGAGCTTGCTAACCGCTAGTGTATTTCTATTTTTATTACTGGCCCTGAGTGCCTTCGTTTCTGGTGCGGAGATTGCCATTGCCGCCAGCCGCAAGATTAAGTTACAAGTAATGGCCAAAGAAGGGGAAGTACGCGCCCTTGATGTCCTCAATATGCAACAACATTCCGGTAGCTTTATTACCGTAGTGCAAGTCGTGCTCAATGCAGTAGCTATCTCCGCTGGAGCGATTGGCGAATCAGCTATCAGTCCTTATTTATCCCTATTATTCAAAAATGAAACTGTGGCCTCTGTGCTGTCGTTTATCATTATCACTAGTGTATTTTCACTGCTCGCCGACTTAATGCCCAGACGGCTGGCTATGTCAGACTCTGAAAATGTCTCTGTCAAACTAGTACGACCAATGATATTTTTGATCTTTATTTTTAAGCCTATGATTTGGGTATTCGATGGCGCAGCAAACGTACTGTTTAAAGCGCTAGGTATTTCGACTATTCGCCAAGATGATATGACTTCAGAGGATATCTATGCGGTGATGGATGCTGGTGCAGAAGCAGGAGTCATTAAGCATCAAGAACACCATTTGATTGAAAATATTTTTGAGATGCAAGAGCGCACGGTGACTTCAGTGATGAACCCTCGCGAGCATGTGGTTTATTTTGATAGCAAGGCTAGTACTGAGCATATAGTGGCCGTGATGATTAGACAGCCGCACAATAAGTTCTTAGTTTGTATCGACGACGACTTAGAAAATATCATTGGCTATGTTGAGTCTCGCAGTTTTTTGGCATCGGTACTTGAGCAACAGCTGGTGTGCCTGACCGATCAAGCACTGCTAAAACCTGCGCTGTTCGTTCCCAATACGCTATCGCTATTTGAAGTATTAGAAACGTTTAAATCAACGGGTGCAGATTTTGCGGTCATCGTTAATGAATACGCTTTAGTAGTAGGCGTTATTACCCTAAAAGATGTGATGAGTATCGTAATGGGCGAGCTAGTTACTTTAGAGGAGCAGCCTATCATTCAGCGTACTGATAACTCGTGGCTGATTGACGGTATGACCCCGATTGAAGATGTTATTAGAGCGCTTGGTATCGTCAATCTACCGCACAGTCAAAACTATGAAACCATCAGTGGCTTTATGATGTATATGCTACGCAAAATCCCCAAAAAGACCGACAGTATTGACTATGCCAACTATCATTTTGAGATTCTTGCTACTGAAAAACTCAAAATCAATCAGCTGCTGGTAACTAAGTCTGAGGAGGGTGTTTAAACAGCACCGTGTTTGTATAAAATACTATTTATAGAAGACCAGCTTTAAATAAGACACCGTTTGCACAAAAACAAAGAGTAGAAAGAACTGTTTTAATAACAGCTTATGGCAACAAACAGTTCTTTCGAGCAAGAGCTTTTTTAAGTAGCAGCTCGTGCAAGTAGCCACTCTTTTTAAGCAACAATCATTCAAACAAAACATCTGGCTAATCACGTGCACCAAATATTGCGGTGCCAACTCGTACCATAGTCGAGCCATTAGCAATCGCCTCAGTCATATCATCACTCATACCCATACTTAGCGTGTCCCAAGCAGTGAGCTCTGGATACTGCTGCTGTATGTCGTTAAATAACTGCTGAGTACGGGCAAAAGCATCAGTATCTGCTTTGGCAGGAATTATCATAAGTCCACGCAGCTGTAAGCGCTCATAACTTTTGATAGTAGCTATCAAATCAGCAAGCTCTGCAGGCAAGCAGCCTGATTTACTATCTTCATTATCAATATTGAGCTGAATAAGGACATTCAATGGTGCCATACCATCTGGGCGCTGATCATTTAAACGCTTGGCGATAATGTCACGTTCAACAGTCTGCACCCAATCAAAGTTCTCCGCTATATCACGAGTTTTGTTGCGCTGAATACTGCCAATATAATGCCAAACAATAGCGGCAACTTCAGGGTCTGCCCGCAAGGTAGTTATCTTATCGACGGCTTCTTGTAGGTAGTTCTCTCCAAATTCACGCTGACCTTGCTTAGCTAAAGTAGCAATCATCTCAGCAGGCTTAGTCTTAGACACAGCTAATAAGGTCACTTTACTCGCTGATTTGGATTCCGGTTGTTGAGAGGCCTGCTCACAAGCTTGCATAACTTGAGCACTTACTTGTTGCCAGTTACTAAGCAGTTGACGGTAATCACTATCGCTCTTATTAGCTTGGTCATTATTACTTGCTGTATTTGCATCGTTGTTATTTTTAGGATTAACCAAAGAACTATTCATAAAATACTCGTATCGGAAGTTTCTATAGAAATCTATTTTTGCCTTGGTATGCGCTAATAGATGGTTAAGTGTGACTAGTATTGTTATTATATTGTTACATTACCTTACTTACTATGTGAATATTTGTTCAATCATAGCCATAGCAGATTAACATAAAACCATCCTTGCTCTTTGTAAATATAAGCTTAGAGGGTACAGCGTTGTATTTTATTGACCATTAGGAATCGTTAATTATGTCTGAAAAAAGCAGTTTGAGCATTGAAGACTTGCTACGTTTTGCGGTCAAGCACCAAGCATCAGATTTACATATTTCGGCAGGAATGCCAGCAATTATTCGAGTGGATGGCGAGATGACTCGTATTAATATGCCAGCAATGAACCATCAAGTCGTTCATCAGCTGATCTACGCTATCATGAATGATAAGCAGCGAGCAGATTTTGAACAGTTTTTTGAGACCGACTTTTCTTTCGAGATACCTAATTTAGCCCGTTTTCGAGTAAATGCTTTTAACCAAAACCGGGGTGCCGGCGCTGTTTTTCGTACTATCCCCTCCAAAGTTTTGTCCATGGATGACTTAGATATGGGTGAGGTCTTCAAACAGGTATCTGACTTTAAGCGTGGAGTAGTACTAGTCACTGGTCCTACCGGCTCTGGTAAATCAACGACCTTAGCCGCTATGGTTGATTACATTAATGAGACCCGTAAAGAGCATATCCTAATTATCGAAGACCCGATTGAATTTGTTCATGAGTCCAAAAAAAGTCTAATTAACCAGCGTGAAGTGCACCGTGATACTTTGGGCTTTGAACCAGCCCTACGCTCAGCTTTGCGCGAAGATCCAGATGTGATTTTGGTCGGTGAGCTACGTGACCTTGAGACCATACGTTTGGCCTTGACTGCTGCTGAGACTGGACATTTAGTATTCGCCACCTTACACACTAGCTCAGCCGCCAAAACTATCGACCGGGTTATTGATGTGTTTCCTGCGGCAGAAAAATCTATGATTCGAGCTATGTTATCTGAATCCTTGCAAGCCGTTATCTCGCAAACTCTATTGCCACGCAAAACAGGTGGCCGTGTCGCTGCCCACGAAATCATGCTTGGTACGCCGGCTATCCGTAATTTAATACGCGAAAACAAAGTAGCGCAGATGTACTCCTCTATTCAAACTGGTGCTAGCGAAGGCATGATTACCCTCGACCAATCACTAAAGAACTTAATCAGCAAAGGCACTATTAGTAAAGAAGTCGCTCGTCCTTATGCCAAACAACCTGATGCGTTCTTGTAATTTGATTTTATAGGCAGTTTTTATAGCTCAATACTTGTTACTTGTTACTCAACATTTAGTGCTCAATGACTTCATGGCTTTTTGACATCGACTTGATTACTTTGAGCCTTTTTAACTTTTATCTATATGCGACTATCATTATGGACTTCGATAAACTATTACAACTGATGATTACGAATAATGGCTCTGACTTATTTATTACCGCCAATGTCGCCCCATCGATGAAGATGAACGGTGTCATCCATCCTGTAGGTAAAGTTGCATTGACAGGCAAGCAAGTTGAAACCTTAGTCAGAGGCGTAATGACAGAATGTCAGCGTAAAGAGTTTGCTGAGACTAATGAATGTCAGTTTGCTATCACCGATGACTTAGAAACCGCACGCTTTCGAGTCAGTGCTTTTAGGCAGCGTGACATGCCAGGTATGATTTTGCGAAAAATCGAAAATAAAATTCCTACTACTGATGAGCTAGGCTTACCCCCATTATTGCAACAACTGGCCATGAAGAACCGCGGCATTATATTGTTAGTGGGTGCTACAGGAACAGGAAAGTCTACTAGCCTCGCTGCTATGATAGGACATCGTAATCGTAACTCGCATGGCCACATTATTACTATTGAAGACCCTATAGAGTTTATCCATCAGCATCAAGGCTGTATTATCACCCAGCGCGAAGTGGGTATCGATACTTTAACTTTTGAGACAGGTCTAAAAAATACTCTGCGTCAAGCACCAGATGTTATTCTAATCGGAGAAATTCGTAATCGTGAAGTGATGAACTATGCGATTCAATACGCTGAAACTGGCCACTTAGTTTTCGCAACTTTGCACGCTAACAATGCCAACCAAGCCATAGATCGAATTATTCACTTTTTTGAGGCGGATCGTCATAGTCAGCTCTTTATGGATGTATCACTTAACTTACAAGCGATTGTCGCTCAGCAACTCATCCCTACCCCAGATGGTCGAGGACGCCGCGCCGCTGTTGAAATATTACTAAACTCGCAGCTGATAAGTGATTACATTCGTAAGGGTGAAATTCACGAAATAAAACAGGTTATGGCTCGTTCACGTAATACTGGTATGCAAACTTTCGATCAAGCCCTGTTCGACTTGTACGAAAACTCTGAGATCACTTACCAAGATGCTATTAAGTATGCTGATTCACCAAATGATCTGCGTTTACAGATCAAGCTCAATAGCAGACATAGTAATAACCATAAAGATAAAAATATTGAAAAGCTTTCTTTAGATGCTAATTAACTATTGGCATTAAGCTATCATTAGCCGTTGATAAACTGCGGTTAAACAAATCACCGCTATTGAGCTATCAGTGTTTAGATAGTGTATTTATAACGGCGAATAATGAAAAGTAGCAACTGCCAACCAACTTTGAAAGGGCTATCCTCAAGCTATCGGCAATAAAAAAAGCCTTCATTTATAAAGGCTTTTTTTATACTTAATATCTTATGCTTAATATCTTATGCTTAATACTAAGTGTTCGATACTAGGCATTCGATACTAAGCACTTGCTACTAAGCATAAGACATTAGTAGCACAGTACTACATCGAATAGCTCTAAAGCTAGCTGAATGCTGCGACTTACTTGGCGCTATCCTTACATTCTTGATTATTGCAGATACCATACAGTACTAGTGAGTGTCCTGAGAGCTTAAAACCATGCTCATTTGCCACTCTCAGCTGTTCTTCTTCGATAATTTCGTTGTGAAACTCAATAATCTTACCACAGACATCACAAACCAAATGGTCATGATGCTCGTCTTGGGTGATCTCGAACACAGAAAGATTGTTTTCAAAATTATGACGCTCAACAATACCCGCTTGCTCGAACTGAGTTAATACTCGATAAACCGTGGCTAAACCCACATCTTCACCTTGCCCAATCAGTGCTTTATAAACTTCTTCAGCACTCATATGGTGATGCTCGGCGCTTGCTAATAATTCTAAAATCTTAATACGGGGTAAGGTAACTTTAAGCCCTGCTTTACGTAAATCTTGATTGGTAAAAGCCATAGTATCTCTCTTGACTATTAAAGTCTCAGTAAATAAAAATTTTTTGCAATGATGAAGAAGTGCGGATGAAAGCAAGCTATTGGCTAAAGCTAACAACCATTAAAGGATAAGAACTGGGCTTTAACAGCTTTAAATTATCTGAAAATACTATTGTAAGTATACAAGCTTAAGCTTATAAAGCTTTAATTCTGTTAAGATTATAAGGTACTAGTAGTTATAGTTATTCTATAATGCTTATTAAATAATGTCGTAAGTGATAGGCAATTGCAAGTAAATCACGTATCATTTGTCCAAGATTGTCGGTAACGGTTGTATTAACAACTGTTGGCCGTACCTAACCCATTTCTTATGAGTCATCTTACCATGATAAATTCATTATCTCTTCGTTCTATTGCTAATGCTCGTATGCTACGCAAACTTATAATCGCTATGAGCCTTGGTGCTACAGTGACGCTATCAGGCTGTTCACTATTTAGCGTTTATAAGATTGATCTGCCGCAAGGAACCCCTATTACTCAGACTCAAGCCCAGACCGTAAAGGTAGGTATGAATCAGAACCAAGTGCTCTATATCTTAGGCAGCCCTGCCATTAGAGACACTCTAGAACCTAATCGTTGGGATTATATTTATGATTTCCAAGCAGGTACGGAAGGCAGTCGTAAGGGCATTGCTAATATAAAAAATGCTAGCCAGCATTTGCGAGTCTATTTTGATGCCAATGGTATAGTTAATCGTATTGAAGGTATTGAAACCTTGCCGCAACCTGTTAAATAACACAGGCTGAATAATGCAAGATAAGCTAGGATTATAAATTAGCGGTGATAAATCAGTTTTAATAACTCAGTCTTAAACCCTAATTAGCATAAAGCGCTGTTTACTTTTTAAACAGCGCTTTTTTATGTGCTTGGTTTTGTCTGCTGACAGTCTATAAGTGTATAGTTAGCCTTTATTTAGACTTATTTTTGCGTTGAGCCATAGGGTCAGTGCTTAAGCTCCTATAAACCTCAATTCGATCAAGCGCCTGCAACTGATAGCTGAGTGGCTGCTTTTGTGCATAAATTCCCACATGCCATAGCTTGGCAGTGGGAGTGATAATCGCTGCTACTTGCTCACACCATACTGCCAAATCAGCAAACTGTGTTAACCACCCTGCTTGTGCCAACGCCTGATATATTGTCGTGCCTTTACTCACTTCTAAGCTCAGATAATGCTGAATTTGTGCCGTCTCTGCATAAGCTAAGTGTACCGTTATTGGCTTAGATACTAGCGTTTGCAAGGGCATCTGCACTGCCACCTCATTATCTATTAGCTCATCCACTGTAATACCCAACCTACTAAGGCTAAAATCAGCGCTAAGGGCACAAAAATACGAATGGCTATGCGCCATAAGTTATAGAAGCCTTCATTACCGAAGTTTAAAGACTTACGTAGATGACTAATTTTCATCTGCCAACCTACGAATACTGAAAGTAATAATACCGCTACGCTGCTAATAATAACTAACAATCCTACTAGCCAAGTGGTTGGTACGGCTATTACTAACACTACCCCTAGACCTACAGTCAATAGCAAGCTAATTACCAGCCCAAACTTATAAGATAATTGTTGTACGGCATAATGTAGCAAATAACTGACTACAAACAGTACCCCTAGCCCATATACCAGTTGGGCGATTGGTGGCAGATTTAGACCACTAATAAATAACGCAATCACCCCAACTATCAACTGTAATATCCAAATCGGTAATACTAGTTTAGTGGCGCGGTATACCGCAGTAGACTGATTTTTTGTCGTGGCAGCTTCACTATGGTTAGCACTTGAGGTTAATAGCGTTTGTTTACTGACTAAGTGCTGTCCGAACCAATACAGACCAGTACCAGCACCTACACTCACTAATGCTAACGCTACGGCTCGTGCCCATTCGCTTAAGCTAATATCCGTCATAGCAAAGCTAATAGTAGGCAAGCCATTGGCAACGCCTAGCGCTAACCCTATGATCATCAACCCTAGGCCAATTGGTAAAGGAGCTGCTCCAAGCAAGCTTAGCAAGACGGCGATGACTAGCAAACCGGCACCAACAGCGAAGCTTGGTATATTAGGCACACTATTAAGCTCAGTGAGTGCGGCTAATATCCTGTTACTGGCATCAGAGACTACTAGTGCTGCAATAACTATCGATACTAAAGCTGCAAGCCAGGCAAAGCTTCGCCATAGTGAACTGGCATCAGCTTCACGTGTCAGCTTTTGCATGCCTGCTAATGGCGACTCAGCACTGCGATAAGCTAAAGCAACCTCAGCATAAATGACTGGTAGAGATACTAGCACCATGGCTAATAACCATAGTAACCAAAAATCAATTTCACCAATTGAGGCTGGGGCAAACCAGCGAAACAATAATAGCGGTAGTAGTGCAGCTATAAAATAAGAGGCATAACGGATCATCATAATTTCAATCCAAACGTTCTAAAGTAATAAGTAGCGTTAGAGGCTTTGCAATAGGTACAAATACGTCCTGATATAGAAATATAATTATTCTTATATATAAATACAGCTATATAGGAGTACTAGCTTAATAGAAATACCAGCTTATTATAAACTCTTATCATTTATATAAGGCAGTATCTATAAGCCATTATTTGTAGAGCTGTGTCTTTCAGCGGTTACACATAATAGACAGCTAGCTATAAAAAAACCCCGGAATCGGGGTTTAGTAGCTAAATGATAATCTATAGGATTTGAAGAACTCATTTAGCTACGGTATAAGGCTAATATTTTCAAGTGCTAGGTAGTGAATTAATGGATAGCACTGACATAGTCTGCAAGGATGCGGATATCACGATCCGACAACTTCGAAGCTACTACTTGCATCATACCTTTATCACCTTCTTTAGCGGCATCATTGTAGCGCTTTTGATCATCACTAGCGACATCATCTTCACGGCCAGCAGCGCGGAATAGCTTAAGCTGAGTTGCAATATACTGAGCATGTTGACCCCCTAAACGTGGGAAAGCAGCCCAAATATTACCAGCAGCATCTGGACCATGACAACCCGCACAACCAATAACACCACGTGACTTATCGCCACCTAAGAATAACTTAGTCGCTTCTTGCGCAGTAGCTGGGTTAGCAAAACCTACTCCCCAAGCAGCTTGCTCAGTGTAGTAGCCAGCAACGTTAGCTAGATCTTGCTGAGACAAGTTAGCAACTTGCGCTTGCATGATACCGTTTTTGCGGTAGCCGGCTTTGAAGTTGACTAGTTGCTTATAAAGATACTTTACATTTTGGCCGCCTAAGTTAGGTTGAGCCGGAACTACACTTACTCCGTCAACACCATGACAAGCGGCACATTGTGCTTCTACAATTTGTTTACCTGCATTAGCGTCATATTCAGGAACAGTAATAGCAGCTTGTACGCTGAAACTTGCAATACATAAGCTGGCGGCAGCGATTAACTTTTTCATCTATATGAATCCTACTAACTTGGCGTAAGTATCCGTTAGCATAATTGCATTAACAAGACTCTATCTATACGATAGTAGGTAGCATTGCTCATAGAACAATTGCTACATTTTTAATCTTAGTAATCAACTACCCAAAAGTACTTACTGACATCAAGGTTTATTTACGATTATTATAGCAAGACTTTATAATATTTGCTTACCTAATCTTAGGAATATATTAGCCTATTCAGTTTTATATCTATATTCATTTTCAATGTCACTTGCTCATATATTCTATCAACTGCTTGTAATCTTCATCGCTACAATTATTACATAAGCCACCAGCAGGCATTTGAATCATACCGTTTTTTACTGACTCGATAAGCGCTGGCATGCCTTTTTGTTTCTTGAGCTGCTCCCATTTGACACTATCGCCCTTTTTGATAGCGTTTAAAGCCCCACTATTATGACAAGCTGCGCAAGAATCATTATAGATAGTAGCAATATCAGCAGCAGAAACCGGCGTTGCCATTGCTGTAGTTAATAAAACAGCGGCTATCCCACTAGTTAAAGTGCGACTGCTTAAAACGCTACTGATAGCGGCTGTCAATTGAGTTAATAGGCGCATAAGAGGCCTCCTTTAGCTGGATAACGATAAAAGGTACAGCGAATTGCTGTCTTCTCTTATATCTACTGGCTTGGCCTATATTGTAACAAATTATATTAACTTAATGTAGTGCTGCTTTGTTTAGCGGTGTTGAGAACTTTCTATAAGCGCCTATGGCGTTTAATGTTATGCTATAACTAATATGGTGTTCCTAGCTATTATTTCAACAGTTTCGGCTACACCTTTTATTAACTATCTGGATTATAGTTTACTATTAAATTGCCCGTAAATACTGATAGTTATCGCTAACAGTTGCTATAATATCTTTTTTTAGATCGGCAGCTAGTTTGAGATCGGCAGGTAGATAGTAATCAAAAGATAGGCACGTATACTGTGATGTCGAGACTCACTATCTTGCTAGCGCTCTACCCCTTACCTTTATCCAAGATTTATTTCGAATTTATATATATTAATGAGCCCTTTATGAGTACCCCGTATAAAGATGTTGTCGCTGAGCATGCGGCATTTAATACCAAAGCTCGCCAGCGCATACAACAAACTGAGTTTATGACTTCAGCGCCTACTTTTCGTCTGTGTCCACCCGATGCAGGTTTTGAAGTGGCCTTCGCTGGACGCTCAAACGCTGGTAAATCATCAGCAATCAATGCTCTAACCAATCAACGTCAGTTGGCACGCTCATCAAAGACCCCTGGTCGTACTCAGATGATCAACTTTTTCAGTATAGGCGATACTGATAGACGCCTAGTCGATCTTCCAGGCTATGGCTATGCTGCGGTACCACTAGAGATGAAAAAAGAGTGGCAAGTGGAGCTGGAGGAATATCTAGTATCACGCTCAAGCCTAGCTGGATTAGTGCTATTAACAGATATTCGTCATCCTCTAAAGTTTTATGACGAGCAAATGCTGCATTGGGCCAAAGAAGGTGAGCTACCAGTCCATATTTTACTCACTAAAGCGGACAAGCTAAAGTACGGAGCCTCTAAAAATGCGCTTCTCAATACGCGTAAGCAGCTAAAAAAATTAGGCCTAGACTGTACTACTCAGTTGTTTTCAGCTCTTAGAAAAGAAGGTTTAGATGAATTGGCTGGCGTCATGGGTAATTGGTATGACTATAAACTTACCGATGAAAAAGTATCGGCATCAGGCTTTAACCAGCAAACTGATCTGGCGTCGCTCAATGCGGCATTAGAGGCTGAATTAGAAGCGCAAGCTTTAGAAATACCTACAGTAACCACCGAACAGTCAACAGATAAATAGATAAATAATTTTTATTTACGGTTGTTAATTAGGCTGTAGTACAGATTATTTAGCAGTTGCTACGCATAGCCTTATTAAAAAATAAAAAGGGTTTATCGCTAATCACGATAAACCCTTTTTTATTGAGTATAGCTTATGGTAACACTTTAACCGCTAACCACTTTAAGCCCCTAACAACTTAACCAAAGCTTGTGGCGTAGTGACTTGATAAGTCGGTTGCTGGGCAGCAAGCTCGTGACTAGTAGCTGAGCCGTAGTCAACCGCAATACTAGTCATCCCCAACTGATTGGCCATTTGAATATCATAAATACTGTCACCAATATATACCGCATCAGATACTTGCTGCTGCGTATCATGCAAAATTTCAATCAGCATCTTAGGATCGGGTTTAGAGCCAGATTCATCAGCACAGCGGGTGACCACAAAATAATCGTGGCTGTTAGTAGCGCTCAATACTCGGTCTAAGCCGCGACGCTTTTTGCCAGTAGCTACGGCTAGCTGCTTACCTTGCTGTCGTAGGGTTTGCAACATCGCCTCGATTTGAGGAAAAAACGGCGTACAGTGACTGTTAGCGATGTAATGCTCGCTATAGCTATCTTGAATGGCTAGCTTCTGTGCAGCCGTTGCGCTAGGATACAGAATATCGATGCCTATGACTAAGCTTAAACCAATGATATCTTGCACTTGTTTATCAGTAGTAACAAATCCATGAGTCTCGCCAGCAATATGCATCGACTCGACGATTAGACCTATGGAGTCCATCAAGGTGCCATCCCAGTCAAAGATAATAAGTTTTTTGCTTGCTAAGCAATCAGCAGCTGATGGGGCACTAGCAAGTGGCTGTAAAAAAGTTTGTGTTGAAGTAGCAGCAGTAGCCGTTGCTGTAGGATTGGCTGTAGCTTCGCTCATAAACAGACCTTAATAAATAGGGTTAGCACCATGAAAGGATAATGTTGCAGGACGCTGTTAGCGACTAACAGTGATAAACTGACCCGTGCTCAATTAACAATGACAAAATACCGATAACAAACTCAGCTAAACCAATATTTAAAGCCAAGCTAGTAGCTTGGCTTTAATGTCTTATCAGAAAGGTTAGTCACTTATTTGGGCAATTCAGTCCCTTTTGGCAATAGTGCAGCGATATCTTCAGGTAGCGGAGCGGTGATAGTCTCATAACCTGGGATATCTAAGCGCCAAGCATGTAAGCATAAACGATGCACGCCAGACTTATCATGTACGTGATACTTATCATCGCCTAAGATAGCATGACCAATATGCGCCAAATGCACACGAATCTGATGAGTGCGGCCAGTTAATGGTTTGGCTTCTATCAGACTTATTGCCTGATTAAGATGCATAAAGCGACTGTGTACTACGATATCAGTTTGGCTTTCTTTGGCTTGTGGGTCCTGAGCATCCACTTTGACTCGGCGCTCACCACTAGCAAGCGTATAACGTAGCAATGGCGCATCGATGCGCTGCTCATTAAGTACTGGCTGCCCTTTTGCTAAGCATAAATAGTGCTTTTGAATAGTCTTGTCAACGAGATGCTGTTGCAGAGTTTTAAGTGCTGAGCGCTTTTTAGAGATCATCAGTAGACCTGAAGTATCTTTATCGATACGATGTACGAGTTCTAAGTACTTTTTACCAGTCGCTTCACGCATGGCTTCGATAACCCCGAAGTCAAGACCACTACCGCCGTGTACTGCAATACCTGAAGGTTTATTCAATACTAACAAGCCTTCGTCTTCATAGACCACACGCGACAATAGGCTTTTAGCAAACTCAGCGCTAATGATTGGTTTTTCGCGAGTCGCCAACTGTACTGGCGCGATACGGACAACATCTTCACGCTGCAGTCTATCATGCGCTTTACAACGCTTATTGTTGACTCGAATCTCATCTGAGCGAATCATTTTATAGATGTGTGATTTTGGCAAGCCCTTTAGACGATTCAATAAGAAATTGTCTAAACGTTGGTCATGCTGATGTCGAGTCACTTCTAAGTAATTGACCTTTTCAAAGTTGCCAATCTCATCATCAGCGCTTTGGGGACGAGTTTTACTATTGAAGATAACAGGAGCTTCGTGAACGGGTGCGTCATTTGTCATTTTGGAGTTCGTCATTTTTAGTTAGGTATTTGCATAAAGATTTGCTATAGTTTAGCATGTTGAATGCCAATTGAGCAGAGGTTGCGACAATAATCATTGTTGTAGTCGACTACTATTTTTATTGCTGAAGTTTTTATTCTAGTATTTTTCAATACTGATAAAGGCTGAGTAGCAATCAATATTTAATAGTAGTAAGGCTCTTGCTAACTTTATGCATTTCATCTGATTTTTAGGGCAAGGTTCTTACTGACATGTAAATCCCGCCCGACAAAGGGTATTTATACCTAATAGCTTTATATAACAATCGACCACTCGACTTAGTAATATAGGCGAATATGCTTATTTGTTAAACGATAACTTGATACCATTTACTCAATAAACGCATGACCACGACTTGACCTGCAATTTTTGCAACTTTGATTGGCACGCGCAGTTGAGCAAAAAATGATAAATTGAGGTTAGTGTTTCGCTGTTGCTTAAATATTAACGGTCAAACAGATAATAATAGTTAAACAATCGACAACTTATGCCCTAACTAGGCTAGGATTTTTATTTTGTTTGCCAAGTACGCCCCGTTGAATTTTTATACAGTGTTGATCTAATTAAAGATAAAACTAATATTTTGTAATACTGAACCAATTGATAAATAAATACTATTACTTATTTCTGAGCTTTTAGCTCTAAAGTACAACTGGATTATAACCGCCCTTATAAGCTTACAACTTATACTGATGACCGGCTACTATTACCATAGTGATAAAAAGTGACCAGCGATGTTGACTAGTAAGCCCCTTATCCTTCGGGTATGAACACTTACAAAATTTGCCAACGTCCTGTAAAGACTAGATGCTAACAGCCTTACACCCTGTTTAATTTATAGCCATTGCTAATAACGAAATCACTATGCTAGCGAGTAGGTAAAACCAGTCGAATCGGGTAGATAGCCTTGAGCGTCTAAGTAAGTTATTATTGACATTTTACGCTGAACTTTTAGCTCAGCACTGCCATGTAGCACTTACGTTTATGCCGGAGCTTTAGGTCAATATTCCTAGGCCAGACAGATAAGCCTATAGTTTATTTATTAGCTTTCAATAAATATTAGTAACCTTCTCAGCTTTACCCTTTTTTGCCACTGCTGCCACAAAGAAATCTAGTCGTTGTTTTGCGTACTCATAGGATACTATTATGAAACGCATTTTGATCAACGCTACTCAAAACGAAGAAATTCGTGTTGCCTTATGTAAAGGCAATCATCTCTACGATTTTGACTTAGAAAACCGTACCCGCGAACAAAAAAAATCCAACATTTATAAAGGCCACGTCACTCGTGTTGAGCCTTCACTAGAAGCTGTGTTTGTAGAATATGGCTCACAGCGTCAAGGGTTTCTGCCTATTCGTGAGATTTCTTCTGAATACTTGAGCGGTAATCCACGTGATGAAAACATCAAAAAGCTCATCAAAGAAGGCGATGAGCTAATCGTACAAGTTGAAAAAGAAGAGCGTGGCAATAAAGGCGCTGCCCTATCAACTTATGTTTCACTCGCTGGTCGTTATCTAGTATTAATGCCTAATAACCCTCGTGGTGGTGGCATATCACGTCAAATCTCTGGCAAACTTCGTGAAGACATGAAGCGTATGCTAGGCAGTCTTGATTTAGAAAAAGGTATGAGTGTCATCATTCGTACTGCTGGTATTGGCAAAACTCAAGAAGACTTACAACACGATCTAAACCATCTATTAAACATTTGGCAAGCCATTCAAGAGCAAAATCAAAAATATCCTTCACCACGTTTAGTGCATCAAGAAGCAGGCGTAGTTACTCGTGCTGTGCGCGATTATCTGCGTGATGACATCGCTGAGATCTGGATCGATAATGAAAACGCTTATATTGAAGCAGCTGGTTTCATCGATGCGGTAATGCCTAAACAAGCTGAAAAACTACGCAAATATACTGACTATGAGCCGATGTTTTCGCGTTTCAATATCGAAAAGCAAATCGAAACCGCTTATCAGCGTGAAGTTCGTCTGCCCTCTGGTGGCTCAATCGTCATTGATCAAACGGAAGCTTTGGTGTCTATCGATATCAACTCTGCTAAGTCAACTAAAGGCTCAGATGTCGCTGAAACCGCTTACCATACTAACCTAGAAGCCGCTGATGAGATCGCTCGTCAGCTGCGCTTGCGTGATATGGGTGGCTTGATTGTTATTGATTTTATTGACATGAATGACAACAAGCATCAAAAAGAAGTTGAAAAACGCCTGATAGATGCCACTAAATACGACCGAGCACGAGTACAATTTGGCGACATCTCTAAGTTCGGTTTGATGGAAATGAGTCGTCAGCGCCTACGCCCTTCATTAGAAGAGTCTACTGGCTATATCTGTCCTCGTTGTCATGGTAATGGCATGATTCGCGACTTGCGTTCGCTATCGCTATCTATCATGCGTCAGATTGAACAGATTGCCCTAAAAGAACGTCAAGGCGAAGTACAAGCTGAAGTGCCGACTGATATTGCTGCGTTTTTGCTAAACGAAAAGCGCGACAGCTTAGTTTATCTTGAGCAGGACAGCGGCACGCGTATTACTATCTTGCCGCATGCTCACCTTGAGTCACCCAATTTCAAGCTACACTTCAACCGTGATGGCTTTGCCCCATCGAGTTACGAGCGTATCACTGACACTCAGCAGCAAGAGCATAGCGATCTTGGCTATAATGTTGATTGGCAAACGGCTGAAAAAGAGCGCCCTGAACAGCAACCCACTCGTCAGCCGTTAAGAAACAGCGATAGTAAAAACGCTAGCCCAAACAGCCCTGCTACTAGCCCTCAGCAAAGTGGGCAAAATGCTAGTACGGTTAGCCATAGCAATGAGCATCGTAATAATAGTAAAAACAATAATACTACTGCTACGATGCCTACTAACGCTCAGCAGGATTCTGCTGTGTCGACTAACGTTCAAGTTGCAGCAGTAGCAGTAGCGGCTCAAAACCCTGTTACTCCAGCACAGCCACAGGCCGTTGCTTGGTTATCTAATCTGTTCGCTCAAGCACCACAAGCGCAAACCACTAGTAGTGTCAGCAGTCGTGATGCTGCTGAAGCTATCGAAACCTTAGTGAATACTGGGGCCAAAAGTTTAGGCTCATTTGGCCAAGTTGATAGCAGTGTGCTGACGCCTGCTCAAGGTTCAGTAGCCACTCAACCAGATGCTAGCCAAAATAATAATGATGAGCAGCCATCAGATAATACTCGTAAGCCAAGCACTCGCAATAATGAGGGTGACACTGATGAGAGCAGCGATGACAAAAGAAGACGCAAGTCACGCAAATCTAGATCATCAAAGCCACGTCAAAGAAGAGAGCAGCGCGACGATAACGATGCACTAGATAGTACAATTAGCGATAGCGATGCTGCTAATGACAGTGACAACGATACTAAATCGTCTAATGATCAAGACCAGCGTAATGACAGTCAACGCTCTGAAAATAGACGTCCAAACGATCGTAATCGCAATAATCGTCAAGACAGCAATCGTCAAGACAGCAATCGTCAAGACAGCAATCGTCAAGACCGTAGCACTGATGCCGATACTAATTCTGAGCGCAAAGACAGTACTACCGCCTCTGATGAGCAAGCTCGTGCTAAACGTAAGCCACACAGTCAACGTAGCTCACGCGGTACTCTTGAACGCAATGAGACTTTGACTACTGCCAGCACTAACAATGATGGCAAGCAAACCGCTAATGACAATCGTAATAGTCAATCGGCTGCTGCGCGTCGTAATCAGAATCCAAACGAGGTTGTGCTGCAAGTAAACGAAGCACCAGCAAAACTTAAATCGCCGGAAGTAGTGCATTTGTCTTTAGACGACAGCAAATCTACACGAATGAATCATAAGTCTGCTGCGCCGCAAAATGCTGAGCCTGCCGCTAAAATAGTTGAAGTAGCCAAAGATAATAAAACTACCTCACCTAGTGAAGCGAAACCGCGCAATGAGTCTGATAATGCCAAATCTGGTAATACTCAGTCTAGCAATGATAAAGGTGCTGATACAGATAGCAATATTGACAATAATATTAATACTAATATTGTTAATAGTATCGATACTGATGTTGATACTGATATTGTTAATAGTATCGATACTGATGTCGATACGGATACAGCACATCAATCAGCTGCTATCGATCAAACCCAAGCTGACTCTAGCGAAGATCAACTAGCTCAAGACAATGTTCAGCAAGCTAGCAGCGAACCAGTAGCGCCGCCAGAAACTACAACGACTCAACCTAAGCATAGCTCGCAGCCTAGTGACAATATTGCTAATACTGCCAGTACTGCCAATACCGATAGTCAAGCGCTAACTGAAGCAGTCTCAACACCAGTAGTCTCTACTGAAACTCCGCAAGCTGACACTCCTGTCACACAAAGCGTAGTTACAAAAAGCGAAGCGTCTGAAGCTACAGAAGCTAAAGCTATTGAAGAGCCTGCAAGCAAAGCAACTGACGTTGCTGAGAAGCCAGCTATTGAGCTGACTCATGAGGCCTTGTTCGCTAAGCGCTATGTGACGGCTAATAAGTTTGGCAAAGCCAGTAATGATCCTCGTATTATTCAGGCACAACAACTACAAGGCAAAAATCCAGCAGTAGCTGAGCAGCCAGTAGCGCCAAGCGCAGATAAGCCAGCTATTCGTGGTACGGTTGGCGATTTTATCCGCGCTACTCTAGCCGACGGCCAAACCCGTTTAGCTGATGAAGGAGTAATTAACTGTTTCATCGCTGCTATTGCTGAGTATAAGCACCAAGCAACCGCTCAAGTACAGAGCGCAAATGTTGTGACTGAGGATGCGCATAGCGCTAAAGCGGATGACAGTGATAGTAGCTTTAATTTTAGCAACTACGGTTATCAACCTTTGACAGCAGATTATGTGACTAGCTTTAAATCTATGACGGCCGCTGCTAGTCAGTTTGCAATGGAGCAAGGTAAAACTTCTGTACAGCCAAAGGCAGTGACTGCGCGTGCTAGTAATGATCCACGTGGTCAGCATCCTAGTTTTCAGCCACAGCAGGCTCAGCCACAAGATAGTGCTGAAGCTGAGCAAGTTGAAAATGTAGACTCATCAGCTGTTGAAGCCGTAGATGCCCATCAAGTTACTGCAACTGCATTAACTGGCGCCGCACAAGCCGAAGATGTTAGTACTGAAAGCGAGCAACTCCTACAAGCTGATGCTAACTTAAAGACTGCAAGTCATGAATCACTGGATGCTGAATTATCGGATGCTTCTGCAAACGCTTTGCCAGCTGAAGGCTCTTTACCAGCTGAAGGCTCTTTACCAGCTGAGGGCTATTTACCAGCTGAGGGCTCTTCACCAGCTGAAGGCTCTTCACCAGAGCTATCGGTAAAAGAGGATAGCCAAGCCAGCAAGTCAAAAACCACTATTGCTAGCTATAAGAACATGATTGAGAATGTGGCTGAGCAATTACTGCCACAAACAGGCATGTTTAATTTGACTACGGCAAAAGTACCAAAGGCTCGCACTCGTAAACCTAAGACTGAGCATAAGAAGCCTACACAAGCTGAGAAAGCAGAGACTGATGAGTCAGATAGTGAGAGTTAATAACTAGTACTCATTATTAGCAGATCCTAAACGTACGCAAGAAAAAGCCCCGAAACTCAATAGTTTCGGGGCTTTTTATATGCTATACGATAGACTGTACAGCGTTACTCATCTTAGTTATCATTGCTTATTTATAACTATTGATAGCACACTCTGGTAACCTCAAAGTGCCCTAGCTATCCTCATAACGGTTACTTTTAGCTTTAGTGAGCAGCTGATTTGCCACCGCGTATCTTGCCAATAATAGTAACAATAGCGACTACTATCACCCCTACTATTAAGCCGACTAAACCATTAAGTAAAGTAGTAGTTACTGTTTCGAATACTCCAGTTAAATGAGCAATATCTTCTACGCCATGATGCAAAAATCCTATACCGTGAACTAAGATCCCACCGCCTACTAAGAACATCGCTAAAGTACCAGCAATAGATAAGAACTTCATTAGCTTTGGCGCTGCTGCTAATAAAAAATCACCGATTTTTTGTTTAATATTACTGCTCTGTTTTTTGAGATAAAGGCCTAAATCATCTATCTTGACGATACCTGCAACTAGTCCATAAACCCCAATAGTGATTAAAATCGCTACAATAGATAGTACTAAGGTTTTGGTTAATAAATTTGCACCAGCCGCCGCCCCTAAGGTAATGACAATAATTTCTGCTGAGAGAACAAAGTCAGTACGTACTGCACCTTTTATTTTTTGCTTTTCAAAAGCTACCAAATCTATAGTGTCATCGGCATTAGCTTGTCGACGTGCATTCTGCTCTTCATCATGCGGTAGAATATGTGGCCAAAACCTATGAATAACTTTTTCCGCTCCCTCATAAGCTAAATATAATCCACCACACATCAATAAAAAAGTCACTAATGGGGGATATATAGTGCTGATCAATAACGCTGCTGGCACTAATATTAGCTTATTGATGAATGAGCCTTTTGCTACTGCCCAAACAACCGGTAGCTCACGATCTGCTTTGACTCCAGTGACTTGTTCAGCGTTGAGTGCTAAATCATCGCCTAATACCCCTGCAGTCTTTTTAGCAGCAACTTTAGTCATGACCGAAACATCATCTAATATTACACTGATGTCATCGAGCAGCATTAATAAACTAGCACCTGCCATAGATATTCCTTAATTGAGAGTGATTTGGATATATTGTTTACGAGTAGCCTGCATAGCTGCTATAACCTTAGGCCCAGCTTTTGCAATCATTTGGCAATAATGCTGTTAGTGACGATAGTTATAATAGTAAGCTTAGCGAATACAGACTGTTTATTATCAGTAGACTACCTATAGCGACGCTTATATTAAACAGTAACAATGTATTTTATTTTTATGGCTATGTTTCTTCTTGCTTGTATCTAGTGCCATTTAATTAGTGCTCATCTAGCTTATGACAACCTTAGCTGGTGCTACAGGATGTGCTTGGCTGCTATTTTAAAAAATATGTTAATATACAATGTTTTATTATTTCGCTAATAACCATCATATGCAAACATGTGCAAAAGTTATGCCGAATAAGTACAACGCTATTGCCAGCTAACTATTTTTAGTTTAAGTGCGGGTAAGAAAGTGACCACAACACTTATACTCTGTTAATAGAGACTTTTTTTAGACACTGATTTTATAGTAGCTGACGGCAACAATAGTCTTGTCCTCGTACCTACGATTTTTGCTTAGACTAGAGCACAGCTTTGATAAATCAGTAGCTATCAGCAGTAACTACTTGTGCAAGTTTAATCCTCCTTACTAGATTTTAGCTTAGCGTTTTATCGCTAGTATTATCTGCTTTACTTTTTATGTCATATTATTTTTTTGTATGATAGTTTTTTATATCACGTTTTTTATATCATATATAGGCACTTGGCCTACAGGAAACCTCTTATGTCCCTATTTTCAGCTACTAAAGCCCACTCAACTACTCAGAAGCTCTCTCGTAGTAAACTGACGCAGGCGATGATGAGTACGCTATTAGTCATTGCTGCAGTAGGTTGTTCAAATAAAGAGGCTGACGCTACTAATAATAATAGCGCTACTATTGATGCCGCCCCAACCACTCAAAATGCTAGCAACGTTGCAAAAGCCAGTGATCCTGCCGTAGTGACAGCATTACAGACCAACCTAAAAGCTTCTGGGATTGAAGAAAAAATTATCTCCGCAGTACCTACTGATATGCCAGGTATTTACTGGGTAACCGGTGAAGGGGTTCCACCATTTTTTGCCGATAAGTCAGGTAAACATATTATTCAAGGTCAAATTATTGCTGTGGGTCAGCAAACACCCGTAGATATCAGTGCTGCTCTAGTAGCTGCTACCGCTAAACAAGCTCTGACAGCAGTCGATAAAAAAGACATGATTATCTACCCAGCAGTAGGCAAAACTAAATCTGTGCTCTATGCCTTTACTGATGCCGATTGTGGCTACTGCCGTAAAATGCATGAAGAGATGGCTGATATCAATGCACGTGGTATAGAAGTGCGTTATTTAGCTTGGCCTCGCAGTCAAGAAACTATCCCTAAAATGGAAGCCATTTGGTGTAGTGAAGATCGTAATGCCGCTATGGATCAAGCAAAGATGGGCGCTAGTGTGCAAGGGCCTAGTTGTAAAAACCCTGTTGAACAGCAGCTGGCCTTAGGGGCAGCGCTCGGTGTACGTGGGACCCCTGCGGTATTTACTGAAACGGGCGAGCAAGTTGGTGGTTATCTACCAGCAGCGCAACTGGCACAAGCACTTGGCATTAGCTAAAAAGCATTAGTTGAAAAGTATTACTCAAAAGCTATCAAATGTAAGCTTTTAGGGGTTAGTCGATACCTTATCTACTGACCCTTTATTCTAGCAACGCTTTAGTGATTGCAGATGCTTGGCGATATGATACGATAAAGCAAGATGCCGATCAGCTTGTTACTAAGCATGCTATTATCAGTATAGAGCTATAACAATACAACTGTTAACATTAAGCTATAAAAACTAAGCTGTTACTACCTTTGCACCCTAATTATTAGGGGTCTAAGCGTTAATCAGCCTAATTATTGACTCCACTTCCCCCTTATTTCTATTTAATTACTTTTTATTAATCTAATCTCTTGAGGATACTGTGAGCAAATCCATCAAACTAGCGATACTAGGCCTAGGTACTGTCGGTACAGGCGTCATCAATCTAATCAGCGATAATTTAGACGAACTAAAGCGTCGCAGTGGTCGTGATATTATTATCACCGAAGTCGGCACCCGTCGTCAGCGTGATGATATTGATCCTGATATCACCCAAAATAGTGATTTAATGGCTATTGCGGCTAGTGATAATGTTGATATCGTTATCGAAGTGATTGGCGGTACTACTCTTGCCAAAGACATCATCTTGCACGCTATCAAAAATGGCAAACATGTAGTCACTGCTAATAAAGCGCTACTTGCCGAACATGGTAATGAGATATTTGCCTTAGCTGAAGCTAATAATGTGCATGTAGCTTATGAAGCAGCAGTGGCCGGTGGCATTCCTATAATCAAAGTCATGCGCGAAGCTTTAGCGGCTAACAAGGTTGACTGGCTGGCGGGTATTATTAATGGTACTGGCAACTTTATCATGACTGAGATGCGTGACAAGGGTCGTCCGTTCGCTGAAGTACTAGCTGAGGCTCAGGAGCTTGGTTATGCCGAAGCGGATCCTACATTCGATGTCGAAGGTATCGATGCGGCGCACAAACTAGCACTTCTCGCCTCCATCGCTTTTGGTATTCCATTACAGTTTGACCAAGTGTACTGTGAAGGTATTACTGATATTACTTTGCAAGATGTCAATTATGCTGAAGAGCTAGGCTATCGTATCAAGCACGTAGGCTTTGCAGTACGTCGTGATGGCAACGCTAATAGTGATGGTACTGACCAAACTCATTCAGATAGTGCCGGTATTGAGCTACGTGTTCATCCTACTTTGATTCCGCAGAATACTTTATTAGCTAATGTTAATGGAGTCAAAAACGCGGTATTGGTTAACTCGCATCCGCTTGGACAAACTTTGTACTATGGCGACGGTGCCGGTGCTGGGGCGACGGCTTCAGCAGTAATGGCTGACGTGATGGATTTAGTTCGTGTACTAGGTTCAGAAGCAGATAGTAGTCATAGTGAAACTAATCATGGCCATCATGTTCCTCATTTAGGTTTTATACCTGATCAACTATCAGATACGCCAATATTGCGCGCAGAACAGATGATTACTGGCTACTATCTACGTGTGCACGCTTATGATAACCCTGGGGTATTGGCAGATATTACTCGTATCTTGAGTGATGCCGGTATCAATATCGACGCAATTTTGCAGAAACCTGCGCATAAACTTGGGCAAGTGCCAGTTATTATTCTGACTTTACCGGTAGTTGAAAGCCAAATGAATTTGGCTATCGAAAAGATTGAAAAACTAGAAGCAACTACTGGTAAAGTCATACGTATTCGCTTGGATGAGTTGGCTTAATATTGACCGACAGGTGCGCACTATAATAAACATTTGCCGTCAAAACTTGTTATAACAGGTTTAAACCTAGCTCATTACTAGACTAATCAATTTATAAAAGTGTAAAAATAAGGGAAATAACCATGTTGAATGATGCAGTTGTTATTGTTAATGGCGCACGTACACCAATGGGTGCTTTTCAGGGTGCCTTAAAAGACGTCAGTGCAACAGATCTAGGGGCGGCGGCAATCAAAGCAGCGGTCGATCGTGCTGGAGTCAATGTCGATAGTATTGATGAAGTGATTATGGGCTGTATTTTGACTGCTGGTCTTGGTCAAGGTCCTGCTCGTCAAGCAATGCGCAAAGCAGGTCTCAATGATGCTACTGGTGCTGTGACTATCAATAAGCTTTGTGGCTCTGGTCTTAAAGCTGTGATGCAAGCTCATGATGGCATTAAAGCTGGCAGTTTCAATGTTGCGGTCGCTGGCGGTATGGAATCGATGACTAATGCTCCTTATATTATGCCAGGCGCGCGTAGTGGCTACCGTATGGGTCACAAAGAAGTCAAAGATCATATGTTTTTGGACGGTTTAGAAGATGCGGAAACCGGCAAGCTTATGGGTCAATTCGCTCAAGAGATGGCCGACCAAAAGGGCTATACCCGTGAGCAGATGGACGAATTTGCCATTGAATCCTTAACTCGCGCGTTAACGGCTATCAACGACGGCCACTTTAAAAATGAAATCACTGCGGTGACTTTTAAGACTCGTAAAGGTGAAAAGACAGTCGATACCGATGAAGAGCCGGCTTTAGCAGATGCCGAACGTATTCCTACTCTGCGTCCAGCTTTTTCTAAAGACGGTACTATTACTGCAGCTAATGCCAGTTCTATCTCAGATGGGGCTGCAGCTGTAGTGGTCATGCGAGAATCACAAGCTAAAGCTGAAGGCTTAGACTATCAAGCACGTATCATTGCTACTGCTTCAAACTCGCGCCATCCTAGTGAATTCACTATTGCTCCTATCGGCGCTATCGAAAAAGTATTAGCCAATGCTGGTTGGTCGGTTGCCGATGTCGATCTTTGGGAAATCAATGAAGCTTTTGCTATGGTAACTATGGTGACTATGCAAGAACTAGCTATTGACCATGCCAAAGTAAATATCGAGGGTGGTGCTTGTGCTTTAGGGCATCCGGTAGGGTGCTCTGGCGCTCGTATCTTGATCACCTTAATGCACTCGTTACAGCGTACAGGTGGCAAAAAAGGCGTAGCTACTCTATGTATCGGCGGCGGCGAAGCAGTAGCGGTAGCTATCGAACTGCCTTAATAACCTTTTATAACTGCTTCAGTTTTTTATAACTGCTTTAGGTTTTCATAACTGCCTTAGCCTTAAATTAGTAACTGTGGTTGTAATAACTATTTTTACGTAGAGCTTAAAGCCCCTTTATCTTATATATTTTTAATAACCGCAGCGGTTTATTCGTTGCGGTTTTTTAATTTCTCAAGAAAAATTGCTACGGTCTTATAACACTGTAAGAATACGTTAACTTATACAAGTGCGATGTTATTTCGTTTACAGCCTATTACACGCATTTACGTCTAATGCACACTTTGCTACCTCGCTCATATATCCCATCAAAAAACTGAATGCTATTATCATTGCAAGTTCAAGTTAATGCAAAAGCAGCTATTTGAGATGGCTATTAAAAATTTATAAAAAGTCATTGAGTTGTTGCGATATTAATAATAGCTAAAGCAGTAGTTTCGGTTATTAGCTATTGATAGCATTAAATGTATTTAATAGTGTTTTTACTTAGTATTATTTTTAACGCTATCGTTTTGAGACAAGATTTTAATAATCGTTTTTATACTTTACTTATAATTTATATATAAAAGGAAGAAAATAATGAGTCAATTAATTCGTTTACAAGATATCCAAGCTACTCAACGTGACCTAATTGGTGATGATTACTACGATCCAACAGGCAAAACTGCTTATGGCGTTAATGAAGAAAAGATTGGTAAAATTGATGGCGCTTTAGTAGAAGATACTACTGGCCGTATCCGTTATTTAATCGTTGACGCAGGTGGTTGGTTCAGCTCAAAAGAAGTGTTAGTACCAGCAGGTTTAGCTCGTATCGTTGGTGATGATGTATTCTTTGATAGCTTAACTAAATCACAAGTAGAAGCCATGGAGCAGTACGACCATGACTATCAGTATAGCTATAAAGAGCAGTATGAGAACGATCGCAAAACTTTTGTTGCTGATACTATCCCTACAGAAGAGCGTATGGACATTACTGATACCTCTTACAATGCGCCAAACACTTTAGAGCTGTTAGAAGAACGTTTAACAGTAAATAAAGACCGTATTGTAGCTGGTCTAGTAAAAGTAGGTAAGCATGTAGTTACTGAAGAACGTAATGTAGAAGTAGAGCTTGAAGAAGAGCATGCTCATATTGAACGTACTAACGTAGATCGTCCAACTGATCGTCGTATTGGTGATGCTAACGGTAATGAAACTGTTGAAGTACAGTTAGAAGCAGAGCGTGCTAACGTTGCTAAGCAAACTTTCGTCACTGAAGAAGTAAATGTAGGCAAAACTACTCAAAGCCATACTGAAACTATCGTAGAAACTATTCAGCGTGAAGAGTTAAACATCGATCGTGATGGTAATGTAGTTGATGCCAATGGTTCATTATACGAAAACGATAGTATCACTGCTGAAGATGTACGTAGAGCTCGTGGTATGTAATAAGCTAAAGGTTAGCTGCCTAATTTATTTTATTAGACCGTTAACCGTTAAGTACAGTTATTAGTTAGTACTGTTACTTATATTACTTAGCAAATTAAGGCCAGAGCCTGTCTCTGGTCTTTTTTTGTGTCAGACTCATAATGTAATTCTTTGCAGTAATCTATGCTAAGTTGAGTAGTCAACTAAGTTGCTCAATACCTTTAGTCTTTACCAAGGCATAGCTTTAACTTTGACAAAGATTTTTACCTTAGCGCTAATTTTATTTTCTATTAATAATTTATATCTGCAATAATACTAGTATGAATAATTATACTAAATTGAGTGGTCAACTAAGTTATTCAGCAACTTTAATCTTTGCAAATGCATAGCATTAATTTTGACAAAAATTTTTATCTTAGCGCTTATTTTATTTTCTATTAATAATTTTTATCTATAGCATTACTGGTATTAATAATAAAAGCTCTTTGATAACGATACTGTACCGACTATAAAAAATATACTAACCATAAGGATTTGAATAATGACTATCAATAATAATCTAAACGAGCATCCTACTCTATCCCCTACCGATGCTGATAACAACGCTATGCTTACTGATAGAAGCGCTGATAATAAACTGCCAGCACCTGACTATGCTGCAGACAAAGCAAAAATGGCTATGAACACTGGTGATGGTTATCTAGAACTTTTAGAAGAGCGTCCAATAGTTAATAAAGAGCGCTTAGATATTGGCCGAGTCACTGTGACTAAGCATACTCGCACTAAAACTATTGAAGTGCCTATTGAGTTGATTGAAGAATATATTACTGTGCAAACTGAGTATCATGACGCTGAGAGTCAAGATCTGTTATCAGGCAGCTACGACGATAAAGACATCTTACGCCATGTCGAGCCTTCATTAGCTAGTAATGCCGTGATAACGATAAATGATAAGCAAGTCAGCATCGGTGATGCTCCTATTGAAATTATCATCTCTCGTCAAGTGGCTACTATCACCAAAGAAACTTATGCCATTCAGGAAGTTGCTATTAGCAAGAGTGTTCATACTCATGTCGATAATATAGCTATTGAATTGAAACATGAAGAGCTTGATGTCCGTGAAGAAGGGTTCTTGGATCATAACAATACCCCTCTTACTAAGTAGTCACGATGCTAAGTAGTTAAGATCATCAGTAGTTAAGATCACCAGTATTTACTCCTATGATCTATATTTTTAGCTACAAGCTTTGAATTCTAGGATAGCCCTAGTTGTAACCCTTGATCCTAAAAAATGCCAATAAAAAAGCAACGATTACGTTGCTTTTTTATTGCTAATTATTGAGGTACTCTTAGAAACTCAACAAGCTATTAAACTTGTAATTAGCCAGATTTATTACACTGGTAAGTTTCAACTTTGGATGCATCGGCACCTGCAGTACGTATTACGCCAGTTTCACGTTCGGTATGAGCGACTCGCCACTGTACAAATCCTTGCGTACCATCCATTGCTGTCGCACCTTCAAACACTTCAGGATTAGAACCTTCGTTGGTCTGCTCTAAACTAACTGTCCCTTTATTAGTCACTAGCACTACCGAGTTTTCTTCATCTTTATAAGTTGCTTGTACTTTAAGCTCAGGTGAGCATAAATAGACCATTTGAGTAACGCCAGTATTCACTGAAGCGATAGTGTCATCTGCTACTTCACTTTCTGGGGCATCATCAGCCGCCACTACTATATCATTTGGCTCTGCAGGATCTGCAGACATAGGTACTGGCTGTTCAGCATTAATATCATTTTCTGAGCTTGCTTCTGGTTCTGGCTGTTGCTGACAAGCGCTAATGCTGATCATACTAGCTAATAAACCCGCAGTAACAACAGACGACCGGATTTTTTTTAGTGATGCTAAATTCATATCCTACTCCTACATTGATAGGCTAAATACTATAGCGTGTCCAACTATTAACGCCTACTTGCAATTTGTAAGCAATGATTGTTTAACACGCCCCAAATAACTATACAGTAGATTGCCCACTCGCTAAACAAAAAAATGCCCATCACTATTATTAGCAATGGACACTATATAATCAGCAGTAACCTTGTTAACTTATGATGCTAAAGGCACTATCTACTAAATCTTACCGTGACACTGTTTATACTTAAGGTTTGATCCACAAGGACAAGGAGCATTACGACTAACATTCATATGGCTATAAGGGTTTGGCTCAGCATTGTCTACATTATTATTGGCAGTAGCAGCACTACCACTAAGATTAACGCTCATATTACCGTTATTACGCGCAGGCTGAGTACCTTGGCTAGTATCAGCTAACTGTTGAACCTCGACATTGATACCACTAGTATCGGTATGCTCGAATTGCATTTGCATACGCTCACGATCAGCACGTTGCTGGGCTTCTAGTGCCTCTAACTCTGCTTTGCTAGGAATATGCACTCGCGACAGATCTTGTACTGTTTCTGACTTGATAGCGGCGAGCATCATTTGGAACAGCTCGAACGATTCACGCTTGTATTCTTGCTCTGGGTTCTTTTGCGCATAGCCACGTAAGTGAATACCTTTACGCAACTGATCCATTTGAGTCAAATGCTCTTTCCAATGCTTATCTAAGCTTTGCAGCATAAAATGACGCTCAAGTTGAGCGGCGCTCTCCTCACCCATTTGCTCACGGCGTTGATGATAGTGCTCCAGCGCAGTTTCAACAATTTTTGCTCGCAAGCCTTCTTCATCCAGACGACGATCTTGATCTAACCAATCGTTAATCGGCATATACAACTTAAATTCGTTTTCAAGCTCATCCTCTAAGCCATCGATATTCCACTGGTCATCGATTGAACCTGGTGGAATAAACTGATTGATCATAGCGTTATAAACTTCTTTAGTCATCACTTCAATAGCGACTAAAAGATCTGTTTCGGCAAGTAGGTCATCACGCTGACCATAAATGACTTTACGCTGGTCATTAGCAACATCATCGTATTTTAGTAGATTTTTACGCGCATCAAAATCGCGACTCTCAACTTTACCTTGCGCATTTTCAATAGATTTAGACACCATTTTATGTTCAATAGCTTCGTCCTCTTTTAGACCCATGGCGCGCATCATGTTGACTACTCGATCACCAGCAAAGATACGCATCAAGTCATCTTCTAATGATAGGAAGAAACGTGACATACCTGGATCTCCTTGACGACCGGCACGACCACGCAATTGGTTATCAATGCGACGTGATTCATGACGCTCAGAACCGATAATATGTAGGCCGCCTGCCGCAACTACTTGGTCATGCTTAATCTGCCATTGAGCTCTTAGACGTTTCATCTCTTCTGGACTGACAGATTCAGGATCTTCAATGAAAGACTGCCAGTTACCACCTAAGATAATGTCGGTACCACGACCGGCCATGTTGGTTGCGATAGTGACCGCCTTAGGACTACCGGCCTGTGCAATGATTTCAGCTTCACGCTCATGTTGCTTTGCGTTTAGAACGTTATGTTTCACACCTTCTTGATCGAGTAAATACGATAATTCTTCACTGGCCTCAATAGTGGCAGTACCCACTAGTACGGGCGCTCCTTTGGCTTGAATCTCTTTTATCTCACGAATAATACCTTGGTATTTACCCAGCTTAGTCAAAAATATTTGATCATCTAGATCGACCCGTGCAATCGGCATATGAGTTGGAATAACAATTACATCCAAATCATAAGTTGACTTAAACTCTGCCGCTTCTGTATCAGCAGTACCTGTCATGCCCGATAACTTGTCATAGAGACGGAAAAAGTTCTGAAAAGTAGTAGTCGCTAGCGTCTGGTTCTCAGCTTGGATTTCAACACCTTCTTTGGCTTCAACCGCTTGATGCAGACCCTCTGACCAGCGACGGCCCGGCATAGTACGACCAGTGTTTTCATCGACAATGACCACTTCGCCATCATCAACAATATAGTGGACGTTTTTCACAAAAATATGATGGGCACGAATAGCAGCTTGTACGTGAGCCAATAGGGGTAATCGACTAGGGCTGTAGAGACTTTCTTCAGGACCTAACTCACCGACTTCGATCAAAAAGCTCTCTATTTTTTCATAGCCTTTTTCGCTGATTTCTATCTGACGGTTCTTTTCATCGATCCAGAAGTCTTCTTCTTCATTATTCTTATTGGCCTCTTCATCTTTTGAGCGTACTAATAGCGGAATAATATTATTGATCAGCGCATACATTCGTGATGAGTCTTCGGCTTGGCCTGAGATAATCAGCGGCGTACGAGCTTCATCAATTAAGATAGAGTCGATCTCATCGATGATACAATAGTTTAAAGGACGTTGCTTTTTGTCTTTTAAACTAAAGACCATATTATCGCGCAGGTAATCGAAGCCATACTCGTTGTTCGTACCATAAGTGATATCAGCTTGATAGGCGTCGACTTTTTCTTGTCCAGGCTGCTGCGAGTAGATAACGCCAACTTTTAGACCCAAAAAGTTAAATAAAGGACGGTTCAAGTCGGCATCACGAGCGGCTAGATAATCATTGACTGTGACTACATGGACGCCTTTGCCACTGATACCATTTAGATAAATGGCTAAAGTAGCCATCAAAGTTTTACCTTCACCGGTCTTCATTTCAGCGATCTTGCCTTCATGCAAGGTGATACCACCGATTAGCTGCACATCATAATGGCGCATGCCAGTGATACGTAACGAGGCTTCACGGCAGACCGCAAAAGCTTCTGGCAGTAATGCATCTAAACTCTCGCCTTTTTTGAAGCGCTCTTTGAACTCCACGGTTTTCTGTTGTAGCTGTTCATCAGATAAGGCTTGTGTAGCAGCCTCATGAGCGTTAATTTTGGTGACTACTCGACGCATGCGCTTTAGTTCACGGTCATTCTTCGTACCAACAACACTACCTACAATCTTTGATAACATAATTTTTAACCTATAAGAATATTTGATGATTAACGTTCAGTAGTCGAAGCTGAGCCCGCCGTTTTATTATCACTGTCGTTATTCGACTATTATTAGCAGGGTAGCTTGCTTGACTATCATTACTGGTATTATTAGTGCTACTTGCCCGTTTGACCGTTGGTAACTGACAATCATTATTTGATTAATATTCGTCAACTGGCTAACCAGATAATCACCTGACTAGCCGTCTATTAAGGATGCCGACATTATATATGGTTATGATGCTGTTGGATACAAGGGCAATAAGCAGATATTTGCTGAGGCGAATTAGCACTTAGGCATGTTAAAATAGCTTTTATTATTATCAATTTACAGCTTTACTTAGTCGCTTATTTACTTCCACACTTGCCCTTACCTAGTAAAACTATTTTTTCAATAGCAACAAATAAACGATCTAAGGATGTTCAAATCTACCTTGTTAGAACACCCTTATTAGAAATAGAAGAGACTGTGCATGACTGCTAAACCCGCTACCCCAAAAAAACTTTTATCAGACTCGCTATCTGACCATACCTTAGACCACCCAGCCTCTAAGCGTTTGACTATCGGTGATACTATTTATGACTTGGCCGATCACACCCCTATGATGGTGCAGTATCTGACGATGAAAGCCAACTATCCACAAGCGTTATTATTATATCGGATGGGCGACTTTTACGAGTTGTTTTTTGAGGATGCTAAACGTGCTGCGCAAATTCTAGACATCACCTTAACTCGCCGTGGTACTGATAAAGCTGGGCATACTATCGCTATGGCTGGCGTGCCATTTCACGCCGCTGACAGTTATATGGCGAGGCTAATTGCTGCAGGACAAACCGTAGTAGTCTGCGAGCAAATCGACGAATCTGCCCCTAGCCAACTCCCTACTATGGGTGCTAAAAGTAACAAACAGCAGTCGCAATACGCTAATAAAGATAGCCCTACAGACTCAGCGAACCCAGCCAATAAACCTACTGGTATCATGCGTCGTGAGGTAGTCAAAACGCTTACTGCTGGCACTATCACTGATGACGCTTTGATAGCCCCTAATCATCGACCTACTGTAGTGGCTATTGATATTGCAGCACCTGCCTCAAAAGCAGGCAGCAAGCGATTATGGCAAGCCGCTATCAGTCAGCTGGACTTAGCCGCAGGAACCTTAACTACCCAAACCTTAAGCTCACTATCAACCATCAGCACTACTACTGATAGCGTTAAAGACTTACAACAGCAAATGCTAACGGTGCTAGCTCGTTTTGCCCCTAGCGAATGTATCGTCAGTGAAGCCCTAATTGACAGGGTCGGCGAAGAGTGGATGCTGTGGTTACGCAGTCATCTTGACTGTCCAATCATCGAAGTGGCGGCTAATGACTTTTATCGAGATCATGCCGCAACGACTCTGTGCCAACAGTTCGATGTACAGCGCCTTGATGGGCTAGGTATCCTCGATGCGCCGCTATCGCAGACTAGCTGCGCCGCCCTTATACACTATGCTAGACAGACTCAGCAACGTCATGTGCCACAAGTGAATCAGCTGATTGTTGAGCACCATGATGACTATTTAATTATCGATGCCAACAGTCAGCAAAACTTGGAGCTATTTAGCCCAGTCAGTGTCAATGGGACCTCGCTTATATCAGTAGTCAATCACTGTAAAACCCCAATGGGTCGACGTCTATTAGTCCAACAAATGCAACGTCCATTGCGGCAACATAGCCGGATCAATCAGCGTTTAGAAGCTATTACTAGCTTGCTAAAAAACCAACAGGCTTTGAGCAACGATAAGCCGTCGAATATTAGGGGTAAAGCGGCTCCGTCTTTGGTACAAAACCTGCGGCAAACTTTAAACAGTATCGGTGATATTGAGCGCATCAGTAGTCGTATCGCCTTGATGAGTGCGAAACCACGAGACTTACGCAAGCTGGCTGATGGCATTGCTAATTGTGAGCCGTTGAGCGTGCTACTTAGTACTATTGAGCTAAACCCTGAGTCTACTAGTCGACACAGCTGCCTATTAACTAGCCTAATTCAGCAACTGCCTGCACAGCTGCCAGTCCTGCAACAGACTGCAGATCTGATTGAGCGCGCTATCCTCGTTGAGCCACCTGCTCATATTCGTGATGGGGGTATGTTGGCAATAGGTTTTGATGAGGAATTTGATCGCTTAAGCCATCTGCATGATAATATTCAGACTACTCTTGATGAGATGGTCGAGCAACAGCGTCAATCTCATCAATTGACTAGCTTAAAAGTTGGTTTTAATAGAGTCAGTGGTTTTTATTTTGAACTGCCAAAAATGCAAGCTCAGCATGCACCTGCTCACTTTATTCGTCGGCAAACGCTAAAGAATAGCGAGCGTTTCATTACTGATGAACTTAAAGAGGTCGAAACTGAGTATCTAGAGGCGCAAACCTTAGCGCTAGCTCGAGAAAAGGAGCTTTATCAGCAGCTGCTGATTACTTTAAACACTAATCTAGCACCACTACAGCAGTTAAGTGCTGCTCTTGCCCAACTGGATGTGTTAACCAATTGGGCACAACTGGCTTGTACTTATAACTGGCAACGTCCGCTGATGACTAACGACTCTTTAGATAAGTCAGTAGCTCTTAAAAACAGCACAACTAGCAATCAGCAAAACCAAATTAATTTTGATCAGCAAGCAATAAGCCAACACCAGCTTCATAGCCAAACTAACAGCAACTACAATAGCAGTAGCAGTAGCAGTAGCCAAACCAGTATTGATATCGTTGCTGGTCGCCACTTAGTAGTCGAAGCAGCGCTCAATCCAACTAGTACTAGTCTCAATAGTATTGATACAAAGTTTAGCAGTAGCTTTGTAGCTAATGACTGTCGACTTGGCAGCCCCAGCAATAATGATAATGGACATACTGAACGGCTATTGCTGATTACTGGCCCTAATATGGGCGGCAAATCAACTTATATGCGCCAAACGGCACTGATAGTGCTGCTCGCTCATTGCGGTAGCTTTGTACCAGCAGCGAGCGCTCGTATTGGTGATATTGATCGTATTTTTACTCGTATTGGCTCGGCTGACGACTTAGCTGGTGGCAAATCTACCTTTATGGTAGAGATGATAGAAACCGCTAATATCCTCAATCAAGCTACTAATAAATCCTTAGTACTGATGGATGAAGTCGGACGTGGAACCGCCACTACCGATGGTCTAGCCATTGCTCATGCTTGCGTCAATAAGCTGTTGGCTATAGGCTGCTTAACGCTATTCGCTACTCATTACTTTGAGCTAACCCAGTTGGCTGACCTTAGCTATAATGATCAAGCTAACGGTATTCGCAATGTCCACGTCGCTGCTAGTGACGTCGATGGTCAACTGTTACTATTACACCAAATCCGAGATGGGGCAGCCAGTTCCAGCTTTGGGCTCCATGTCGCCAAAATGGCGGGTATTCCAGCAGAAGTACTGGCCGATGCTAAACGCTATTTAGTTGATAATTTAACCGTTACTGATAACAGCGATAAATCAACTGACAAATTAACCCATAAAGCAGCTATCAATGTTGCGACGGCTGATAACAAAAACGACTTAGCTAATTCACTAAATGACCAAAGCCGGCAGAGTTATGCGCTTAGCGAACAAAAAACAGCTAGCCACACCCCACAGCAGGCTGTTTTAGATGATACTAATAATCAATATAATCAGCTACTTGCATTGCATAGCACTTTGGATAATACTGATCCTGACGCTTTAACACCCAAACAAGCTCACGACTTACTTTATAAGCTTAAGCAACTCATTAGATGTTAAAGGGAATTGTTAAAGTGGCGTAAAAGCGCTAAAATACGTTTTATTTTTATGTGAATTTTCTTCACTCTATTCAGCACTCAGCCGAACCAATAACAGGTAGCCAACACCATGACCTTTGTCGTTACAGATAACTGCATCCTTTGCAAATACACCGACTGCGTGGAAGTTTGTCCGGTGGACTGCTTTTATGAAGGACCGAACTTCCTCGTCATCGATCCTGATGAGTGCATCGACTGCGCCTTATGCGAGCCAGAATGCCCAGCTAATGCTATATTTTCAGAAGATGAAGTTCCTAAAGGTCAGGAGATGTTTACTGAACTCAATGCGGAGCTGGCACAGAAGTGGCCAAATATTACTGAGATGACTCCCGGACTACCAGAAGCCGAAAAGTGGGATGGTGTTGAAGGTAAGATTCAATATCTAGAGAAGTAGTTGCAGCAAAATTTTAGACCGTAAGCTGGGTTTTTTAACCCAGCTTTTTTTATGTCTTTTAATAGGGTACAGCTTATCATTCAGCTTATAAGTGATTTTCTACTATGCAAAATTATGATTTTACATAAGGGTTTTCGGAGCTAAAGCGGCAGCCTATACGATATTATTTAGCTTTATTTTTGTACTTTAAAATACGATACTTACTATCAATCAATATGTATAAGTAGCCTTAATTGACAAGATAGACTTGCCGTAGGCTGGGTCTTTTAGACCAGCGCTTTCATTGATATGGTTGAACACGACACCATTGTTTATTATTTCCTAGCTCATCTCAATAGATCGATAATAGTATCTATCCAGCCTTGGCAAGTCATCCGTATGCACCTTTTGACGCCTATTAAAATAGTCAACTCGCCCCAGCCTTTGGCTACCAGGACAGGCAAAATTACATAGCATAATATTTTGTAGATTGGGGCTATCATTTTTAGTTAGAACATAAGCGCTATCCCCAAACACCTCATACCAGTTTCTAAACAGGGTTTGGGTATAACCATGCGCTCTATTCGGCTGCCCTATAATATTTGCCATGATATATTTACTGTTTTCTTTAAATTGGCTAAGTGCTTCTAAGGTGTATAGATTGCTAGCCACATAACGACCTTGAAAGGCGTCGATGAGCATAAAATCATAACGAGCATCGCTATTACGAGTCAAATAGCCGCGAGCATCATCGCCGATGAATTCAATATTGTCTGCTATTGGTGCTTTTAAAAAATGCTCTTCGATAATGTCTGGCAAATCCTTATCGATATCAATAACCGTAAGCGCCATCTTAGGATTATGATGGGCAACTTCACTTGGCGTTCCCATGCCTGCACCGCCTAAGAACACTAAAGTACTAGGCGCAGTTTGCTCGATAGCTGCTACCGTAATCTCGCCATACCAATGACAATTCTTCTTAGTTAAATAGATCCAGCAGCTACTGGTTGATTGTCCTGGTTTATCGGTAATAGTGACAGCTATCTTATCTTCATAAATGATCTGTTTAATAAACCAAGCCCCGGTTGAGGTCTGATAGCCAGTATCTACCTTGCTAAGAAATATAAAAGCGACGGTTAATACAACGGCTGATATCGCTAGAAGATAGTTCTGCCTAGGTGCCAGCTGACTAGCATAATCATCACTATAGAGTTGTACAGCCAGCTTAGTACATAAATAAGCACTTAGCGCTAGTGCCGTTATAAATAATGCCAAGCTGCTCATAAGACCGATATAAGGCAATAATAAAATTGGCGTTAGCGTTGAGCCTAGTACGCTCCCAACTGTAGTAATGGCTACCATCATGCCAGCATTTTTACCCGCATCGACGCCATCACTATTTGGATATTTTAAAGTTAAGAATTGGGTAATCAGAGGAATGGTGGTTGAGCCAAAAGCTAGGCCGATGCCGAACAATAAACCTACGCCCATAGCCGCTATAATAGGATTGCTAGTACTTAAAGTCATAGCCGCTAATAAAGGCAATTGAACTATACACGCAATAGCATGAGAGATGGCGGACAGTGACAATACATGACCCGCTTTTAATAAGGCTTGCCTCGGCGTCTTGATATCTTGTGATAAACGCCCGCCGTACCAATAACCAACGGCTATCGCAATCAACACCATAGCCAAGATCACACCAGTGATAGAGATAGATGAGCCGATATAAGTCGCTGATATTCTAATCGCATATATCTCAATACCGAGACCAGCAAAGCCTTCAAGCAGTGCAATGGCTAGACATATTCCTAAGACTTTTCTTTGCATACAACCACTCGCCAGCGTGACTATTATTGGTACACTAAGTTTACACTATTGAAGATAATTTTAGAGCGATCATAATTAGAACTATTGGTAAAATACTAGTAGCGCGATAAACAGGGTTGAGTTACGAAACAGAGACTAGGATTAGTAAAGCCTCTGAAGGCTAACGAGTACAGTAAGTGATAGCCTATAAAAGCCAGTGCAGAGTGTTATTTTAATCTTATTATAGATGTATTGCTTTTCTAGTAATCTTTTATGCCCATAAAATGACTCTTTCCTACAACCCGTATTTATACAATGGTTTCACACTGCTGATGCTATAACCTACTGCTTAGGAAAAACTAAACATAAAGTGCCGCCTTTACATTACGATACCTAAACACCAGATTATGAGCAATTACCAGTACCTGACTTAAAGCCGCGGGCAGAATTACATGTTGTACCAGTATTGGTCCAGATCATAATAGAAGCGTTGACTACAGTCGGCGTATTCATATAGATTAAACCGGTGCCTGTAATGTCCGTTGCGCCAGTAGTCGCAGTAATCACTCCATCCACTACAGAGGTTAATGCCGTAACGTTATCAGTCACAGTAAACGCAGCAATAGTTGGGATAGCATTGGTTCCAGCGTTACAACCGACAATTACACTAGTAAGAGCGATACATTCATTGACGGCTAATTTTATTGAAGCAAGTTCTGCAGCTGCTGCTGTAGCACGAATACGTGAGGTATAATTACTGTAATGCGGCATAGCGATCGCCGTTAGAATACCGATAATTGCAATAACAACCATTAACTCGATTAAAGTAAAGCCTGTTTGGGTAGTGGCTTTCATTATGTCTCCTACAATCACTTATAGTCTTTGTTATAGAGGATATTGTGTCACTCTTTAATGTTCGCTCAGTAGATACAAAAAGGCCAAACATGATGTTTGGCTTTTTTATTAATTGAAGATATCTAAGTTATAAGATTATGCGCAATCACCAGTACCTGACTTAAAGCCGCGAGTAGCATTACAAACTGAACCAGACTGCAACCAAATCATATTTGCAGCATCAGCAGCAAGCGTAGGCATATTCTCATAAGTTAAATCATTACCTGCAGCATCTGTTGCACCAGTAGTTGCTGTGATGACACCGTCAGTTACCGTAGGTGCTAAAGTAACGTTTCTAGTGGCAGTAAAATCAGTAGTAGCTGGGATACCTTCTTCGCCAGAGTCGCACTCATCAAGAGTACCAGTAAAAGCGATACATTCGTTAACGGCTGACTTGACTGAAGCAAGCTCTGCAGCTGCAGCTGCTGCACGAGTGCGTGAGGTGTAGTTGCCATACTGTGGAATAGCGATCGCAGCCAAGATACCGATAATGGCAATAACGATCATTAGTTCGATTAAGGTAAAACCTTTTTGAGCGTTCATAAGCATGTCCTTTAAGATGATTGGATGGCTAGTAAGTTAGATTACTTACCACCTTTTATAAAATGAATGACAGTCCTAGTGAACTATTGAGCCTACTGTCTGTCTTATCATAATTATTGCAGGTAGTGTGCCAACTCTTTTTATCTAGAATACATCTAGGGGCTTACTTATTAACGGCTTAGCTCATGGTTTAGTAGAGGAAAAATAACAGCTTATAGTCTTTAAATAACCTTTCATTAGCGATAGTCACTTTTTTTAGATTATTAAGTCAACCCTAGTAAGTATTAGCTAAAACTATATGTTGCTATATTGTTACTAAAATTTGTCACTTTTAAGTGACTCGATTGCAGAAGATACCTAAACCTGACGCTTTTTGTCAGATTTTAGCTTTGCTTTACTTAAATACAAACCTTGATACTGACAATGTTCGGCAATACGGTCTTATGGTTATCGAATAACCTATAAGGACTGTCTCTAGAGTTTTAACGCCACTCATCACTCAGGCCACAGACAGAACCTCGGCATTTTTCTCCAGCATTATCCAGAGTTAGAGTACCGTCAGTAGCCATACGTTGAGTGACTATAGGGACTGCCGTTATCGTCCAATCCCTGCTAGACAGAGTAGTAACATCATTCGGAGTGACCGTCACCGTATATAATGCTGTAGCAGATCTCGGAAAGCGCACACTACCATTAGCAGCAGGTACCGTTGACATGATAGTAACCAACGGTATTCTGTCATAACGTCGATAGTTGATTTTATTAGACTCTATACGCAGAGCAATTTGTTGCATCTCGCTCATCATGTCTGCACGATTGGTACTCTGTGCATAACCTTGATAGCTAGGATAAGCGATGGTTGCAAGTACGCCTATAACCGCAACAACTATCATCAGCTCTATAAGAGTAAAGCCGTTAGGTTCACTATTACTGCCTGCTTTATAGGCGGTTGTTGGTAATGATGTCACCATGTTGTCGCTCCTGCTCCACAACCTGCAGCAGTAATAGTAAAGCTCAACTTATTAGCGCAGCGTAACCCTTGGCTAGTTATCTTAAAATTGCTTGCACTAGTCATAGTGATAGGCGTAGCCATTATCACCCAGTCATTAGCGCGCGCATTACCTTGATGTAAAGTACTAAATGTCGCCGGTCCAGTGACATGGCCTAGTTGGATAATATAACTTGGGTTAGTAGCGGGCCAGTTAATAGCTCCTGTACTATCTGCAATAGTATCAGGCTTAAAGCCTTTATAAGTCAGGGCCTTGGCTCGCCATTGTTCCAGCTCATTGGTTAGCGCTAGCATTTTGCGCTGCGCATCAGACTCTGCATTGCGAATCACATACACGCGATAGCTTGGTATGGCGATAGTCGCCAAAATTGCGATAATGGCCACGACGACCATTAGTTCTATAAGAGTAAATCCTGATTGTTGCAGGGTTCTATCATTTAACCATTTAGACATATCAATGCTCAATCCAGCTTAGTGGGTTGATACGTTTATCAGTATTAAAACCATCGAGAGGACCGCAAGTAGGGCCTGTACAAGTAGGCGGTGCAGGTTTGCAATCACCACTCGGGCAGATAACTTTAGGCTGGCAATCATCACCTTCACAGCGGTTAACTAAGCTACTAAAAGTACTAGTATCATTGAACTGACTGATAATATTATCAACAATTCCTGAACCAGCATTAAAAGTAGAGCGTGCAGTCAATATCCCGTTACCCGCACCATCTAAGCAAGTACCATAAGGTAAGCAAGTACGTTCGCGTTGCGTCTCACCTTTGACACCAGCGCTACAAGCCTGAACTTCTTGCCCTTCGTCAGGGTTATAGGAAGAGGATACTAATATCCCAGCTAATGCATCTGGCTCATTGAACATTTTTATTTTGTAGGGTCCAGTAGTTTGTGGCGTCTCATTTAACCAAGCTGTGAATGGCATGTACCAGCCTTGTATAGCACCACTCTGCATTCCTTCTTTAATACCTGAGGTAGCTATATCTGCGGCAGAAAAAGTCAGCTTTTGTAGTTTATCGTTTCTATTGCTGATACCTGCTACCTTATTCACAGGTGTACGTAAATTCATCGTCGGCGTTGTAGCGGTGCCATAATAAAATAAGTCACTACGGGCAACATCCTTATCGATAATGTTGTATAGCGCATCGGGGATATTTCTGGTTGCCGTTACCGGATTACTGCGATCCCCTGTTCCTACTGTCACCATAGCATGTACACCATTAGCGCTGCCTGGTATACCAGCAGCATCTACATAGCTATACTTGCCATTATAAAAGGTTACCAGCGGACGCTCATAAATACGTGGTGGTGCATCGCCAGTCGCAACTTGATCGCTAACGTCTAACACTTTGACTACTCTATCTACCTTAAAGTTATCAGTGTCGGCATTATTATTAATATCAGTGCGCCAAACTTGACCGCCTAAATCTGCGAAGTAGATATGATCTATAAGACCATCGTAGTTACGATCCATAGCTCTGATCTGCGTAACAATACTATGCTTAAGGTCTGGCGCTTTTGAATACTGCATAGAAGCAGAACGAGTAGTACTGTTACTATTACTGCCACTATTGCTTGCCCACCAAAGTAAAGCGCCATTATTTACGGCGGTGTCTATGGTTTCCTCATTATTGGTTTTAGTTTTGGCTTCACCCACTTGTAACATATAAACGCCATTACCTTGGGCCGCTGCTTTATTATGACATTGAGCGTTATTCGGGTAGCTAGTATTTAATTTGAAATTTGGATCTTCATAACAGCTATCGTAACCCCCAGGTAACAGGCTAACCATCACTCGTTTACCACCACTTTTTACATAACCTAGGCTCGGCTTACCCCATGACTGACCCATGCTGGCCAAAGCTTTTTGTTCTGCTGTGCTGCTGCCAGTAACGTTATTTTTAGTACCAGCTAGAGTTAGACTATTATTTTGTAATTGATTGGCATAATTAGAGCCAACCCCGTAGATAATCTCAGGGCTGTCAACATCTGAGACATCCAGAGCATAATACATAGAGCCACCCATGCGCAGACCGCCTAACGCAAAGCTTTGATCGGCTTCATAAGTGTTGACCGTTGTTGCCGTATCACCAGTACCTGTGGTGGTGGCTTTGGTAGTATAAGAAGCATAAGTGAGCCAAGGGGCATCGACTCCATAAGGGTAACTGCCATCTGCAGCAGAACCATTGCCACTGAGTGCTTTAGGCTGCAAATCGAGAATTTGTTTCGGTACAAAAGTAAAAGCCTCTTTACCGGTACTATCATCGAGCATGTGCAAGGCACCATCCATAGAGCCATAAATAATGTAATCTTTACGGTTACTAGTATCGAACCTACCCATAGCGTCAATGGCTACTTTTTTGGTGATCAGCTGCGGGATAGAATGCAACACACCACCCATGTTTTTTAGCCCTTTATCATGGGTAGAGGTTAAGGCAGTATTATCAGTTACTGTAGTAGTTGCAGGCTCGCTATAGCCCATAAAATTGAGCAAAGTTAGTTTTTGCGGATTAGTGTAGCTGGTCAAAGCAGCAAAATTTGCAGGTTTATTATCAGTAACCACTTGTGGATTGACGAGACTACTACCAACGTCAACGAACAAGTTCCTATTACCCACATTCGTAGTAGCATTGTCGAATATTTGTTGAAAAGCACCACCAACTTGTGGCTTTGCCAAATCAGGTTTTAGGGTATCAGCGCGAGTATCGTCGACGATAGTATTCCATAAGTCATAAGTATTTTTTGCGAATAACCCCGTACTATTAGCAAACACAAAACTATTATTTGCGCCAAATAAGGTAGTATCTTTAACCTTATATTTCTTGAGATTACCTTTCCATAATAACGATGACTTTGGAACGGGCTCAAGTATGGGTAGATAAGCGAATTTACGTGAGGTGAGACCTCCTAAGCTATCAAGAGGTACCGACATCGTTCCTGCTGATAATGATTCAATCTCTGTCTGACTAACATCTTCGATAAAGCTTCTGACACTATTGGCAATCTCTAAAGACTCTTGCGTATAATAAAATCCACCCTCACCGTAACCGTAGCCTTTTTCGCCAAGCTTACATAAGTTCTTGGCGTCTTGATTAGTAATAGCAGGGTTATCACAATCATAGACGGGTACTCTCTCAATCGTGCCATCGGACCCAGTGATAGATTTTGTTATTTTTGCTTGCGCTACAATCTCTTCAAACACTCGGCCAAAGCCTACCGCCGCCGTCAAAACTGAAGTATTTTTAGCATTATTGCTATTATTCAATGCTTTTGAATACTCACCAATACATTGCCAACCAGATTGCTCCCCTTGTCTACTTCCTATATTAGTTAAACCTGAGTCACAAGAAGCCCCCATAGACAGTGCGCTACCGCTTAAGCTAGCTTCCATCAAGGTGATAGTCTCTGCATAAGCTCTGTTGGGTTCACCATCAGTCAAAAAGTATACCCCATAACCATCACATTGGGCAGGCACCCCACTAAGAGGTGAGCGGTAGGTCAACTTATTTGGCTGAACCTTAGTATCATTGACCGACAAATCAAAACCACTCGGCGTTTTCCTTGAATTACTCTTACTCCAATCTTTAGTAATAGCTCTGAGATAGCGAGTTGTTTTGAGATTAGTAAAGCCAGAATTAAAATTATTTAGCAGTGCTAAATTTAGAGAACTAGCGTTATCTTGCACTTTTCTTTCGTTATTACATGGATAATATTTATAATTATTATGAGTGGAAAAGCTGGTTTCATTCTTAGTACATTTATATAGGTCATGCTTACCATTGCTAAGTTCTGAATAGCCAACCTCTAGATAACGAGTGGTCTGACTGCTGGTTAAGGTATTGGTCCCTAACATATAAGCACCTGCTTCAGCATAAGCGTTAGCAGTAGGGGTTCCATTGATGTTTGGCTGCAGGTTCTTAATGTCTTCAATTAATCTTTTTCGATGTTGCAAAGTCAAATTTAAAGCTGGTGCCAGTATTTGGCCTCCTTGAATCTCAAAATGACCTAGATAAAAGTTACCTAGTCCTATTTTGTATTTACTCAGATCGGCACTACTACCAAAAGCATCGTTACTTTTGGGGTTAGCAAACATAGGTATCAGTGCATTTTTTAGACGTCCCATACGACTATAGTATTTTTTTAAATTGGCATCATACCTATAGCTCACACTATAACTGACGCTATCGTTGGTTATTACTCCATCATCGTCATAGATATAGGAAACAATAGTTTCGTTCCTGATAGCATCTTGCAAACTCACCAGTGGGTAATCTGCTTCAATACTATTATTATTCATACTACCTGAGTTATCGAGCATCATCATAATAGTGGCATTACCAAAAGTCGCACCTTGGTATATCTCTAAATCGGAGGTGTGGCCAGCGCTGCTCGCCATACACCCTAAGACTGCTGCTGATAGTAGTCTTATACCCCAGCCTCTTCTAATAAGATGAGATGGGTTATCTTTGAGTTTTGCTGAGACTTTCATAATAATCGCCCATATATATTTATCGCTGTTATAAATAATTTGCTATCTCTGAGGTGACATTGCGCTAGATACTGAAACCGATGCCTTTAATAACCTTTTAGCTTCCAGAGACACACTTAACCCCAACAGGCTGATTGATATAAGTCTGCTGCTGAGTTTGATACGGCACGCTCAATGCAGCCAAACAACTATCTACAGTGTTATTACCGGTACGCAACTGTTTAAAACAGCCAGAAATAGAGGTAGTATTATTACTACTGGGACTACCTAATGGCGCGCTAGATAGCGCTGGTATGACTGAGGTGACGTAACCGACAAAGGTAGTACAGCCAATAGCGGCATTTACTCCTGTAGTTGCTGGTTCAACATTGTCGGACGAGGTACCAGATCCTTCTGCAGAAAAAACACCTTGGGTTCCAGATCGTACAAAGGTCATTTGGGTAATGACTCGACCTTCACTGACATAATCATCGCTATCATTAGGGTTGCAATAACCATTATTTTTATTAGTCAGTAAGGCATTGTTTTGATCAATCTCACTAATCTTGAGGATATTAAATAGCTCAGTACTACGCGGTCTAACACAAAAACTAATCTTATGACCCTCGCGCTCGCTACTGGATATATAACCCTTTAAAGTATCGTTTTTTTCGCGGTTATTAGCACTTGAGATACGATCTTCTTTTTCAACTTTTAACAAGGCCGCATCATTAGCCTGAAACAATAGTTTATTTACTTGATCAGCAGTAGCCACTTTAAGATCCGTAGTGCTTTGTCTAACAGCAACTGCTCCTACTATGGTAATTAAAATCAACACTAGCAGTACCACGATCAATACTGCACCAGCTTGAGTATCTAAGCTCGTTGATACTTTAGGAGGGTTTGTAGCCTTAGGATTCATCATAAACCTCCTCTAGCATTACGTAATAAGATGGTGCTTTGGTAAACATTACGTAAATATGTTGGGCCAGCTGCAGCCGCCGTACTAAGCTCAGCATCTACCTTATCTAAAATTGTGAATCTCAACTGACTATTGGCTTGCGCACTCGCTGTTGGATTATCTGATCGCGCTAACACCCCAATCTGTAAGCTGACAATACGTCTAGTATCAAGCAATGACGCAAGATCCGCTGCTGCAGGAATAGCCACATAAGCAATGTCTAAACTTTCAGGATCCGTAGCAAAATCTCTACTCGATGATATGCCAAGCGTTGCTCTAAAATAATCAACGTTGGGTATAATGATGGTGCCATTTCCGGCTAAATTATTGTTTCTCACTTTAGCAGGCACAGCGGGTGTGGTAGTTACAGCCGGTATAGCGGGTGCCGTATAACGGGCTATATCAATACCTGTTACGCTACCCGCAACAGTCTCATTATAGTCATAGATAGCTGAGGCACAGGCTAGTCCCGGAGCGGCCGGCGTGACAGTATTATCCATTCGTACAAAATAGCGCTCGATTACATAAAACCCTGCCGGTATCGTATCGCCCTCACAGTCAAAAGCATTCTGTCTATCTGATCGATATTGAATCGTTAGTTGATCACTGTTGGCAACCGTAGTACCTTTTAAGTTACTTATACTATTGCCAGACGCATTGCTAGTTAATAAAGCTGCCGGAATAGCGGCATTATTCAATACTAAGCCAGATAAATTACCTTGTAACCAACTGACTGGTGTACCAGTAGCAACAGGCGTGGTAAGTACAACCCCTCCCTGTGGCGTCAAGTGATTCATAAAAAACTCATCATAAGCAATCGTGGCTTTGGCACCGTAGTTAGTACGTCTTAGATGTTGCTGAATTTGAGAAAAACCAAAAATAGCATTGTCTTGAATCTGTGAGCTGGCTTGTTGACGGCGGCTATTAGCTGAGCTGGTATAAAATAGTTGTAACGCCGCAGCAGAGACTAACAAACCTAATACTAGAGCAATCATTAACTCTACTAAGGTGAAGCCTTTTACTTGATAAAAAACAGGATCTTGAATAGCACTATTATTTTGAGTAGCCGATTGTGGGAGGTTGGGATGCTTTGAATTCATCTCATATCTCCATCATCATGCAAGTAGCTTTAGAATGATAGTGACCACCTACTTGCTCTACCACCTCGTCAACATCAATAACTGTTGCCGTTAAACAGTCTGTGTCTTCGTCGCTGCCAACAGTAGCTGTGGTATTACCCCAGGCTGAAATCAAACAGTACGAAAACATAATGTTGCTTGTCACATCAGCACCATTTCCGCCAGTATTCGGGCAAGGATGCATCTGTATTTGGAAATCATAATTTTGTAAATTCGCTTTGATCTTATAGCTTTCAGCTTCTGCAAACTGGACAGGAGTACATAAAGTGGTTACCGCTGCTCCATCTAGGCCACACTGAATACTAGGTGCGGTAACTGTGTCTACGTTATTAATATTAGTCTGATAAGTTTCGATTGCGAAAGGATTGGCGTGAATTTTTTCTGCTATATTGCGCATTATTACTATCGATTGCGAACGCTCAAACGATTCATTAGTTGCTTTTATAGCTTGGCCTTGTAGCGCGCTATACCCTAGTATGGCCACCGCTAATAACAATAGTGCAACCATCACTTCTACTAGTCCTACGCCTGCCTGTGTGTCATCAATCTTCATTAACAGCTCCCAGCATTTATAATGCTAATATTAGCGATTTTATTGACCACCACTTGCTTTGGGGTCTCACTATCGGAGCTATCATCACAGATAGTATAGACAACTTCGGTACTTGCTCCACTTATGAGCTTATTCGGTTGAAAGACAACTTGAGTAACGCTGCTAGGGCTAATAGCCTGACTTACTGTACTTTGACTTTTGACACTATAAGTAGCGATGAGAGTATTATTTCTACCTGTTAAGGCTATGGTGTTTAAGCTAAGGTTATCAACAACCGTAATATTCTGACGGCGAATGATACTTTCAGCCTTAGCCTCTTTTGGAGCGCTCTGTATATTTACTGCCGTCGACTTAACCCGCTGATTGGCTAGCTGAGTACTAAAGCTAGGCGCAGCAATAGTGACAATAATAGCCATCACTGCAATCGTTACCATCAGCTCAATCAGAGTAAACCCAGCATTAGTCGTCTTTTTTCTATCCAACAAGCTATTTATAATTACTTTCACCGCCCTGTCCTATTTACCAACTTATGAATAATTTTTATAACTTATATCAATCGATGCTATTTAATGGTTGTTACTAAAGCGTTAATATTTAACAGTTTGTATTGAAGAATTTATACCTAAGGGCTGCAATTTTCATTCCAGCATATTTATAAATACCCATAGAGTAGTAATGACTGCTGAAATCGTAAAGCAATTTGCTTAATAACAGCTATCAGTAATGCTAATAGGAATTAAAATTAACCACTGAACTTTTATAAAAAATACGACAAATGTCTACTATTTAGCATAGCTAAAAAAATGCTACGAGTTAACAGTGCTACGCATAGCAGTGCAAGGTTAGTTACCCTGACTAAAGTAGCTAAAGGGAGTCATTACTGCCATGGGCGATAGCGTAGGCAGTCATGTGGTAGGGAGTGTGAATAGAGGGGTTGTTAATAGAAGGATGCTCAGTAGAGGCATGCTCAGCAGAGTTGTTTATGAGTTGGCGGCTAGAAGGTTGAGAGTGTGCATGTAAGGTAGTTGCCAATGCTTGCAAACTAGCACCAGTAGTCGCTATATCGTCAAATAATAATAAACGTTTGACGGTTGGTGACTTAGTGACTGCAAAAGCGTTATCTAAATTACTCAGGCGTTCAGCGCGAGTTAAACCTTGCTGACTAAGCGTACTGTCTGTGCGCTGCACTCCTTTCCATAAGGGAATCTGCCAGTGTTTGGCCAAATATGCTGATAGGATAGTTACTGGGTCGAAACCACGCTTGCGCAAGCGACTGTTAGTAGTAGGCATAGGTACGATGACGCTATTAGCATGATGACAGCCTTTGGGCCGTGGTAACTGCCGTAAAATATGGACTAGGAGAGGTAATTTACTGATATCTTCATAGTGCTTAAAAGCACGAAAAGCAGGACGAATAGGATAGTGGTAGTAAGTAGCTGCCTGAATAGGCAAAGAGATAGCTGGCGCAATATCGACAGCAAAAGAAGGGGGTAGCCAGACTATACTATCTTGACAATGGCTACATAGCAGTCCGCTATTAAGGTAATGAGTTAGGCGGGTTACAGGATTAGTGACAGTCTCAATGGCATTAATTACCAGCCTGCTCGGCTGAATATGGCATAGCTGACAGCGTCTATTAACATATTCTGCTATAGAGATACCTGCTTGATAAGGGGCCATTCTGTGCATAGAAGCTCCTTATCAATTAGGGTGGATGTGGTTATCTGTAGCTAAATAAACAGGTTCAAGCGCAAGCAATTGCTAACTGGCTCAAACTCTGTTTTGTATAAGCGGGTGACTCTAAAACCCTTTCCAGTCGTTAAGTACTATCCCGACACCAACAGCTGTAGTCTCATGGTTATAGTCAATGATCGACTCACCATAACCTTGGAATAACTGCACATAGCCATTGACGTTCTTAGTCAAAGGATAAACGTAATCAATTTGAGCTGCGCCTTTGTTAGTGCTGGTATTATAGCGGAGGGTACCACTTATGCTCTGTTGCTTAGGTAAATCATACAAGAACTTTACATCGCCATGACCCATAAAATCTTCGATATCAGCATTATCTTCACTAGATTCATCTTCATTTTTTACGCGCGCCCATATTCGTGGCACGATAGAGAACTTGCCCCATTCAGCCCCGCCCATTAGATATATTCGGTTCCAAGAGCGTGATACTGGTTCAGACTTGCCGTTTGAATGATGCATAGCCCCTAGCCCTAACATCCGTAAACGCCCACCAAAAGGTAGATTTGCGGTTACAGGCTGAGTCAGGAAAATCTCTGGCTGGTAATCAGTGGCTCTAAAAGGGCGTGAGTTATCTTCATTATAAACTTGCCAATGCGAATCTTGGGTATAACCAAACCATAAGTCAGCATTAGTACCAAATAAATCTTCGGCAACTTTGGATTTTAGCGATAACTGAAACTTTAACTCAGTGTTGCGAATGTCATTAGAAGTGAATTCTCCTCCATCTAGTGACGGGCTATTTGGGCTTAGATTAGGCTTAGCCGTATAAAATAGTGGCAACACATAGTTTGGGTTATGGGGACGAATGGTCCAAGTACCGCGCTCGCTGTTTTTATCGAGATCATAAGCCAAACTTAATGGCGTATACTTTTCAAGATCAGTTTGCGTGACCCCAGCATCCTCTAACACTTTAGCTTCATTTTTGGTCAAGCCTACAGTGCTTAATGGCTCGTTATCAGCATCTTGATTGGCCAGTAATCGATCCGTATTCTGCTCATTATCAAGATCCGTATCTACTGTCAATACCACTTGCGGACTACCCGATATCGTGGTCTTGAGGGTTTTTACTAAGTCTAGTGACTGTTTTGTCGCTAGATTAGTTTCGCCTTGATTGGCCACTTTATCGAAACAAGCTAAGCGTGCGCCATCAGTCTGTACTTGCGTGCAGTCAAAGAATAGCTGGGTTTGCTTAGCTACCAATTCTTCACTAGCCGTTTTTTGGCTACTAACAGGCGTACTAGGGGTTTTTAGGCGATTATAGATAACTTTTGGTGCCTTATTATCTTGTTCGACTAACACATCTGATACTGATAATTCGTTATAAGTTTTACTAGTTGCTGCTTGCGCTGAAAACGCAAAACAGCTGAGCGTCACACCAATGGCGATACTTAAATAAGTAGGCAAAAAAGTCACGCTGTGGCGCGGTGAGATAAAATCGGCAGACATAGAGATCCTTTATCTTAACTGGCGGTAGCGCCAACAGATGGTCTAAAAGATAGGAAAAACAGGTGAATTGGAAAATCTTATAACGCAATAGCCGTTAATAAACCAACACTATAGCATGTTGAAATTGTTACTTTATTGTAATGAATATATATCTACTATACTAGCTTTATCACATATTTAATGTGCCAGCCTATAGTGCTTTAGTCGGCAGCATTGCGGTTAGTTATAGTACTAAGTCACTATTAGATCTCAGTGATCCCCTTTGTTTCTAACTCACACAGCCGATTTAATCACTATATTTTGATAGCTAGTGCGCTGTTAGTAGAGAGATAATTATAGTTTAAACTTCATTAGCAAAAATTTGACAAAAAAAGCCAGCAACTATTTTAATAGCGCTGGCTGATTCTTACTTTCACTAGCGAGGTAGTGGTTTTGGCTTATTTATTCAAAGTAGTTAAAGTCTGTTCGAACTCTTCACGGCCTATTTCGCCAACTTGTTTATTCACCAGTTCACCGTCTTTATAATACAGCAACGTCGGCGGACCAAATAGCTTATAACGAGCCAAGATAGCTTTTGAGTCTTCATTGGTATCTGTAATATCTAAGCGCACTAATTGCCAGCCTTGCATCTGTGCTGGACGACTAGTAAACAAATTCTTATCCATAATCCGGCATTCGATACACCATTCAGCAGTGACATCCACTAACACTTTAGCATTAGCAGCAGTGATGACATCCAGCTCTGCTAAGGTAGTAATATTCTTATCAGTAGCATTACTCGCTGCTAGCTCTTGATTGCCTGCTCCACCAGCTGCTTGGATCATCATCGGTGCAGCTCCTAACGATTCTAAGGGGTGTAAACTATCATCGTTACCTAAAGCGGCGCCAATAATTAAAGTTGCCGCCCAAATACCAGCGACTAACCCTAATGCTTGCGTAAGCATCCGGCCTTTGCCCAACCAGCTCCAAGCCCAAGTAGCGACTACCATAAACCAAAGTGCCCAAACTAATAGCATAAATGACGATATAAATACGCGCTCAACTAATAGCAATGCCACCGCAAATAGTAATAAAGAAAAGCCTACTTTGACCCAGTTCATCCACTCGCCAGCTTTAGGCATGATGCTACCTTGAGTCGCCCCAATTAGGATAAGTGGCGCTGATAAACCAAAGCCCAACATAAATAAAGCGGCAAAACCTAGCAGTGGACTACCAATAGTGGAGACCGCCAGTAAGGCACCAAATAGGGGTGCTGATACACAAGGCGATACAACTAGTGCCGATAAAAAGCCAGCAGCTAGACTGCCCCCAGCGCTACCCAATTTACTATCACCAGCTTGGCTTAAGCCTTGCATTTTACTAGTAATGAAACGTGGCAAACGTATAGTAAACACCCCGAGCATATAGAGCGCTAATAATACGAAAATAATAGCAAAGCTAATCAATATTATTGGGTTCTGTAGCCAACCGATGATACCTAGAGACTCACCGAATACCGCAATCACGGCTCCCAAGATACCATAAGCGATAGCAACCCCTACCGCATAGCTAGTAGTCAGTATCACCCCTTTTTTGACCGTTGGATTCTGCTGACGAGCAACGATGTTTGCCACGATAGGTAACATCGGTAGCACACAAGGGGTAAATGCCAAGCCAAGACCAGCTAAAAACAATAACAATAATGCCAACCAAGGGTGGCTTGCTAGTCCAAATGGATCACTTTCTGATAAGCCGTTATTGGCCTCAGTAGCATTAACCTCATCCCCTACTGGACTACTGTCAGCGCCAGACATAGTGCTAGTGTCAGTGTCAGTGTCAGTGTCAGTGTCAGTGTCAGTGTCAGAGATAGTACTAGTCTCAGTATCCGCCCCAGAGATACTGTCCGTTGCAGTATCTGCGCCGGAGATAGTACTAGTGTCTGCAGCAGATATAGTTGCAGTATCCGCACCGGAGATGCTAGTGGTGCCTTCAGTATTAGCAGATTCTACAGCCTCATCATTTGCAACAACTGCTGGCTCAGCGCTAGCGTTTTTTGCTGGGGAGCTAACAACGGCTGTTACCGCAGCGGCCTTAATAGTATTAACAGGCGCTGATTTTTGTGGGATAGCAGCAATACTAACGGTAGTTTTGATCTTTTCAGGAGGATAACAAAGACCTGCTTTAGCGCAGCCTTGCCAGCCAACAACTACCGCTGCGCTAGTTATACTTTTGCCATTAGTGCTAGTTAAGGTAGTGGTCGCTTCCATATTGGCTTGATCAAATACTGGCACTTTGCCAAAAGTTGGATCATCAATTAATACGGCAGTGCGATTAAAAGTAAAAGGTGCTGCAATCACACCAGCTGGCAGAGTTAACTTCAGCTGATCTCTATAGACATAATGTCCAGGCGTGATAGTGAAATTCACTGCTAAACTTGTGCCTTTAGCTGAGGCTTTACTGCTACTAGTGACTTTAAAAGCTTGCTCTACTGGCAAGAATTTTGACTGAGTAGCGCTTTTATCATTACTAAACAAATCGCCTAAGCCGGCAGCTTGGCTAGTCGTAGCGCCCATCCCAACCGTTAGTACGCTGCTAGCAATAGCAAAAGCTAATAAATAAGACTTTTTACTAGCAGTAGGCGTTATTGCTACTGATGATGGTTTTGGCGTCTTTCTAGACATGAAGGCTACCTTGTTATTACCGATTAGTACTGATTAATAGTGAAACTGTAGATATTGATACAGGATACTTACTTACAGCTTTTATTGCCAATGATTGCGTAGCTACTAAACTAATAGCTACGCCATTAATAGCGATGTAGATGCTAGTCATTGCGCTAGGTATTATTTACGGGCTGGAGCTATATTTACAGTAGTTTTGATCTTTTCAGGTGGATAACAAAGACCTGCTTTGGCACAGCCTTGCCAGCCAATCACTAGGGCAGCATTTTTTATAGGCTTGCCATTAGTAGAAGTCAAAGTAGTAGTCGCCACCATGTTTCTTTGAGTGAATACTGGTACTTTACCAAAAGTCGGATCATTGATGGATACGGGCGACTGACTAAACTTAAAAGGCGTAGCACGCACACCCTTAGGAAAAGTTAGGGTCAAACGGTCTTTATAGACGTAGTGGCCAGGAGTAATGTCAAAGTTAATAGACAATACCGTACCTTGAGTGCTGGCTTTATTACTACTAACGACTTGAAAAGCTTTATCAACAGGAAGAAACTTCGACTGTGAAGCAATTTGGTCATTACCAAATAAATCACTCAAACCAGCAGCTTGCGTAGTCATAGTGGTAGCGCTTAATCCGGCTACTAGAGAAATACTAGTCAAGGCCAACAGCAAGATAGAAGATTTTTTGCTGCTTGCGGTTTTGGGTATTGATTTTTGTGTGAACATGGAGGGCTACCTTTTATTGCTGATGTTTAGAGCGGTTTATAGTTAGATATGATCTATAAAAATTTATAGCGCTATAGCGGTTATGGGTTAGAACTGTGGTTTTAGTTTTATAATCATGAGGGCGATTGTTACTGATTCAACTGTAGGTTATATAAACCCTGTCATTGCTAAACGCTTCGGTAAGAATCTTATTAAACCCACTGTACTAAAACGCTCATAAAAAATATCAACCAATAACTCGTTACTGGTTGATATTAGGCGTCTGTCTATCAAGCTATGAGTTACTAGCTATTGACTCTCAATTGATAGCAAGCAGCGATAGCTATCTGGCTGGCTGGGTATCTATAGTTTATAACTATAACTGAGCATGGATATCAGCATCTAGGCCTTCACCGCCTTGCTGATTATCGCCTCCCAAAGAGAACAAGTCATAAGGCTTACCCTCAGCACCAGGAGCCACATACTGCATTTCATTCTCCCAACCATCGGTTGGATAACCGCCTTTGATATAACCACCTTCAGGGTAGTTCTTAGCATCTGCTGGCGGTGTAGTTAGCGCATCCAAGCCTTGGGCTGTGGTTGGGTAGCGGGAGTTGTCCACTTTGTACATGTCTAGAGCGTTAGAGACAGTAGCTAGCGCCGTTTCCGTGGTTTTGACTCGTGCCTTGTCGCTTTGTCCTACCACTTTTGGTACTACTAAGCCTGCCAAGATAGCCAAAATAACAATAACTACCATAATCTCAATCAGGGTAAATCCTGACTGCTGGCGATGAGTAGGTAAAATTATAGTGCTAGTTTTATTTATAATTTTTAGCTGAGTATTGTCTATAGCCTGTTGCTCAAAACAGCTTGCTTGGCTTGGCTTACATTGGCTTTGCTTAAATATAGTCATCACTGATGTCGTCACTCTTGTAGTAGTTCATACTGAAATAAATAATTAGACCTTAGTCACTATAGACCATGGTTTTAAATTTATCTACCTTTGTTCTCTACCTCTGACAGCTATTATTGATACCTTATTGGTCTTTAATGCTATCAGTGATTACTCATTACTAAAACCACAGCTATACATGACAACAACCTGACATTGGCCACTATAAACCAATGAATTGGCTAGTAATAGTAAAAACCCTTATCAAGCATCAATCTAATACAGTAAGTAAAGCTTAAGAAACCTAAAGCTAAATTAAGTAAAACATCTGTAATAGAAAGTATAGGAATGCCGTCGCTGCTCAGTACTAGATACAGGCTTACTGCTGGGTGCTATTCATCTAGATTTTGCCTGCAGATCCCTGTCGAACAGCCGTCGAAGCTATTGATGCTATTTGGGACTTTAGCGGTAAATATCCGCTATATAGAGGAGTGAGTCTAAAGGGGTGGTTAATGAGGATTAATTATACAAGGGTTATAGGCCAGCTATAATCTTTAGAAGATATTGACTGATTTGACTGGGCCATTTTCGCTATTGAGTCAACTTAGTGCGCCGTAGTAGGTATCAGCCTGCTAAGTCATTCATATTAACGATAGGTAGCATGACGGCCATGACGATAATCATTACTACTACCCCCATCAGCACTAACATTAGCGGCTCTAGTAAGGATAATAAAGTACTAATAAAATTCGTGGCTTCAGCTTCTTGCATGTTTGCCGCTCGACTAAGCATGTTTTCAAGCTCGCCTGAGTTTTCGCCACTTTTGATCATCTGTACCATCATCGGTGGAAAATAACTGGATTTTTCCAATTGGCTGGATAAGCTTGCCCCTTCAGTAACCCGATCAGCGGCGGTAATGATATTGCGTTGAATATGTAAGTTAGTAGTAACAGCCGCACCAATGTGTAGTGCTTCGATTAGCGGTACGCCTGAGCGCACTAATATCGCCAGAGTACTAGCGAAACGCGCCGCATTAAGACCTTTAGATAAACGTGCCAATATCGGCAATCTGAGGACTAAGCTATCTAAGGTTAGCTTGCCTGCTTGCGTCTGCGCAAAACGATAGAATAATAAGCTAATACTGGCTAAAACTATCAGCATTAACCACCACCATTGAGTGATTAAGTTAGACAAGGACAGCACGATTTGAGTGATTAATGGTAGCGCTTGCTCAGATTGCTCAAATACCTTGACTATTTTGGGGACTACAAAGCTCATCAAACCCATAATCACCGCCAAAGCCATAACCATCAAGACGATAGGATAAACCATAGCACCTTGGATCTTCTTTTGCAGTGCAAAGCGGTTTTCGGTGTAATCTGCCAGCTGATTAAGGATCAGATCAAGGTGTCCAGATTTCTCCCCAGCAGCAATAGTAGCAATGTATAGCGGTGGGAAACTGGCGGCTTGTTGTAAGGATCGAGCTAAACTCAAGCCCTCTAGTACATGCGCACGCACCGCTAGCATCAAAGACTTAATATGGGTCTTGGGGGATTGTTTGGCGACAGCAGCGAGGGTTTCTTCTAGGGGAATGCCGGCCGCAAGTAGGACTGATAATTGACGGGTCAGTAGTGCCAGCTCATAAGCAGAGGGTTTCTTATAGCGGCTTTTATGTTTACTGTGCTTATCATTGACAGCGCTAACATCGACTGGGGTCCACTGCTTATCACGTAGCTGCTGACGTATTTGTCGCGCAGAATCACCCTCAAGCAAGCCTTTTTGAACGGCTCCTTGATCATCAAGGGCCTTATAATGATAAGCAGGCATAGCTTTGATTATCCTAAAGCAAGTGGGCAAAAGACGGTAGCGATTAGCTCTTTTATACCTAGCGCTCAACCGTTTGTAGATAAATCGTCAGTTCATAATTAGTTAATAGGTAGATTGCCATTAAATAGTCAAACGGCAACTGGCGCTTTAGGAGCAAAACCTATAGTCAAAAAAGAGGCGTCGGATCACTGCTCTCAGGCATTACTCCTTGCAATAATAAAACATCTAAGTGCTGCTGTTGTAGTTTTTTATCAAAATCATTAACCTCAGCGATCAACATTCTTTCAATACGCTTATCAGAAGCATAAACACTTAACCTGGCACAGATAACCGCCAGCTGATAAATACGTTTTTTGCAGTAGCCATCAAGTCCTTGAAGTAAGCGCACCATATAAGGAGTGTCAAGGCTAGCATAATCAAAATCCAGTACCACATGCTCGCCAAGTGCAGTCACCCCATAATTAATAGACAGATGAGCACAGAAATAACAGCTGAATAAATAACCGACCACATGACCAATATAATAGCCACGATCATAAGTAAAGCTACTAACGCCAAAATGACTGAGCACATAACTGTTAAGACTAGCTAAGTCGGCTATCGGCTTCAAGTGTTTGAGCTTGCCAACAGTAGGCATACTTAGAGGATTGTGCCCATCTTGCGCCGTCAATTGCCAGCCTGCGGGCTGTTGAGCGGGCATATGACGCACTATATCAGCGATGATGTCATCCACTACATGCAGCTGCTGCCACAAACGCTCGATGGCATCGATATCGATAAGCCCACGTTTATCTAGCTGCTGTGCTAGTAAATATTGCTGATATTCTACAAATTGCGTTTTTAGATTTTGGACTAGATAAGTTGGCCGACTACTAGCAGAGGCTTGATACAATAACCGAGTACGCTGATGCTGGCGATGATAAAGCGCTAAACGCTGCTCAGCGACCGTTAATTCGATAGTATCTTTGTTAATCTCAGCATCAACTAAATTGACAGCAGCGGCACTATTAATAGCAGCGCTCACATCCGTATTAACATTAGCACTAAACGCTTCAGGCAAAGTGAACAACGCTAACAGCTCAGCTTTATTCAATACTGCTGACGCTAAGCTCAGCGAATCGTGTTGCGTAGTAGTCAAGTCTTCACAGCCAAGCCCCTCTACGATAATGTCGGCAGTTGCGGCCTCATTGCTATTGGTAAGCGCTACTTTGGCGCTGCTCTTCAAAATGGGTCGAGTCATAACTTACTATCACCAGTCAAAAATGTAGATTGTCTAAATAGCGATCATACAATATATATGAGTGAATTAACTGCTCTATAGTACCTTAACTGACTTAGCTTGTCAGCTGTGCTACTAGCAAAGACTCAGCCAGCAGCAATTGCTTTAACAGCGACAAAAAAATAGCGTTAAGGCTTAAAAAACACCTTAACGCTATGGCTTTAGTAGCTTGCCTCAATAGTCAAAGCTACTGACTAAGAGCCATTGATCCGTGTAAATAAAATAGAACTACTAGGCCGTGTTGAACCTTCGATCACCGCATCGATCCTTAGGAGATTAGCTTTTGGCGATACTTCTGACGATAAGCTTTTGGCGAAACCCCATAAACGCGTTTGAATGCTTGGCTAAAAGTTGAGTCTGAAGCGTAACCTACTAACTCACTAATCCGGCTAATGCTGTTCTGTTGCAAGCGTAAATAGCGTGCTGCTAGCCGTAGTCGGTAATCAATCAAGTAAGTCAGTGGCGGCATGCCCACTACGTCCTTAAATCTTTGCGCAAAGCTCGATCGTGACATGCCAGCGACTTCCGCAAGCCTATGAATAGTCCAGTTATTATTAGGCGCATCATGCATCGCTGCTAGTGCTTTGGCCAGATAGGGATCTTTCATGGCTTGTAACCAGCTGTCTGTAGCCTCAGGCAAGCTCTCTATATAAGTGCGTAAACATTCAATCATCATAATACTAGCCCAATGATTGATCACCGCTGTCTTGCCCATACGCTGATGCTCAGACTCTAAGGCTAATAGCTTAACCTCTACATCCATAACGCCGAAGCGACCATCTGATTTGACCCCTAGCTCTGGCAACATAGAGGGTAATACTGATAATAAAGGACGAATCATTTGTTTATCGTACTGGCATTCAATCAATATTAAGCAAGCATTGTTATCATCGCCACTATTAAGTTGCAGGATATCACTGTCATCAATAGTCAGTAAGTCATCTAAAGGTTTGGCGTTATCGCCATTGTGATGTGACGCATAACTCACGTGCTGAGTGGCGTTAGAAATCATAATCGTATCACCAGTATTCGCTTGTCGTACTTCATTGCCTATATCAATACAGAAGCTACCAGATAGTACTAAATAAAACATAATAGTGTCTTTTCTAGAAAAAGAATAAGACCAATCACCACAACCATTTAAACGGTGATATTTTGTTTCAATCAAATGCACTTCTTGTAGTAATACACTCAGTGCGTCCATAACCTACTTCCTTAATGGTGTCTTGACTGATTAGTCAACCATAGCAAAATAAACTACTCAATAGCCATCATACAAGGTAAATCGCTTATTTTGGACTTTAAGTAAGAATATAAGTACGCTGCATATCGGTTAAATTTAGAGGGGTAAATATAGCAAGGTTTGATAAATGAGGCTGATGACCAATACTTTAAATATACTGGCAATTGAGAGTAGAGGGAGCAACTAAAAACGCAGACGAAAAAAAATGCCAAAAGAGGCAAATGGTGTTTTATAAATTTAATGAACTATACAGAATAAAATATGGGGCGACTGATGGGACTCGAACCCACGACAACCGAGATCACAACCCGGGGCTCTACCAACTGAGCTACAACCGCCATAACTGTTGCCAATAATAGGCAATATTTTCAGGCTAAATGGTGCGCCTGGCAGGATTCGAACCTGCGGCCACCTCCTTAGAAGGGAGATGCTCTATCCAGCTGAGCTACAGGCGCTCTTAAGGGCTTTTTACCTATCTAGGCTTATAAACAACTAAACCTTTATACATAAAAAAAAGCCTGTAAGGCTCTTAAAATAGATGGTCGGAGTGATAGGATTCGAACCTACGACCCTCTGGTCCCAAACCAGATGCGCTACCAAACTGCGCCACACTCCGATGTTCTCTATTACCTCGATAAAACGATTGTATTAACTGGTTAATAGTGCTGCTAACTGGTTAACGTTCCTCGCTATCGAGGTGCACATATTAAGGGCTTATGGCCTCCCTGTCAACACCTATTTTCAATTATTTTAAAATAAAAGCTATTTTTTTATTAAAACCGCAATTCTATGGCTAATAGGCTCTACTTTGTCACTAGCGGCCAGTCATTTAAGGTGGCGGTTAGGACATTAAACGGCATTAGCCATAACTCTGCCTGCTGGCTACGGTCAGAGTGCTCTGTAGCCCTGTGCTGTTTCAACACAGTAGGTCGGTGAATATTATTAATACTGGCATTAGCAACCGGATAAACTAACCAGACTTGCTCAGCTTGATAAGCTTGGGCATAGCTGGTCAGCTGGTAGGCGTCACTGGCACTGATAGCTGATGGCTGTGCTAAAGCCTTCCATTTTATATCGATCACGTGACTACAGTTAAAAGAGTCTTGAGCACCATTGAGCTGGTGATGATGATTTTGATCAACAGCATTGTCAGCATTGTTATTGGTATTAAGATGAGTATTGTTGCAAAAACCATTGACGCTATCAGCATCACGACTATCACTCGTACTAGTAAACCGCTTGCCAATCAAAAGATCGGGGCGCATAGACAAACAATTTTGACCCCACTTATCTCTTAGCCAACTGTGCTGCGACTGATATATGGTTTGATAATTAGTATCGAGCTGCTCAAAACTCATAGCGATGCGTAAACTGGCCCATTGCTCAAAAGCTTGGTTCATGTTGAATAATATGCATAGCCTTGGCTGCCTAGCTGCCGCCAGAGCACTGTTGTTGGCTCTCAGGCTGTTACCTACCTGCACAGCTAGCTGCTGCCTCTGTAGCAGCCAGTAGGCCCACTCTAATAACTGCTGAGCGCTTTGCAGCTGTTCACGTGCTAAGGGTTGCATAGCTAGCTGGCGCTTCGCTGATAAATATAAACTATCGAGCTGGCGCAACTCGTATTGATTACAGGCCGTTACCGCTTGCCAAGCCAGTAGCGGCTGTGCTGGCAAAATCCTTATTGAGCCATTAGAGTGCTCAGAGCACGATGATCGAACCACCAGCGGCTCAAGCAATACTAAAGCACTCTTTATCAAGCGATTGCTGAGCATGTCTATACTCAAACTACTAACTTCGCTGACGAACTTATGCGGCTGCCTAGCATTGCGTCGCAGTTGTTCTTTAATCAGTAATTTACCTTGTAGCCTGCTCTTGTTCTGAACAATTGCCTGATAATGATGGGCTGGCCGATAGCGTGGTAGTAGCTGTAAAAACTGCTTTACTAGCCACTCAGACAAAGGTAAAGGCTGCATCGGTAAGGAGGGCAAAGGTTGCAAGTTAGTACTGATTTGAGCTAAGTTTTTACGATGCGGTAACCTGTTATTATCCTTGTCGAATAGATCACTGAGCATTTGCTGCACCCACTGTCGGGTAAGCGCTATATCATAAGTGCTTGTGCCATTAGTGCTGGCGTTATGGTCAGTAGCGATAGGCTTAGGCAGTATCTCAAGAGTCATACCACTAGGGAGCATGATGACACCGATGTAATGCCCTACTTTTAGTTGCCACTGCCCACGCTGGCGCTTCAAACTGAAGACCTCAAACTCTTGCGCTAATAACCAACTAAAATCGCTAGCTTGGCTAAAGTCTTTTGCCGTCAAGCGTTGATGCTCAAACACACTAATAATTAAATTATTTAAAGTCTCTAAACCAATCTGTTGATGCTTGCTAGTCGATGGGCCACGTCTATTTACTGACGCAAGCTGGGGCTGACGGCTATTGATAGTATCTATTGGCATCTACGATTCATCCGTATCACTAGGGTTCTAGGTAACCGCATGTTTTTGAGTATTAGTATAGTTTTGGGTAGCAGCATGGTTTTGAGCATCAGCATAGTTGCTAATAGCTGGAAAACCTCACCCCCTATATACAGGTATTGATGATTTCTCATAGCTACTGTCGGATTAATATAAGCGTTGATAAACATTAGCCTTAGCGAAGGTACCTGTTCTAGCAACCAGCTGCGCATTAACTTGATAGCTGTTAGCGGCCATCGACTGACCTAACAGCGCCTGTTGGGTATTGAACATAGGGTCACTATAGACAGCTTGAATGTTAGTTTGACTATTAAAATGCGCCTGACTATCCTGAATAAACTGCGCATACAAAGGTTGCTGCTCATCATTAAATAGATACTGTAGTAATGCCAACTGTCCCCCCGTAGCTTGCGCCAATTGCGGGATAATCTGTTCAATAAGAGCGGTTTGTAACTGGCTAAGAGTCGTCACTGACCATAAAAAAGCATGACCCAATTGTGCCTCTGGCCCTAATATTTGTATGATACGCTGATTTAAACCAGTCAAAACTTTTGCTAAATCTATAACTGTCACTGCTTGCTCATTAGGAGCATTATTAGCAGCATTAGTTGATAGTTTAAGCGGGTTTGAAATCTCATTCTCTAGGCTATCAGGCACTTGGATAGTCGCTAATAATTCTGGCCGTGGCGGACAATCGATAAAGCGAAAACGGCGTCGCATCGCCATATCGAGTGGCGCTAAAGAGTGATCCTGAGTATTCATAGTGGCATAGATATCAAGATTATTAGGCACGGCAAAGGCTCGACCAGAATAGGCCAAATTCACTTGCATAGCTTGCTCTTGACCACTACGTTTATCTGGCTCAATTAGGCTTAGCAGCTCGCCGAATACTCGCGATACATTAGCACGATTGATCTCATCGATCAGCATCGCATAACGCCGCTCAGGATCATTAGCTGCCCGCTGACATAACTTTAAAAAAGCCCCATCTTGGATATCGTAGTGCATTTGACTGCTTTGCTGGTTCTGAGTACCGGCGCTGAGCACTGGGCGAATACCTTCCACAAACTCCTCATAACCATACGCTTGGTGGAAGCTGACCATACTAAAACGCTGACTACTTTGAGCGCTAGAGCTTTGGCCTTGTTTAGGCTGCTGCTCATCCTGCATTTGTTTAAGCTCAGTCAACTGCTGCGCTAAATCAGTCAGTAATGGCAAACTGTCTGCCAATAAATACCAAGCGCCACTCTCATCTTTATCGAAGTAAGCTTGGCTAGCACGGTTATCACAGCTGACGGTTTTAGAGTCTACTGGACTGTACATTTGTAGCACTGACCAAGCGGTATTATTAAGGTTTTTTGCTCGGGCATTTTGGGCCGCTTTAGCGATGAATAACTCATGCGCTACAATCTCAGGTACTTTTGCTAAATCCTGCTGCTCAGCTCGTAAATCCAGCATGACTAAACAGACGACTTCTCGCCAGCTCAGTGGCTGTAGCAGTTGCGCCAACAGTTGCTGATGGTCAATAACTGGCAACTGATCGGTGTACTGTTGAGCGATTTGTAGCAACTGATAAGTCTTGCCTGTACCAGCAACCCCCGTATAAATAACGTTAGTAGCAGTATTCACAGAAATGTCACGCATAATAAACCTAGCTGTTGAGAGAGATAGCACTTGCTTAAGGTACCTAGTAAAGCAAAAGAGCGCAAACGCAGTAACCTGTGGTTAATTAGAAATTAAAGTCTCCACTAAGGTTATTTTATAAGCGCAACAGTCTATGTTATGAGTATTAGTAAAGTGCCAGTTAATGCTACCATAGTTGTAATAGCATTGAGATACTAGCCTAGCTAAAGCTGGCCACATAAATCTAGATACTAATTAATAAATATCTTAATAATCATAGCATTACTGCTTTTATTGTATCAATTAACTGCTATCGTTTTGTTCAAATCCAAGGAATGCGCTATGTCAGAATTACTGAATAAACTATCCAACAAAGCCAAGTTACCTACCAAAATTGCGAAAGCTATTACTCCTCAAACAGAGGTTTTGAATGATAAACTGAAGCCGATTAGTAATCAGTTTACCAAACTATTATCAGTGACTAAATATCTGCCTGCCTCTGCACGCTCTACAGTATTATCTAAGGCTTTTGGCAAAGTGGTGCCTTATGTTGGCACTACTGGCGTGTATTATGAAACTGTTGAGCCTAATAAAGTAGTCGTCAGTCTAAATAATAGTAAAAACGTTCAGAACCATATCGGCTCTATTCATGCCGTTGCTATTACTTTACTCGCTGAAACGGCTACTGGTTTTATTCTTGGTTTGAACTTACCTATGGATCGAGTATTATTAATAAAGTCTTACTCCGTTAATTTTTATCGACCGCTTAAAAAAGGTCAAGTAGCGGCTATCGCTACTTTATCAGATGAGCAACGTCTGGAAATTCTAAATACTCCTAAAGGTGAGATGATTATCCCTTGCGTTATCAATGATCGGGAGTCCGATAGTGAGCGCGATCCTATAGTAGTTGAGATGACTTGGGCTTGGATACCTAAGTCTGAGCTTGAAGCTAGACGTGAAGGCAATAACAGTAACAGTAACAGTAACAGTAAAAACGTAAAACCAGCAGCGGACTCACAGTCGAATAGCGATTTGAATAAATAACTGCTGATATAAGTTGCGACTTTGTCGATCATTAAGCTCAACAACCATCATCAGAAAAGCAAATAATACTATTATAAATAAGGAAGCTTCTATGTTTAGCAACCCTAGCAAAATGACTAGCGCTGTAGTGCGTCGCTTAGCAGCCCCATTACTAGCAACTCCATTAATACCACTAATAATAGCCGCTGGCACGTTGAGCTTAGCTATCAGCGCCAATGCAGCCCCCACTACTGCTAATCCTACTTATAGCAAATCTGCACCGCTGTTCTTGGGTGATGGTGGCAAATACCCGTTCTCAGAAGCTGTACGAGTTGGCGATACTTTATATATGTCAGGTCAAATTGGCTTTAAAGATGGCAAGCTAGTTAAAGGCGGTATCAAAACTGAGACTAAGCAAGCACTAGACAATATCCAAATGGTATTGCTAGAGTACGGCTATCAAAAGTCAGATATCATCAAGTGTAGCGCTATGTTGACTGATATGGACGACTTTGGCGACTTCAATAAAGTCTATCAGAGCGAGCTGAGTAAGCCTTATCCAGCACGCTCAGCCTTTGGGGTTACAGAGCTAGCCGCTGGTGCTAGTGTTGAGATTGAATGTATTGCTGCAAAATAAATTTCGCTCAATAGTTTTATAGTTAAGCTTAATAACCAAGGCTTAACTATAAAAAGACTTTAGATAACCAAAGCTTTTCAATAAAAAGCCTTAAAATAAACACTGCTGTTAAATAACCACAGCGTCATCGAGCATCGAGCATGGCGCTTTCTTTAGTGACGCGTAGCACTTCCTCTAAAGTAGTACGTCCTGCCAGCACCTTACGTAGTCCATCAGCACGGATAGAAGGAGTGTTTTTACGCGCGTATTCCTCCAGCTCATACTCTGCGATATTACTATGAATCATTCGTCGCAAAGTATCATCCACAGGGACGACTTCATATAGCGCAGTACGTCCTTTAAACCCTGATTGATTACACTTATCACAACCGACCGCCTTAGGTATTTTTATTACGCTATCGATTGGCAGATCAATCTCGTTAAATAGCTTGGCTTGCTCAGGATCTGCTACTTGCCAACTATGACAATGGCTGCATAAAGTACGTACTAAACGCTGAGCGACTACCCCTATCAATGAGGATGACAATAAGAACGGCTCTACGCCCATATCTTGCAGACGAGTTACTGCACCGATAGCGGTATTAGTGTACAAAGTTGATAGGACTAAGTGACCGGTTAATGAGGCTTGCACAGCAATCTCAGCGGTCTCAAGATCACGAATCTCCCCGACCATAACTACGTCTGGATCTTGGCGTAACATAGCCCGCAAGCTCTTCGCAAAAGTCATATCAACTTTATTATTCACTTGTGTCTGTCCAATACCATCGAGCTGAAACTCAATAGGATCCTCAGCGGTCAAGATATTGCGAGTCTGATCATTAAGATCAGTTAAGCCTGCATACAAAGTAGTGGTTTTACCAGAGCCTGTAGGACCGGTGACTAAAATAATGCCGTGTGGCTGATAGATCAAGCGCTTAAGCTGTTGATAGTCGTCATCAGATAAGCCTAGATAGGTCATATTCAAGCGCCCAGCTTGCTTATCTAGTAGCCGCATCACTACTCGCTCACCAAAACTTGAAGGTAGCGTCGAGACACGAACATCGACTTCTCTGCCTGCTAACCTGAGACTGATACGACCATCCTGTGGTACTCGTTTCTCAGCGATATCAAGTTTAGCCATGACTTTGATACGAGATACTAGCAATGGTGCCAGCTGTCTTTTGGGAGTGATGATTTCTTTGAGCTCGCCATCGACACGAAAACGCACCACTAGACGCTTCTCAAAAGTCTCAATATGTATATCTGAGGCATTGAGACGAATCGCTTCTGACAGCAGTGCATTTATAAGACGAATAATAGGCGCATCATCTTGGCTGTCCATAAGATCTTCGGTTTCAGGAACACTATCCGCTAGGCTATCTAGGTCAGGATGATCTTCTAAACCAGCAGCAATATGTTGCGACTCGCCCGTGTTACCCGAATAAGCCGCATTCATGCGCTTTTCAAAATCCTCAGGACTGATGCTCTCGTAAGTCGGTACACTTGGTATACCTTGCTGCTGCAAAAACCGTACTGCTTCGTTGATAGCAGATAGCGGCGTCGCCTTAGTCAATACTAAGGTCGGCGGCAGCTCAGGATCAATAGCCAAAAGGATTAATAGCTGATGGCGCTTGGCAAAACTGTAAGGCAATTGCATCATAAGAAGGACCTGACAAAGAATGTTGGGTGGCTCAAGGTAAAGCAATACTCAGCGATTTGCGGGCATAGTTGCTTTATTTAACAGTTGCTTAATTCAACAGCTACTTTATTTGCTAGCTACTGCAATCATCGCCCTAATAAGCAACTAATAGCTAGTTATTAATGACTGTAACAATCAGCCAATAAATACTCTAACCACTCGCTAATAAACTTCCTAAAACCGGCTAATAAACCTCTATTTATTAACAAGCTAACTGTTGAGTGAAAAGGCAAAAAGAGTGGTCGTGAGTTTAGATGAGTTTGTTATAATAACATTTTGTTATACCTACAGCAGGTTATCAATAAACAGACTCTATGCTTTATTCGCTGAGTTGATAGCTGCCTATAGCGATCACTAATCGCTATAAAGGGCTGATTAATCCAGCCTAACTTTAGTCGCTGTTTTACTTTTATTGCCTATCCGTTATCAGGACTCTATCTATGTCACAAGCTAACACCCAAGAAGCCACTACTAATCAACAAAACTCATTAGGCTCAGACAGCTTTACAGTAGGCAGCCGTACTTTTTCATCACGATTGTTGGTTGGTACCGGTAAATATAAAGACATGAACGAGACTGGTGCAGCCATTGCCGCCTCTGCTGCAGAAATCGTTACCGTAGCTATTCGTCGAACTAATATAGGCCAGAACCGTAATGAACCCAATCTATTAGATGTAATCTCTCCAGATAAATACACTATTCTGCCAAACACTGCTGGCTGCTATGATAGTGATAGTGCCGTGCGCACTTGTAAGCTTGCTCGCGAGCTATTAGGAGGGCATAATCTAGTGAAGTTAGAAGTGTTGGGCGATGAGACTAGTCTCTATCCCAATGTTATGGAAACGCTAAAAGCAGCTAGAATTTTGATCGATGATGGTTTTGAGGTCATGGTTTATACCTCAGATGACCCGATAGTCGCACAAGAGCTTGAGAGCATGGGCTGCGTAGCTATCATGCCTTTGGGTAGCTTGATTGGCTCAGGTCTAGGTCTTCTCAATCGCCATACACTCAGCTTGATAATTGAAAATGCTAAAGTACCAGTGCTAGTAGATGCTGGCGTAGGTACGGCATCAGATGCCGCTATTGCCATGGAGCTTGGCTGTGATGGGGTGCTAATGAACTCAGCGATTGCCAATGCACAAAATCCGGTAATGATGGCGCAGGCGATGAAGCATGGGGTTTGGGCAGGACGCCAAGCATTTTTGGCAGGACGTATGCCGATGCGCAGAATGGCTACTGCCAGCTCACCGCAAACTGGCTATTTTTTCCAATAAAAACTTTGCAATAACAAGTTGGTAGGTAACTGCTTTCGATAAGCTGTCCACTGCCAACTTGGCTAAAATTTTTTAGTAAATTTTTATAAGTTATCATCTCATTAATTACTAATCGCCGTAAAAGGACTTATTATGCGACTTATGACCGCCGTTGATCAATTATTTTTACTGTTAGAGTCGCGCAAACAACCTATGCATGTCGGTGGTTTGTTTTTGTTTGAGCTCCCTGAAGATGAACAAAGTGCCGATAGCGATTTTGTTTATAAATTAGTGCAGCAGATGCAGACCTCAACGGTGCCGCCAAGTTTTCCTTTTAACCAAGTGCTAGAAAATTTAATTTTTTGGAAACAAGACGATCAGTTCGATGTTGAACATCACTTCCGCCATGTCGCGCTACCTAATCCTGGTCGGGTGCGTGAGCTATTGATGTACATATCGAAAGAGCACAGTCGCTTGCTTGATCGCGCTATGCCGCTATGGGAGTGTCATGTCATCGAAGGGATCTTACCTGAGTTCGAAGGTAGGCCTGGGCGCTTTGCTTTATACTTTAAAATCCACCATTCTTTGGTTGATGGTATTGCTGCCATGCGCATCGTTGAAAAGGCATTGTCACAATCACCAACCGAACCGATGACGTTGCCGCTATGGTCGCTGATGACTCGTCATGGCAATAAAGCTGAAAGAGTGCAGCCTGCAGCACGTTCAGTTATACGCATCATCAAAGAGCAACTGTCTACTATCAAACCGGTATTCACTGAGCTAATAGACAATCTAAAGCATAGTGGCGATATCGATTATGTTGGCACTTTTGATGCGCCTATGAGTATACTTAATCAACGTATTTCAGCCTCGCGGCGTATCGCAGCGCAGTCTTATGATATTAAGCGTTTTTATAGCATCGCTGATAGCTTTGAGATGAACCAGAATGACGTGGTGCTGGCAGTTTGTTCAGGAGCGATTCGTCGTTATTTATTGGATATGAATGCCCTACCCACTAAGCCACTGATAGGCTTTGTACCGATGTCATTGCGTTGTGATGATAGCGACTCTGGCAATCAAATCTCATTTTTGATGGCCAATTTGGCGACTCACTTAGACGATCCAGTAAAGCGTATGCAACTGATTCATGACAGTATGAATAGTGGTAAGCGTCGCTTTCGCCGAATGAACCAAGCACAAGTTATCAATTACAGTGCCGTAGCTTATGCTTGGGAAGGACTAAATGTATTCACCGGGCTGTTCCCTAGAAAGCAGGCTTTTAACTTAATTATCTCCAATGTACCGGGTTCCAAAAAGCAGCTGTACTGGAATGGCGCACCGCTCAAAGCCTTGTATCCCGCTTCTATTCTAGTAGATGGACAAGCGTTGAACATTACTCTGGCTAGTTATCAAGACAAAATTGAATTTTGTATTACCGCTTGTAGTAAAATCTTGCCTCATGTGCAAGATATGCTAGCATTGATCGAAGAAGAGCTGAGCTTGTTAGAAAGTATCAGTGAAGAGAAACGTTTGGGCTTACGTGAGAAGTAGTCATTGCCCAGTATTGAATCGCTAATATTTAAGGTTAAACACTCAAGTTTCATTAACACTGTTTCGGTAATAAGCCTTTAGTAATCACCTTAAGTAACAATTTTAAGTAACAATTTTAAGTAACAACCCTTCAATAACCGGCTTTGAGCCTTAATTAGCCGCACAAAAAAGCTGACTCTATTAAAGAGTCAGCTTTTTTTATAAACACTATCTAGCTTTTAGCAGTCGCTAAATAATCGCTTAAACTGCATCGCCCCAGATAGGCACAACTACTTGCATCAAAGGCTTTAACAACTTGATATTACAAGCAAAAATTGAGCCTGTAGTCATAGAGTTATGAGCACCGGTATGATCAACTACAGTACCGCGAGCTTCAGTAACGATCAGCTCACCAGCAGCAATATCCCACGGCTTAATCGACATCTCGAAATAGCCATCAAGACGGCCAGCAGCGACATAACATAGATCTAGCGCCGCTGAACCTAAACGACGAATTTGACCACCTTCTTCAGTAATCTTCAATAAGCTGTCAAAATGCTGTTTAGCATAAGAAACCACTTCATTGTTACGTGTACGCTCTAAAGGATGACCGGTAGTAAATAGACCGCCCTCAATAGTTTTGCGCTCACTGACGTTGATCCGGCGCTGATTTAGACGAGCGCCTTTACCACGGCTAGCAGAGAACATCTCGTCACGGACAGGATCATAGACTACGCCATGTTGGGTAACGCCTTTGTGTTGAACGGCAATAGACACACAAAACTGTGGAATACCATGCACAAAGTTTTTGGTGCCATCAAGAGGATCAATAATCCAGCACCAGTCAGCATCTTCGCCGCGACCTTCTTGCATGCCGAACTCTTCACCTAAGAACGAATGAGTAGGATAGCTACTCTTCAAGGTCTCAATAGTCAACTTTTCGCTAAAGCGATCGATACGCGTTACTAGCCCATCTAAACCTTTTGACTCAATATCAAATTCAACTTTATGGCGGTTTTGATGCGCGTATAAAATCTCTTTACCAACTTTTTCAGCAGCACGCGCTGCGATGACAACCATGGGTTCCATAAATAACCTGTCTGTTTGAGGAATAAAAAACGAAATAGTGTTTAAGCTGTAAAATAATATAACTCTAAAGAGATGATCTATAAAGTTTTTTGCTTTTAAAGCGCTGTGAAATTATTACCTAGTGGCTCTAATAACAGCGATTTTAGCAACCGTAAGTTTAACAACAATTGCTATAAAAATAATGGCTGTAATAGCAGCCCACTATTTAGTAGGCGCCTATTACAGCCACTATCAGACTACTAGGGCTTGTAACTGGGCAACCACACCAGTCGTATCTAAACCAGCATCAACTAACTGCTCTAAAGGTGAACCATGAGCCAAAAAGCTATCAGGAATACCAATATTAGCAATAGCCGGTCTATTAGCCTTAAAGGCCGGCGAGCTATTTAGCAAATACTCATTTACCGCACTGCCAGCGCCGCCCATAATCACATGCTCTTCTACAGTAGCAATGTGGGTGACTCCTTGGCTAATCAAGCTCTCTAACAGTTGAGTGTCTAGAGGTTTGACCCAGCGCATATTGACCACTTGGACTTGAATATCAGTATGACTATCCATCAGCATAGCAGCAGCTTGTTGCGCTGTCGCAACTAAAGTACCAAAGGCTAAAATCGCCAGCTTAGTGACCGCATTATCTGCGCCTAATACTAACTCCACTACTCCGCGCCCTATTGGATATTGCTGTGCTGGTAGCTCAATAGCAGCGCCTACCCCATTACCACGTGGATAACGTACGGCACTACAGCCTTGATACTCATAACAAGTATTCAATAGATGGTAGCACTCGTTTTCATCTTTAGGGGCAGCAATTAGTATATTAGGAACACAACGCAAGAAGGCAAAATCAAATATTCCTGCGTGAGTTGCCCCATCTTCCCCCACCAAGCCAGCACGATCGATGGCAAAGGTTACATCCAGATTCTGTAAGGCCACATCATGAATGAGCTGATCATAGCCGCGCTGTAAAAAGGTGGAATAAATAGCTACTATAGGCTTAACACCTTGAGTAGCCATCCCTGCCGCTAGGGTCACTGCATGCTGCTCAGCAATCGCCACATCGAAAAAACGCTCAGGATATTGACGAGCGAAGTCCGTCATTCCCGAGCCTTCTTCCATAGCCGGAGTAATGGCCAGCAGTTTATCATCCTGTGGCGCTTTGTCACACAAAAACTGTCCAAATACTTGCGAATACTTCAGAGGCGTTTTTTGCTGCAAGTCAGGCTTAGTCTGCAAATCTTTCACACTGTCAACAGCGGCTACTTTACCTATGGCATGAAAGCCAACAGGATCTGCTTCAGCAGGCGCAAAGCCTTTGCCTTTAGTAGTATAGATATGAACTAATACTGGGCCTTTTATCTGCTTGGCTCTACCTAATACCCGCAGAAGCTCCGGCAAATTATGACCGTCAAATGGGCCAAAGTAGGTAAAGCCAATAGCTTTAAATAAATTATCTTCAATCTTAGGCACCTCACGATGCTGCTTATGACGTTTGCGTCGATCGAAGTCCTGCATGCTAGGGCGCTGACGCAGAACTGGTTCACCCGTTTCTGAAATATCAACTTGATAGCCGGACTCCCACAACATCGCTAAATGCCGTGAAAAGCCCCCTATCGAACAAGATATAGACATATCGTTATCATTAAGGATAACCAATAAATCAGCATCTTGTTGCACCGCATCATTCATCGCTTCAAAAGCCATGCCACCGCTCATAGCACCATCACCGATAATACAAGCGACTGTCTGCTCACGCTTTTGGTAACGCAAGGCTAAGCTCATGCCTAGGCCGGCTGAAATAGAAGTCGATGAATGACCTACCCCAAAGGTGTCGTAGATAGATTCTGCACGCTCAGGAAACGCCGTTAGGCCCGCCTTAGCACGAATACCAATGAGTTTTTCACGGCGGCTGGTCAGGACTTTATGACCATAAGCTTGATGACCTACATCCCAGACAATCTGATCACGCGGTGCATCTAATAAATAATGCAAAGCAATAGTAAGTTCAACCACGCCCAAGTTGGCACCGAAATGACCGCCACTTTGACCAACTGCATATAATAAAAACAAGCGTAACTCGTCAGCTAGAGTGATTAGCTTATCGGTAGATAACGTCTTAAGGTCAGAGGGATTATCGATACTATCCAATAACAAGGTCTGAGGACGTGTATGCGGAATCGTCACATAAGTCTGTTGCAAACCGTTTAGGTGTGCAGCAGACTCAGTAGCTGATGACGTCGAAGTAGACGCTGACCGAGACTGTGGGGAATGAGGTGACTGCTGCATAAACCGTGCTATACCTACCAATCTGCTGACAAGGTGCCGCCTTACCCTATCAAATGCGCTCCGTTATCGTTATGATGCGGAGACATGGATATTCTACAATCTTGACAATAGCGGCATAAAGCTTGCAATTATTGATTGTAGATAACGATATGTTTAGTGCATCGCCACTAATCATTTATAGTAAGACTCAATAATAAACACTGTTGCTGAGTATTCATACTAAATGTTGATGACGATACAGTAATGTAAGGGCAAAGACTCGGGACTGTATCTGTTAAAATAGTATGGCATAATAGCATTTTTTTTAGCCCATCGCTCCAATCATCGTGGCTACTCTGTGAATTTTATGTGTTTTATTGCTAGTGAAGTGACTAGTAAAGCTAACGTAGACTAGTATTCTGGGTATTGATGCCAATATAGCTAGCACTCATCGTTGTTATTTATCGGTTACTAATAGCTTACCTACTAACAAGGTCGCCATCAGCCCAATAATCATAACACTCATACTTTGTACCGTTTACATCATCGGCCTATGCAGGACAGTAATGTCATATCATTTTATTACCAGTGCTAAATTACCTACTCGTCATGGCGAGTTCGATATCCACATGTTTGAAAACGGTGATGGTCAAGAGCATGTAATGCTCACAGTTGGCCTGCCTGTTGACGAGCAAGATACCTTGCGTAGTGCCATTAGCACCATTAGCAGTAACCAAGTGGCTGCTATTACTGCTACTGACCGCTCAGCTGAAAACACTAATAACAAGTCAACTTACAAGGTTTTGCCCAGTGTAAATGCGGCTAGTAATAACGGAGGTCAGCAGCTTGATGAGCATCATAAAACAGTGCCTTTAGTACGTATTCACTCTGAATGTCTAACCGGCGATGCTTTTAGCTCGCTTAAATGTGATTGTGGGGCGCAACTAAATACCGCCATGCAGGCCATTCAAGCGGAAGGCTGTGGCGCTATCTTATATTTGCGTCAAGAAGGTCGCGGAATTGGCTTGACCAATAAGATCCGAGCCTATGCCCTGCAAGATCAAGGTCATGATACTTTGGATGCCAATCTTATGCTAGGCTTTCCAGCCGATGCTCGCACTTATGATATGTGTGGCGCTATGCTGGCTCATGTAGCCGTTGACAAGGTTCGACTAATTACTAACAATCCAGACAAAATCGCTTATCTAACTGAGCATGATATCGAAGTGGTTGAGCGCGTGCCTCTAGTAGTAGGGGTCAATGCTATGAATGCTGATTATTTGGCCACTAAACGTGATCGCATGGGCCATTTACTAGACCCGGAAATTTAGAACACTGCTGGTACTTTGATAATAAAAAATAGCGCTTTAAAGCCTCTGACCATTAAGACCTTAGTTTCTCAATGCTTAATACTAGAGCGATCATTAGTTAGAGCGTTTTGTGAATTGACGATTGCTGAGTTCTAAGTTGCCACTGCTGAGTTCTAAGTCCTAAACCTTCATTATAATAATAGAGATCTTTATGACTATTCCTAAATTAAATCCTACACCCCTTGCCCGCACAGACACTTCAGAATCTGAGGGCGGCGTAACGGCAGCTGATCTACTACGAGTTCGTGAATTTTTAGTAGGACTACAAGCCAAAATTTGTCAGACCCTAGAAGCGCAAGAAAGCGCTGACGGCGGTACAGCTACTTTTGTGGCCGATGATTGGGAGCGTCCTGAAGGTGGCGGTGGTCGATCTTGTATTTTAGCTGATGGCAAGGTAATCGAAAAAGCTGGGGTGATGTTTAGCCATATTCATGTCAGCAACTTGCCAGCCTCAGCAACTGCTCGTCATCCTGATATTGCCGGACGTAAAGCGCAAGCGCTGGGCGTGTCTTTGGTAGTACATCCCAAGAATCCTAACGTCCCTACTAGCCATGCTAACGTGCGTCTATTCGTCGCCGAAGCGGCTGGTAAAGAGCCTATTTGGTGGTTCGGTGGCGGTTTTGACTTGACGCCTTTTTATCCAGTATTGGCAGATTGTGTGCATTGGCATCAAGTCTGTCATGACTTGTGTGTGCCTTTTGGTGACAATATCTACTCGGACTTTAAACAATGGTGTGATGAGTATTTCCATTTACGTCATCGTGATGAGCAGCGCGGTGTTGGCGGTCTGTTCTACGATGATGTCAATACTGAAAGTCGTGGCTGGGACTTCGATACTTGTTTTCAACTTATGCAAGCAGTTGGTCAGGGCTACCTCGACGGTATTATTCCCATCTTTGAGCAGCGCAAAGATCTGCCTTATACTGACGAGCAGCGCGAATTTCAGCTTTATCGTCGTGGTCGCTACGTTGAATATAATCTAGTCTATGACCGTGGAACTTTGTTCGGCTTACAGAGTAATGGCCGCATTGAATCAATCTTAGTTAGCATGCCACCGCTTGCCAGTTGGCACTACCGCTTCGAGCCTGTAGCTGGTACGCCAGAGTTTGAATTGACTGACTTCTACTTAAAACCTCGGGATTGGTTGACTTTATAGTCTTTATTGGCATAATAACTCTGATAAGCAGATAAATGTCTTACGTTATAAAATTAGATTTGCTAGTAAACGTTTAGCATATCCGAAGGTCAGCTCCTGTAGCTGACCTTAACTTTATAAGAGATACTTTATTTATAGCTAGTCTAACGTAGCCACTTGTTTTTGCATAAGCACTTTAAGGTCAGTATGATTTAATACGCTTATCACAAGCCACGTATAAAGGAGTTTTACTATGTCAAAATTTTATAACCTTACCTCATTAAAATCTATCACTAGCGTCACTTTGATGACTTTGGCACTAGGCTTAAGCGCCTGTAGCGGCCCTACCAATCCTGATGTAAAAGCCCGTCAAGATATCATGAAGAACTACGGTGATACCATGAAATCAATAGGTGGGATGGTAAAAGAGCCTGATACTTTTGATGCGGTAACTTTAAAAGAGCAAGCCTCATTTTTAGCGGAAGAATCTAAGAGCCCTTGGGTTCATTTTGAAGATAAAGCAGCCATTGGTAATGCTAAAGAAGCAGTTTGGACTGATATGGCCGACTTCAAAGCCAAAGCGGAAGATTTTCAGCAGGCTAGTGCTGAGTTGAATGTTGTGGCACAAACAGCAACTTCTGCTGACGATATAAAGATGGCTGTTGGTGCGGTCGGTAAAAGCTGTAAATCATGCCATGATGATTACCAAGTAGATAAAGACGACTAATACTATTAATAGCTCAGTGGAACTATGAAACCGCTCTATCCTCGATAGTGGCGGTTTTTTTGTGCTCAAACCTTAGCTACCATAACGAATTTGACCAGCCAATAGACCATAGATCGGCCAGCAATTACTCAAATTAGTCACTACAGCTAGCAGCGGTTTATGCAAACTACTTAGCAGCCCCAGTTGCTTACTAAACCCAGTTGCTAAACCTAGCTATCCTTATCCTGTTGCTGCTTTATTTGCTTGGCTATGGCTGATACTGAAGGATCACTTAAATCTAAAGTACGTACTGGGAATGGCATATCTATACCGGCGCTATCCAGCGCTTTTTTGACTTCGATCAGGACTTGATCAATAGAAGCCACTTTGTTGGCTTGGGTACCATCTTCAATGAACCAGCGCACGATCAAATCAACCGTTGAATCTCCCAAATTAGTAGCGATAACGCTTGGTGCAGCTAAGGTTGAAACCGTCTCTGCTCTAGTTAACGCTTGGATGATCTGTGCTTTGGCCTGTTCAATATCATCAGCATAACCGATGCCCACAGCTAGCTGTAAGCGGCGCTGTTTATAAGCGGTGTTGACCGTCAAGGCCGAGGTATAAAGGTCTGAGTTAGGGATGACTACTTGTCGACCATCATAGGTACGAATAGTAGTAGCACGGATTTTGATATCTTCAACGGTACCTTCAAAACTACCGGAGACGATTTGATCGCCGATACGAAATGGCTCTGATAACAATAACAAAATACCCGATAGCAAGTTTTGGAAAATATCTTTAAAAGCAAAGCCGATAGCTACTGAACCGATGCCCAAAGCACCAATTAATTTAGCAGGAGTAAAGCCGGGAATAGCAACTACCATAGCTATCATAAAACCAATAAAAAATATCAGCGCCGCGCCTACTCGCTGAAAGACTTTGATTAAGTTTTGATGGTTACGCTGTTTGCCTAATAGTTTAATCACAACCTTTTTAAAAACTTTGGATAGCAACCAAAAAATCAGCATGACTATTATTGCTGCTACCAGGTAAGGAACACGCTCTATAAAGCTTATTAATAGCTCATTAGCAGTGCCAGTGATAGTTTGGTAAGTCAGAGCTTCCGTAGGAGCCGCTGCAACGTCAGTATCAGAGGTAGGCATAGAATCATTATTCCTGTCTTTTTTATGGTGTTTATCGCTAGGCTATTGAAAACTATCAAGCACAAAACTATATTACTTAACGACTATAGAGTTTGATAAGCAAAACTAATGGTGATTAAAGCACTAGCCCATCAGATCAGCCTGCACAATCTCAATCCAATAACCATCAACATCTTTAATAAAAGCAATGTTTTTCATACTACCTTGTTCTGGACGTTTTTTAAAATCAACCTTGTTATCATCAAACCAAGCAACCGCAGCTTCTAAATCGGGCACAGTAAAGCAAATATGACCAAAGCCTTGTGGCTCTTCGTTACCATCATGATAGCTAAAGTCCTGCTGAGTTTCAGTGCCATAATTATGCGTCAATTCCAAGATACCACGCTGACGGAAGGCATAGATAGCCAAATCATCACCCGCTGGTAGATTGTCACGCTCCTCATCAGTCAACTTAGCTAGAAAGTATAAATCAAAGCCCATTTCGGGGAACTTTTTGATAGCTAATAAGCTCATACCTAAAATTCCAGTATAAAAACTCAAAGACTTAATGGGATCTTTGACTCTTAGCATAGTGTGATTAAAGGTAAAGCCACTAGTCACCATAGCGATAGGCTGCACACCCGGCACTTGGATACTAGTCGCAGGTTGAGAGATATGATTGCTGCTGTCATTGCTATTGGCATTAGTGTTATTAGCATTGATGTTATTAGTATTAGTGTCATTAGACATAATTATTCTCACTTTTTAAAATAATGTTATTAGCACAGATATTACTGCTATCGATAATGTTATAGCAAAAAACAACCAAAGTGTCTTTAGCAGCGACTTCGCTATCTTCTGCTAGTGGAGAGTACTTTATTAGCTGTCTAAAAAGCGTACTTTGCCAGTGTCAATATTGTATTCTGCGCCAACGATTAACAGCTGGCCGGTACTTGATAAATCTTCTAAAGCTCGTGAACCGTGTTTGAGCTGACTGACTGACATGCGTACATTGGCGCGTATAGAGCGATTTATAAGCTCTTCGGCATCCACATCTTGCCCATTAGCAGTGGCCAGTTCATGTAAGTTATAGACACTTGGACGGATACGATCAACGATAGACTGTAAATTTGGTGAATAGTTTTTCTCAGGATTAATTAGGGTATCTACACAAGCGCTTACCGCTCCACAATTTGAATGACCTAGTACGACTACTAATTTAGTATCGAACTTTTCAGCAGCGAACTCAATAGAACCGATTTGTGACGGTGCTACTATATTACCGGCTACTCGGATCACAAATAAATCACCTAAACCTTGATCGAAGACAATTTCTACGGGCACCCGAGCATCCGAGCAGCCTAAAATAATAGCTAGCGGATCTTGATCTCTGACTAATTCTGGACGACGCTGCATCGATGGATCACTAGTTAAACTATCCACATAGCGCCTATTGCCCTCTTTAAGCAATGCAAGCGCTTCAGTTCCTGTTTTTGGGCGATTAGCATTAGGCATTAGCAATCCTTGATTATAAATGGGTTATATTATTCATTAGTATCAAAATTATTGTATAGCAATAAAAGTAAAATAATAATAAAAAATTTAATATTAGCAGCTGTCGCTTAGTCATTGACCAATACAGATGGCTGTCATAAAAGCATCAAATAGCCCTCATATTATGTCATCTGTCAGTTTATTAGCTGTTTGTAAACCGTTATGTCAGCCCTCAGTTTATTAGCTGTTTTCAAACCGTATGGGCTTTTATATTAGCCAGACCTATCAGCACAGCTACAGTGATTAGCACTCAATGAAATCTTAGGCAGTCAGTCAACTAAACGGTAACGCCATAGTTTAGGCGCAATAAAGTATAGCCTGCGTAACTTGCAGCAACTTATAGGGAAGGTTTGTTATAATACGCAACAATTACATTGAGCTTATGCCTAATGCCAAGCTTTACTATTAGGTCTCGACGTTAAGCGTTTATATTAAGCATATTACCTAACTGCTCTCTAACTACAGACACCTTCTATTTTGGTCTCTTAGGAATCTCGATCATGACTGACTCAGACGTAAACCCTCAAGCACCTGCTGCTACTGATACCCTACTAAAAATAACTGGGCTAAAAAAGTCCTATGATAAAACCGAAGTATTAACAGATATCAATCTGGATATTAAACAAGGTGAGTTCCTAACTTTATTAGGCCCATCGGGCTGTGGTAAGACGACTTTGCTACGCCTTATTGCCGGCTTTGAGCAACCGACAGCCGGAAATATTCAGTTAGATGGGGTACAAATGGCTGGGCTATCTGCTGATAAACGTCCGGTCAATACCGTATTTCAACAATATGCTCTATTCCCTCATATGACCGTAGCGCAAAACGTTGCTTATGGGCTAAAGCTTAAAAAAGTACCGAAGGATGAGATTCAAACTCGAGTGCGCGATATGTTAGCAATGGTGCAGCTAGAAGCTTTGGCCAATCGTCGTCCGCAAGACTTGTCTGGTGGTCAGCAGCAGCGGGTGGCTATTGCTCGTGCGGTGATCAACCGTCCCAAGTTACTCCTTCTAGACGAGCCACTCTCAGCGCTTGATTATAAGCTACGCTTGCAGATGCAATCAGAGCTCAAACGTCTGCAACGTGAGCTAGGTATCACCTTTGTATTCGTCACTCACGATCAAGAAGAAGCGCTGTCGATGTCCGATCGTATTGCAGTGATGAAAGATGGCAAGTTCCAGCAGATTGGCACTCCTATTGAGATCTATGAAACTCCAGCGAATCTATTTACTGCCAAATTCATCGGTGAAACCAATCTATTTAAGGCTGAAGTAAAGAACGTCTATCCGCAACAGCCAGATCGTGATGGACTCGTTACTAACGGCCGTATCGAAGTCGAAGTCTGCGAGGCGCAAGCACAAGCAACACCGGCTACTTTGCGTAATCTACGCCGTCCTAACTTTGTTAGTGATGTAAAGGTTGGTGATATCGTTAATTTACTACTGCGTCCAGAGGACTTACGTATTTATGAAGCCAATGACAGCACTCACTCTGGATTGCTAGGTCGAGTAATTGAGAGTAACTACAAAGGCAGTACTCTAGACTCTATTATTGAGTTGGATAATGGCCATATTATAAAAGCCTCAGAGTTCTTTGATGAAGATGACCCTAGCTTTGATTACAAAATGAATGAGCCGGTGAAAGTCACTTGGGTCGACGGTTGGGAATGGGTATTGCCTAATGACGGCTCTATCGATGATGAAGTCGTACCTAAAGCCATTTTCGATATGAGTAGCGCAACTGTGCATAAGGATTTGAGCTAATGGCAGGTAAAAGCGCTACTCATCTGAGCAATAAAAGTATATTTCGCACCACTACGTTATGGCTTATTTGGGGGTGGCTGCTGATCTTTGCGCTACTGCCAAATATATTGGTAATAGCAGTGAGCTTTTTGACTCGTGATACTAGCGACTTCATTAGCTTACCGGTCAGTATTGACAGCTATGTACGCATGGTTGATCCACTGTATTTTGAGGTGTTTGTGCACTCGCTGTGGATGGCAGGTATCACTACTCTTATTTGCTTGCTGCTGGGCTACCCCTTTGCTTGGCTCGTCTCCAGAACTAAGGCACGCTGGCAACCCTTGCTGATGTTGCTATTAATATTGCCGTTTTGGACCAATTCATTAGTGCGAGTTTATGCGCTAAAGTTACTGCTGGCGACTAATGGCTTGCTCAACAAAGCGCTGTTGGCGATTGGCATCATCGACACTCCTATCGATATGTTATATACCCAAGGATCAGTTATTGTTGGCCTGACTTATTTGCTATTTCCCTTTATGGTGTTGCCTTTATATGCAGTGTTTACTGACTTGCGTGATGACATGCTATTGGCCTCGCAAGATTTGGGTGCCTCAAGATCACAGACTTTTTGGCATGTCGTTCTACCCTTGACTACTCCTGGTATTATCTCTGGGGTGCTGCTGGTATTACTACCAGCCATGGGCATGTTCTATGTCGCTGATATCTTGGGCGGCTCACGTAATTTATTAGTCGGGAATGTGATAAAAAACCAATTCCTAGATGCACGAGATTGGCCATTTGGTGCGGCGGCTAGTGTGCTGTTAACTTTAGCTATGGCGGTATTATTACTGGCTTATCGAGCTAGTAGTCGCCGAATTGGCAAGACTGACTTTAATGAGGTGGCCTAATGTCTAATTCGCGCCCTATAAAAATGAACGGTAAGATCGGTAGTATCGCTGCTAAAGGCTATTTAGGACTGATCTACGCTTTGCTATATTTGCCTATCATTGTGCTAGTAGTGATGTCTTTTAATAAGTCAAAAACAGGCTATAACTGGGACGGTTTTAGCTTAAAGTGGTACGAATCTCTATTTAAAAATCAGGCGATGCTTGATTCGTTTTGGCACTCTATTATCTTAGGGTTAGTGGCGGCTACTGTATCAACTTTGATAGGGGTACTGACTGCTATGGCCTTGCATCGCTATAATTTTCGCGGTAAAGGGCTATTGAACGGCTTGTTATTCGTGTTGATGATGTCGCCTGAGATTGTACTGGCTATTTCTTTGTTGACCCTGTTTTTATTGATTGGCTTAGAGCTGGGCTTTGTGTCGCTGTTACTAGCGCACATTACCTTCTGTTTGCCCTTTGTGGTGATTACCGTATTTGCCCGTTTGAGTAGCTTAGATGAGAGCTTAATGGAGGCTGCACGTGACTTAGGGGCCAGCGAATCGACGATGATACGCACTGTGCTGATCCCAGTAATATTGCCAGCAGTGATGGCTGGTTGGCTGCTCGCTTTCACCTTATCGCTCGATGATGTAGTAGTATCGACCTTTGTCACTGGCCCTAGCTACGAGATTCTGCCGCTAAGGATTTATTCGATGGTACGTGTAGGGCTTAAACCTGAAGTCAACGCTATTGGTACCTTATTGCTAGCCGCCTCTCTAGTATTAGTAGTGATCTCGCAGCTATTACTACGTCGACGTTAACAGAGGTTGCAAGGATTAGTTTAAATACTGGCTTAACAACTGATTTAAATAAATATAAAACTCAGGTCATCTTATGTTAGAGCTTCGCCATCTTAATACCTTAACCGCTTTGCGAGCACATGGTTCGCTAGCGGCTGCAGCTGATGAGCTACATGTGACAGCCTCTGCTGTCTCCCATCAGTTAAAGGAGCTGGAAAACTACTACGATATTAGCTTAGTTAATCGCCGTACTCGCCCCCTTACTTTTACTCCAGCGGGCAAAACGGTATTGGCCCTAGCTGATAGCATAATGCCACAAGTCTCTCGCACTAAAGCCAACCTTAAACGTTTAGCTCACGGTCAAGCAGGCAGACTACGTTTAGCATCGGAGTGCCATAGCTGCTTTGATTGGTTGATGCCGATACTTAATCGCTATCGCCGTGAGTGGTCTGACGTAGAGTTGGATTTCGCTACTGGCTTTGAGCCTGAGCCACATCATCTATTGATGGAAGGTGATATTGATCTATTGATTACTACTAGTAATTTGCCGATAGAAGGTCTGAGTTATAAGCCATTATTTGAGTATGAAAGTCGCTTAGTGCTATCGCCTTTACATGATTTAGCCGAGCGAGACTTTATACGTCCTGATGATCTAACCACTGAGACTCTGATTGCTTATCCAGTCGAAGTTAAGCGCTTAGATATCATCGCCAACTTTATGACCCCTGCACAAGTAAACTTCAACAATATTCGTACTACTGAGCTGACGGCAATGCTGATACAGCTGGTTGCTAGTGAACGTGGAGTAGCGGCCTTACCCGATTGGGTAGTAGCGGAATATGAGAAAAAAGGCTGGGTAGTTTCGCGTCCACTAGGTAATGGCGTCTATTGTCAGCTCTATGCTGCGACGCGCAGCTCAAGTCAAGATACCGCCTACATGCAAGGCTTTGCTGGCTTGTTAGAAGGGATTGTTAAGCCGTTATAGCTGTTGATTATTAATTATAAAATACTTTTAAATAAATAAAAGCCAATAGCAGTCGCCAATAAAGTCAGGCCTACGTGTAGGCCCACTAGACCAAGGCCGGGTAGCACACGCCCATCATTGAGTAAGGCAAAAACTTCAGCACTAAAAGTGCTAAAAGTTGTCAGACCACCGCAGAATCCAGTAATAATAAACAGTTTTGCATTAGCGGGTACATTGCTGCCCATGCGCTCGAACCAGACTAATGCTAGCCCTATTAATAAGCCACCTAAGATATTAGCACTAAGAGTACCAAGCGGTATCCAACTGTGTAATGGATTAAAGCGCCCAAGCCATGCCCGTAGACAAGCGCCTATGGCAGCACCTAAACCGATAGCTAACCACTGCATAACCTATCCTTTTCCATAAAACTGTCAGCTTTTTACTATAAAACTTTAAGGTCATAAAACCTTAAATCGTTAAGGTGGTAAAGTTTTAAACTCTAAAAATTTAACAACCATCTATAAGGCTGGCAATTCAGTCATCGGCCAACGAGGTACACAGCTGACCGCTAAGTCATCGGCTTGTCCGGCCTGCAAACGCTGATAACCGGCATAAGCGATCATCGCCCCATTATCCGTACAGAGTGCCGGCGGTGCATAATGTACTGTGGCATTTATTTTGGCCAATTCAGTTTCTAAAGTAGTGCGCAGATGACTATTGGCACTGACCCCACCAGCAATTACTAAGCGACTCATATCAGCTTGCTTGAGCGCCTTGACGCATTTCTTCACTAAAGTATCGACTACTGCATGTTGGAAACTAGCCGCAATATCGGCACGTACTTGTGGATCACTAGCAGAGCCCATACCTGAGCCAGGCGTGTCTTTGATAAGGTTATGCACGGCGGTTTTCATCCCGCTAAAGGAGAAGTCTAAACCACGATGCAGCATAGGTCGAGGCAACGAATAAGCGTTGGCATCACCAGTCTCCGCAAGCTTGGCGATATTGGGGCCACCCGGATAAGCTAAGCCTAGCATCTTGGCTGCTTTATCGAAGCACTCCCCTGCCGCATCGTCGATAGACTCACCAAGTATCTCGTACTCGCCTACTCCTCGAGCGGCGATAAGTAAGGTATGACCACCAGATACTAGTAGCGAGACAAAAGGAAAATCTGGCGGATTAGCGCCCATTAAAGGCGCTAGTAAATGGCCTTCCATATGATGGATGCCAATCGCTGGGATATCTAAGCCATAGGCCAAGCTACGGCCAAATAATGCCCCAGTCATTAAAGCCCCAATTAACCCCGGGCCCTTAGTATAAGCAATCGCATCAATCTCATCTTTACTGATATTGCACTGCTCTAATAACTCATCAAATAGCGGTACTAACTTTCGAATATGATCCCGACTAGCCAGTTCCGGTACTACGCCACCATAGAGGGCGTGTAACTCTATTTGTGAGTACAGTACTTGTCCGAGTAAACCCTGATTTCTACTATTGATCTGCTCACTATCAAAAATAGCCAAACCAGTTTCATCACAAGAGGTCTCTAAACCTAATACTTTCATGCTATGGCCTTTATAGGGTTTTCACTGTTATTTATAGCTAAAGAGTGGCTGATTGTAGCCACAAAAAAACCGTCATCGCAGTTTACAATGACGGTTAGTTTAACAAATTTCAACAGCCTACAGCTGATATTAGCTAACTGCTTCTAACATTTAATCAACACAGGCTTTGACTTGCACTTTAGTAACGCCATTCACAACTTGTGCGGGCATCTTATTAAAACCTTGAGCTGAATGCATATATAGCGTTTTTTTATCTTCGCTAATACTTGTGCTCCAAGCTACTTTGTCAGCATATTTTAGCGCAGTTAATAAACCATTAGCGCGGCAAACTTTGCAGTTTGATTGGTAGAGTTTAGCAGCAGCGTCAAGCACTTAACTAGCCTTAACTCGCAGCAGCTACCATATAGTCTACGGCCGCATGGACTTGCTCTTCACTAACTTCTGCATTTACTTGCGCATTCATCTGATTGAAGCCTTTTGATGCGTGAGTGTATAAAGTCTCTTTACCTTTAGCAATACGGGGTGCCCAAGCTGCTGCATCACCATATTTTGGTGCATTAAGAACACCAGCGGCATGACAAGCCATGCATTTCTTATTATAAAGCTCTGCCCCAACATTGACCGCTAGATCTTCAGTAGGCTCAGCGGCTGGAGCTGCTGCGCCATCTGCTGCTACGGCCATATCACCAGCAGCAGGAGTGGCTTCGGCCGCAACTACAGGGGCAGGAGCAGTCGCTGGGAACTTCATATCTTCTGCTTTTGGCGCTAACTGGCGAGCAATATCAGCTGCTTGATCAACGCGATCCACTGCCAAGATCTCTTCTGACTCTGCTCCAGCTTCAGGCTCACTGCTACAAGCACTGATGCTAATACCTAACGCCAGCACTAGCGTAGTCAATAATGCAGTGCTTAATGGGTTTTTTGACCCTAATTTTGATACTGCTTTGCTCATCCCAACATCCTTAATAAAATTGACATAAAAGCGTGAATTTAGCTACCGTCAGCCTAAAATTATCATAGCATAAAGTAAGCATAAATCGTTATAGTCAGTAAGGAATTTATACTAGTTTTGTAGAATACATATATTAAAATCTTTGACTTTTCTCAGGTTTTTGATTAAAATAATCGGCCTTGTGCTATTGCGCAAGACTATCCTAGTTTGAGCTGATGTCTGCGATCTTGAGATATTGCGACTAAATATTACTATACAGCCAAACTAATGCCTTTATGTATCTCATCCCTATAAGGAGTCTTCATGCCTGCAGTTAAGGTTAAAGAAAACGAACCAGTTGATATCGCTATCCGCCGCTTTAAGCGTGCTTGCGAAAAAGCTGGTGTTTTATCAGACGTGCGTAAGCGTGAGTTTTATGAAAAACCAACGCAAGAGCGCAAGCGCAAGAAAGCCGCTGCTGTGAAGCGTTATAAGAAAAAAACACAACGTGATACTGTACGTACTACACGTATGTACTAATAGTTATTTAGGCTAATCACTGATTGGCCTATCAATAACTACAAGCGTTATACTAATGCCACTGTTATCTATCGATATCAGTGGCGTTTTTTATGCTACAATTTTTATCACTGAGTGGTATCAATAAGTTTTGATCTTACTTCACACGGTTAACTGATTAGGAATAATAATAGCTATGAGTCCACTTAAACAGCATTTAGCAGACACTATCGTCACTTCTATGAAAGCTCGCGAAATAGAGCGTGTAAAAGTTCTACGCAATGTGCATGCAGTAATCAAACAAATCGAGATTGATCGTCGTATCGAACTTGAAGATGCCGATGTGTTAGATGTGCTACAAAAGCAGCTTAAACAGCGTCAAGAATCTTTAGCTATCTTTACTGAAAATGATCGCAAAGATTTGGCAGTTAAAGAGCAGTTCGAGATTGATATTATTAATGAGTTCATGCCTAAACAAATGGATGATAGTGAAATTGCCGCGCTAGTCAGCAGTGAAATCGCTGCGCAAGGTGCTACTTCTATGCGTGATATGGGCGCAGTGATGGGCGAACTAAAGAAAAAAACAGCAGGTCGGGCAGATCCTGGGTTAATTTCAAAGTTAGTAAGAGATGCTTTGCAAGGGTAACCGTTAACAGCTTGTATAAAGAGTGATAAAGCAGTTTTCACTAAGCTGACTGTTCAATTATACCGGCTACTTAACTAAACCGGCTGCTTAATTATACCGCTTAAGGCTTATAGTCTTTAGCGGTTTTTACTTGGCTAATTTCTTGCGTAATATTCGCCAGCAAGGGTCGAGCACTACTCTCTTGCCCACTTGCCTGCATTTGCTCAGCCAACTGCTTGGCTTGGGTCAACGAGGTCATTGCACTATCATAGCGTCCAGTCCATAGCTGGTCATGGCTGCGATAAAGTAAGGCATTGATAGTGGCAATCTTCGCTAATTGTGGCGACGTTGAGGTTTTAGCTATTTTTTCATTAGCTAATTGTAGGCTCTGCCAAGCATAGCGATCACTAGGCTGCTGCAGCGTTAGCGGCTTTAACAGTGCTTGTGCTTGCGTAGGATTACCACTATTGGTCAGCGCATCTGCTAAATATAAGCGTAAATCACGGCGCTCGGGATATAGACTCTGTTGCGACTGCAAAATCTGCGCTGCTTGTGCCCATTTATTTTGCTCAACTAGTATTTGGCTTTGAGTAATAGATAACAGCGGCTCTAGCAACTGTTGCTCAGATAGCGGCAACGCCCTGAGGGCTTTGTATAGTTGCTGCGCCTCAGCAAAACGTTGCTGTTCCCCATACCAATGCATTAACGCTAGTTTGGCGCCAACGCTATTTTCAGCAGCACTCATCAGGGCGGTTTGGGTCATACGCTTACCGGTACTTTGTACCCGCCAATAGAGTAAATCAAATAGGGCTTGATGACGCTGCTGCTGATTCAATGACAAATTAGGATAACGTTGAGCACGGCTTTGCGATTCACTTAAGCGCTCATTACTTAACGGATGCGAACGTATAAAGCTAGGTAAAAACTGATTCTCAACTTGATTTAACTGTCCTTGATCATTCATGATAGCAAAGAAGCTGGCCATCGCCCGTGGATTGTAGCCAGCCTGATTCATGATTTGCATGCCAACACGGTCCGCTTCACGCTCATTGCTACGACTAAACGCCATGCCACTGTTCATAGCTGCTGTTTGGCTACCCATCATCACGGCGGCGGCGGCGTCACCATCAACAGCGGTAGCCGCTATCGCCGCTATCATACCGCCTACTTGCAATAGCAGCGCCTTTTTACGCTCATCAGCGCTATGCTCATAATGACGCTGACTAATGTGCGCAACTTCATGAGCGACTACACTTGCTAGCTCATCCATACTTTTGGCAGCGCTAATAGTGCCCGTATTAATACCGATTAGCCCTCCTGGCGCAGCAAAAGCGTTAATAGTGGGACTATCAATGATCACTACCGCCATCGGAGCTTGCTGGCGCACTTGCGCATTAAGTCGCCAAGTCATCTCCTTGACCGTCTCTTGAATCCAAGGGTCATGCTCCATCTTCACTTGCCCATTGATACTCTGTAGCGACCATTCTCCCAGCAGCTTGTTTTGATACTGTTCAGCGAAGCTAAGACTGTCACCACGTAAGTTGGGTAACGCCAATACTTCTGTGCTAGGCTGCTGCCATGAGCCATAGTTCACAGCGGGTGCAGAAGCTACACTGTCTTTTGCCAGGATAGATGTAGTAGTAGGCGCTGCATAACTGTTATACATAAGACTACTGGCTAAGCCAATTAATAATAGCTTTACCCTAGGCACCCAAAGCTGGCCAGCAACTGACTTAGCTGGCAACGGCGCTTTACTACTAAGGCTGCGCAGCTCAGCATCTAATCGATTGCTAGCTGTTGCACTGTGCAAAACACTAGGGTCATAACTATGATTAAAAGGCTTCAAGGGCATATCCTAATTTATCAGCAAGTCTTTTTATTCGGAGTATCCAATAATCGACTATAAGAGCTTGCTGCCGTAAGGTCAATTTTAATCTGCTGCTGACTACTAATATCTAAGCACGGCGTGACTTTTGTGCAACACTGTCTTCGATCCCCTTACTGTTCAGTAATGCTATTAGCTATCATTGATAATTTTAATAATGGTATTAATAGTAGTGCTCACAAACAACAACTTTGCTGTGGCGCTAGTTTGTTATAATCAGTCTACTGCGCTTAGTGGCTTGTCCTTAATTGCTGGTGACTGGCTACTAATAAACAACTAACAGCGATCTTGCATTTTCGCATTACCAAGTAACTCTCTCATAATAAAACCAAGGTATCCAAGGCTATTGCTATGAACGCTGATAACTGCTCGAATAGTATCTCATCCCAGCCCTACTTAGTGTGCTTAGCACCAACCTTAGTAGCCTCTGATAAAGATATGATTGTCACTAACTTGCGCCTATTGCCAGCAGGTTATATCAGTGATATTCAGTCGGATACGGCTAGTTTAAGCACTGAACGAGCACATAATAATGGGGTCACTATTAAAGCTATAGTCGATGGTCGAGGTTTGGCTTGTCCTATGCCCCTGCTAAAAACTAAAGTAGCACTACGTAATCTGGCTATCGGTGATTCGCTATATGTCATTGCTACTGATCCCAATTCACGGGCCGATATCACTGCTTTTTGTCAGCATACTCAGCAAGCAAATAATGCTTTAGGGTTACAGCTGATACTAAATAAAAGCACTACTGACCAAACTATGCCAGCATCTATTGAAACTAAGACTAGTGCAAGTTTCGATACAATATTTCACTTCATCATTACCAAAACTGATAGCAACTAAGCCTTGCTATCCTTTACAATCAAGATAATAAAATTTTGCCTATTTCCTCTCTATAGCAAATTTGCCCAGTAACTTTAAGCATTAACTTTAAGTTCAATCTAAACAGTAACTTTGTTTACTTATCTTCTATTAATCAAGGTCAAAAATATGGCTACTGAATCGGTGACGACAACTCAAAATAATGATCCTAAGACCGCAATCGTAAAAAGCACCCAAGCCAAGCGTGCAAAAGCAAAAACTGTAAAACCAAATAGCCCTGAGGCAAAAAATACTAAAATGAAAGATGCAAAGCTAAAAGATGCGCTAATCGAAGGTAACGATAATCAAAGCAAAACGGCTAAAGCTACTAGTGTGCAACAAGATAAAGTAGAAAAAACGGTTAGTGAAAAAGCGGATAAAAAGCCCGCTAATGATCAGTCTGATGCTGAAACAAATCCTGCGCGTGAAGCCGCGCTTAAGGCTGCCGCTCAACGTCCGCCTTATGATGCTAGTGCTTTAGAAGATACTAGCACTCGTGATTTAGTACCAGCTATGCCGACCCATCTGTCTGCCCCTGGGGTGAATTTGGGTGCTTATATCAATACTGTACATCAAATCCCTATCTTGACTACCACCCAAGAGCAAGAGTTGGCTCATCGTTATTTCGATGAAGGCGATGTTGAGGCAGCACGATTATTAGTGATGTCACATTTGCGTTTTGTCATTCATATTGCTCGTAGTTACTCAGGTTATGGTCTGCCACAAGCTGACTTGATCCAAGAGGGTAATTTGGGCTTGATGAAAGCAGTCAAACGCTTTGATCCCAATAAAGGCGTACGCTTAGTATCTTTTGCAGTGCATTGGATCAAGGCTGAAATACATGAGTTTGTGATTCGCAATTGGCGCATCGTCAAAGTCGCTACCACTAAAGCTCACCGCAAACTGTTCTTCAATCTACGCAGTCTAAAAAAGACTAACAATCAGCTGACTCTAGAAGAAGCCGATGCGATTGCCAACGACCTTAATGTTACTCGTAAACAAGTACTAGAGATGGAATCGCGTTTGACCTCTTACGATGCTTCTTTTGAGACGCAATCGAGTGATGACGATGATGGTCGCTACGCACCGCAGTTATTCTTAGAAGATGGTATTGACCCTGCCGAAATGGTAGAAGAAGCTGATTGGGAAGAGAATAACTCATCAGCGCTGATAGCGGCGATGGATACCTTGGATGATCGCTCACGTGATATTGTTGAGCAACGCTGGCTCACTGAGCAAAAATCCACTTTGCATGAGTTGGCAGCGGTCTACTCCATCTCAGCAGAGCGAGTGCGTCAGATCGAAAAGAATGCCATGGATAAAATTCGTGATGCGATGACTATCGATAGTGTCATTTTGCCCGATGACATTCAATAGCACTTGCCATCACTATCTATAGCAATCAGTAGCACTAGTTATTAACTATTTATTAATAGCAGCAAACCTCTACCCCAACTGAGATTGGTTAATAGTGGGTAGTTAATAGCTAGATAGTCGATAATCACTTCAAAGGTTAGACCATGGTAAATTGGATAGGTATTGCGGCTCTCAATATGGCTCTAGCAGTTGCTTTAGGTGCTTTCGGCGCTCATGGTCTCAAAGGTATAGCCAATGCTGAACAACTGGCTTGGTGGCATACTGCAACTCTATATTTATTAGCCCATGCTCTAGGATTACTGCTAGTTGGCCTATTAATTCGTCTCAATTATGCTAGCCAAACTAGTGCCTGGTTATTACAGCTGGGGGTGATTATATTCGCCGGTAGTCTCTATGCGATGACTTTAGGAGCACCACGTTGGTTTGGAGCTATTACTCCTATCGGTGGGCTCCTGATGATTGCAGGCTGGCTATGGCTAGCGGTCACAGCCTTTCGTTTAGGTAATAACACGTTATAGAAACCAATCATTTTGCGTGCTATATATCCTAATAATGCGGTTAACAAAAGATCGTTAGTCAGCTATCATCAATAAGCGATTTACTTTTAGCTACTAGTCACTTATCAAACCATTACCGGAAAATATTATGAGTAAGATTATAGTCAACGGCAAAACATTACAAACTACTCATCAGACCGTGCAGTTAGTAATCAATGAGCTGGGATTGAGTACTGGTCGTTATGCAGTTGAGGTCGATGGTGAACTGATTCCTAAAAGCGAGCTTACTACGCTACGTATCACTGAAGGTATGAGTATTGAAGTGGTCCAAGCGGTAGGCGGTGGTTGAGTCTTTAATATAATGCTTAAGCTTTAGACTAATTCATAAATTTATTCGGTGATTCATCAGCGACAAGCAAAATAAAATAGCAGCCATAAAAAAGACCTCAACGAATTATACGTTTGAGGTCTTTTTTTATCATCAACAGGTAATAACAGGGTAGTGAAGAGATTGATCGACTTGGCATGACTACAATCATGTTTTAGTATTATGATTATCACTAATTGTGGCTAGTGCCGCACCGATCAAAGGCTTACTATTTAGTTGTTGTAAAAACTACTGTCGCATCCTCACTGTTGGTCTCTCCTACTGCTATTGCTACTATTACTCTGACTACAAGGTCTCTGCCTCTTATACTACAGGCTCTGCATCAGCAATGTCATTATCTACGTAACGTCCATCACGTCCAGCACCTTGAGTCTTTTTACCTTCCTGACGAGTCTTGTATTTACGCACTTGTCTCTCAAGCTTATCGGCCATATCGTTAATAGCTTTATACATATCGTCATCAAAAGATTGTACGAACATCTCTTTGCCTGAAACTCGCATGATAGCTTCGGCTTTATGGCTTTTTTGACCACCATCGCTGGCACCACTATTGTCTAATGACAAAATTACTTGGATGCTTTGAATTTGATCAAAATGACGCTCAATTTTTTCTAATTTTTCGCGTACAGCTGTATTCATGGCATCGGTTACGCTGATATGGTGACCACTGATAGAAACATTCATATTATTATCCTTATGTTCATAACTTTATATCACTAGCGATTAGGCAAACTAGCCTAACCACCTTACCTTATCAATAACGCCAATTCTTTATTCACTGTAGAGAGCCTCTACTCTTAAAAGCCCTTATAAACCACATTTAAAAAGTATTGGCTTTTGCTATTAATACCTCTCTAATTTGTCATGAAACCCCGAGAGTAGCAAGGTAGGTTGTTGTAATTAAATGTAACAGAAGCTAGGCTTTTTTACTCAATTCTATATAATCAAAAAATTTTGTTTTAATTTATTCTATTATTAGTCACAACTAATACTTTTGTTTGCGTTGAGTAGAGGAGCCTATACCTAAAGCTTCACGATATTTGGCCACCGTGCGCCGAGCAATATCGATACCTTCTTCATGCAAACAAGCTTGCAACCGACTATCAGAAAGCGGCTTCTTCATATCTTCATCAGTAATCATTTGCTTAATCATCGCACTAATAGCGGTAGAAGATACATCACCATCGCTACTACTGACATGCGATGAAAAAAAGTATTTAAGGGAGAATAGCCCTTGTGGAGTCAGAATAGTCTTACTAGTAGTCAGTCGTGAAACCGTAGATTCGTGTAGATCTACCTCTTCGGCAATAGCTTTTAATATTAGAGGCTGCATAGCTTTAGCGCCATACTGCAAAAACGCTTGTTGGCGATAAATAATGCTAGTGGATACTTTTAATAAATTTTGATTACGCTCTTCAATACTACGAATGAATAAGCGAGCATCGATTAGATTATCGCGTAAATATTGATTTTCGGGACTCTCATCACCACGTTTGACCAAATTGGCGTACTCTCGATTAACTCGTAGTTTAGGCAAAGTATCCGGATTGAGGCGCACATGCCAGCCCTCAATTATAGCTGAGTTATTCTGGCTGCTATCTGATTGCTGGTTAGTGTTATTGCTGCTAGCACTGACATTAGCTGCTGGTACATCACGGCGTAACGGCGTAACTAGTACATCTGGAATATCATAGCTCTCTGGCAACTTAGTATATTCTGGCTGACGGCTTTGAAAAGCTAAGCCGGGCGCAGGGTTTAAGGTACGTAATAAGCTGAGCGCTGGAGTAATCTCTTCTGGCACTAAGCCTGTGATATCGGTTAAAGCTTTGATATTATTGCTAACTAGATGCTCACTGGCTTTAAGTAAGGCTTGTGCTTGCGCCAAAAATTCAGTAGAAGGATCCAGTTTTTGTAGCTGGATACTAAGACATTCGTTCAAATGGCGAGCACCAACCCCTAAAGGGTCGCAAGACTGAATAATTCGTAGTACCGCCACTATCTCGTCAGCCTGAATTTGAGCCTCCCATTGATAGAAGCTGCCCATAGTCTGGAAACTCTGTAGTAGCTCCTCGATATCGAGCCGGACAAAACCCATATCATCCATGGAGTCCACTAAATAATCAGCAATCAAGGTATCGGTATCGGACAGCCGTTTAAAGTTTAGTTGCCAGCGCACATAGTCTTGAATAGTAGCGCTAGTGCTGCCTTGGTAGCTGTCGGGATCGTCATAGCCAGTATAATTGGGCGTTGAACCAGCAACAGAGGCATAGTTGCTGCTCTCAGCACTACTATAATCGTAGTTATCACTATCTAAACTGGCGTAGCTATCGTTACTGTTATCCATAGCCTCGTTATCGATACTGGCTTGTTGTAACTTATCCAAGCTATCTATCTCTTGTTGATCGGCGCTATTGACGGTATTGCTACTGTCAGAGTCATTAGTTGCTGAAGCAGCTAAGCTATCCTCATTCCACATCTCTAGGGTCAAACACTCATCAGCTACACTAAGCTCATAGTCGTCGTCATTACTATCTTCATCATCTTCGACTCGCTCTAGCAAAGGATTGTTATCTAATTTGGCTTGAACCTCTTGTGCCAACTCAAGACTAGAGAGCTGCAACAGTTTGATCGCCTGCTGCATTTGGGGGGTGAGTTTCTGTGAGGTACTTAGCGTGGCTGCCAATCCGAATGACATACTCATAGACAGATTATTGCACTCCAGTATTAATAAAATTTTGGTAATAGCGGTTGTTGGTTGCTATGATTTAATAGTGTAATCAACCTATAAGCCTTGACGATAGCATTTTTTATCCGTCTGTTGCTATGATAATCTATATCCTGCCGAGCCATAATTAGTGGTTATAAGTTATTATTGTTGAGTGATTAGCTGTTCATTTGTAGCTAAATCGTGAGAGTTATAGTCAAAAAACAGCAAACCTAATCCTAGTAAAATCTTAAATAGTTAGCGCTCAGTTAAAGACTGTCTATTGGAAGCTAACTATCAAAGGCTCTATTAAAAAGTTATTAAAGGCTTTATTAAAAGCAACTAGCAAAAATAACCATTGAGAATCAACTATGAATAACCTTACTGTAGCTGCTGTACAGATGAATAGCCAACAAGATATTAGCGCCAATTTAGCCACCATAAAGTCAGCTATTAGCGTGGCTAGTGCACAAGGAGCGCAGCTAGTAGTACTCCCAGAGAACTGTTGTAGTATGGGCGAACAGCTTGCTACTGCTCAGCGTTTTGATGAGTTATCAGCGACTATCGCTGACTACGCTTATGCTCATAAAGTATACGTGCTTGCCGGTTCTCTACCTTGTCCTTATCGTCCTGATGGGGTGATCGTTCCTGATGGTCGTATGCGCCAAGTCAGCTTACTGTTTAGCCCTGCTGGCAAGGTCGTCGCACGTTACGATAAGATCCATCTGTTTACCGCTACTGTCGCTGACAAGCAAGGCAGCTATAACGAAGCCTTGACCTTTGAGCCTGGCACGCAGACGGTAGTGACGCCGATTGAGCTCAAGAATGAGGTTTATCAATTGGGTATGATGGTGTGTTTTGATCTACGTTTTCCAGCGCTGGCCCAACGTTTACGCCAAGCAGGAGCTGAGCTGCTCAGTGCGCCTGCGGCTTTTACTTATATGACTGGTCAAGCGCATTGGTCGCTATTATTACAAGCACGTGCTTTGGACAGCCAATGTATGGTGATTGGTGCGGCACAAGGCGGTGACCATCATTATAGAAACGGTACAGTGCGTCAAACTTGGGGGCATGCAGCGATTAGCGCTTTCGATGGCACTATTGTCGCTAGCTATCAGCATAGCGAGATTGACAAAGTAGCAGCCAATCAAGTCAACGACTATGCGCTAGTGTTCGCCAGTTTAGACAAACTAGCGCAGCAGCAAGGACGCCAAAGTATGCCTATTTTTCACTGTCATCGCTTGGCCTAAGTCTGCTGTAGTACAGCTTTAATAGCGCCTTATAATAACGGCAAGCTATTGCTCATTATCAGTTGGCCGATGAGTGGCACGTGGGTGAGCGCGATCATAGACTTGGGTGAGCTTAGCAAAGTCAACGTGAGTATAGATCTGAGTAGTACTGATATCGCTATGACCAAGCATCTCTTGCACAGCACGTAGATCACCGCTACCCGATAATAAGTGTGAGGCGAAGCAATGACGTAATAGATGCGGATACATATTTTGGGCAATACCGGCTCGGGTTGCCGCTACTTTTAGGCGCTGTTGTACCGCACGACTGGATAACCGAGTACCGAGCTTTTCGCTAATAAATAGCGCAGAGTCTTGCTGCTCGACCCATAAGTTGCGATGCGGCAAGTAACGCTTGATAGCCGCCGCCGCTTTAGGCCCTATAGGCACTAAGCGGGTCTTATTACCTTTCCCAGTCACTCGTACTCGTAGATCAGCCAAGTCGATATCACTACTATCCAGAGCCACAAGCTCACCTACTCGTAGACCGCTGCTATACAGCAGCTCAAACATCGCTTTATCCCGTAACCATAAGCGGGCTTGCTCTGGAGTGTCAGGGCTGGCCTGATCAAGTAATTGAGTTAGTAGATCGATATCCGCTATCGAAGGTAAGGGTCTAGGACTACGTTTGAGCTGGTAGCCAGTGCTTGGATTAATACGGGCCAGCCCTTCTTCAATCAGCCAACCGTAAAAATGCCGAATGGCGGACAGCTCCTGCTGCACACTAGACAGAGCTAGCTTGTCCTCATCAAGGCGCTGACTGATATGCTGAGCCAATTGACGCTTGTCACAGCGTGTCCAAGTTAAGCGCTTACCCCGTATAAATAACGCGAGCTGATTGACCCCAGCAAAATAAGCACTAAGAGTATGCTCAGAATGGTTGCGCACTGCCAGCACCTCTAGCCAGCGTTGTACTGGTACTAGTAATTCGGCTAGAGCATTATCTGGTTCTGTGCTTAATAGGGATTCAATATCCATAGATATCAGCACTCCTTGGGCTAACTAAATTAACTCGGATTGGCTTTAATTCCTGATTGTGCCATCAATCCATCAGGGCTGAATACACCTTCATAAACGAATGCCGTCGGTCCAGTCATCATCACCGAATAGCCCGGCTGCCAACGTACCACTAAACTGCCACCATACAACTGCGTGCGCACATCCTCTCCTTCATCGAGCCAGCCTTCACGGACCCCAACGGCCACTGCCGCACAAGCACCAGTACCACAAGCTTGAGTCTCTCCAACCCCACGCTCATACACACGTAAACGAATATGACGCTGGTTCATCACTTGCATAAAGCCGACATTGACTCGATTAGGAAAAGCAGGATGCCCCTCGATAGCTTTACCTAGTTTTTCGATATCGACTGCTAAAATATCGTCAACTTTAATCACCGCATGGGGGTTGCCCATATTGGCCACGTATAACTGTACTGGTGTGCCTGCGACATCAATATGGTAGGCGTTCTGAATTTTGGTAGTTGATTTGGGAGTAAAAGGAATCTCATTGGGCTCGAACTTTGGTTTACCCATATCTACTTCTACCCAACCATAGCGATCGGTAGTTAGAGCAATAACACCGCTGGCTGTCTCTACTCGCAGACGCTGCTTAAACGATAGTTTGCGCGCTTGGACGAAGCGAGCAAAACAGCGAGCCCCATTACCGCACTGCTCAACTTCTGAGCCATCAGCATTAAAGATACGATAACTAAAATCCACATCAGGGCGCATCGGTGGCTCTACTACTAATAGCTGATCAAAGCCAATGCCTAAATGTCGATCGCCGAGGAGCTGTACTAGCTCTTTGGTTAATTCCAAACGCTGGGTCACCAGATCGATAACCATAAAATCATTACCCAGACCATGCATTTTGGTAAATTCTATTAGCATATCCTTGTGTCCCATTCTATTTTTATGTATGCGTTATAGTAGCACGCTGTATAGCACAATGATAACAATCGCAGTGGCTTGGGCGAGCTTATTTTCATCTGAAACTAGGCAAAAAAAATCCCCACTGTTAGTTTAACAATGGGGTTCTTACTGGTAATAGCACCGACTACCTTAGGCTTATAAAACTCCTAGCCTTATTGCTAATCGTCAGGGGCGACTTATTCAGCATTAGTTATGAGCGGCTATTGGTAAGCTGACCATAAAGCTTCAGAAGCATATAACTCTTCGATGCTTTCGCGTTTACGAATCAGCTGATGCTGAGTACCTGCCACCATTACCTCAGCAGCACGGGGGCGGGTATTATAATTACTACTCATCACCATGCCATAAGCGCCAGCACCAGTAATAGCTAATAGATCATTACCAGCTAAATTCAACAGACGATCTTTGGCTAAAAAGTCGCCAGTCTCACAGATAGCGCCAACGATATCCCACGCCTGCATAGCTTCAATATCTGCATCGACACTCGACAATACAGCTGGAATCACTGCCATCTCAGCTTGATAAAGTGCCGGACGAATCAAATCATTCATGGCGGCATCAACGATAGCGAAGTTCTTATGCTCAGTAGGCTTTAGTATATCGACACGAGTAAGCAAGATACCAGCATTAGCGACCATACTGCGACCTGGCTCAAAGAATACTTTTAGACCTAGCGTTGTTAGTTTGGGTAATAAAGCTTGGGCAAACTCAGCTATAGTAATTGGTGCTTCATCGATATAACGCACCCCAAGACCACCGCCTAAATCAATATGCTTAAGTTGAATACCTTTATCCGCTAAATTTTGAATAAGCTCAATTAACTTATCTAAAGCGGCAATAAAAGGCGCGACTTCGGTTAGCTGGGAGCCAATATGACAGTCAATACCAATAATATCGATATGTGACATGGCTGTGGCTTGTTGGTATACCGCTACTGCTTTATCGTGGGCAATACCAAATTTATTATCTTTGAGCCCCGTTGAGATATACGGATGAGTATTAGCATCTACATCTGGATTAACCCGTAATGATATCGGTGCCGATTTATTGAGCTGCTGGGCAACTTTATTGATTAATATTAGCTCATTAACAGACTCTACGTTGAAGCAGCTAATGCCTTGATTGAGGGCAAACTCGATATCATCAGCTGTCTTACCTACCCCTGAAAACACTACCTTTGACGCTTTGCCACCAGCGGCTAACACTCGCATCAGCTCACCACGTGAAACGATATCGAAGCCAGCACCTGCTTGCGCTAATACTCCTAACACAGCAAGATTAGAATTGGCTTTTACCGCATAACAAATCTGATGCTCAATAGCTGCAAAACTATCGCTATAGTCCTGATAGACGGCTACTATGGCCTGTTTTGAATAGATATAGCAAGGCGTAGCATAACGCTCAGCCAATTCATCGATACTGATATCTTCCATATACAGAGTGTTATTGCGATACGCTAATGCTGGCAAGTGTGCCGTTAGCGCAGTAGGGTTAATATATAAGCCTTGCTCGGTTTGCACTGTGACATCAGGGCAGTTACTAGCATGGGTTGGCGTATTAGTCACATCAGCTGGCGAAGTAGAATTACTCATAGTTATATCTCTAATTTGGTCAGGTCATCAAGGTTATATAGTCGCGCTGCTTTGCAACAGCTGGTGTTTAACTCGGAGCAATTTTTACCGATTAAACGATAAAGAGTATCTGGCTTATTGAGTACTGATTATTACTGCCTATGGCTAAGTGTTTTGTAACTCATAAGCTCATGATTGATAAATACTTGGTAATAGTTACTTATCAATCATCGATAAACAACCATCATTTATTAATAAGCCTATATTAATAAGCCTCTGTTGATAAGCTTCTATTAATAATCATTAGGATCATCACTGACTTCAGGGAATGCTTGCTCTTGCTCCAAGTAGCGATTTTTCTGATAGTCATTATCGTCAATTCCAGCAAAAGCAGCATCTTGTGGGTTGCTAGTACTTTGTAGAACCCCAGAGCTATTAGAGACCATTTGACTATCGCTATCTGCTAAATATAGGCTGCCCTTTTGACCACAGCCAGTCATAGTTAATACCGCTAAACTTAGTGCTATAAGGGCATATTTTGTAGATAAAAAGGCTTTGTTGATTATTATCATAAGGGAGTACCCAAGAGAGTGACGAGCTGATTGATAGCAGGAACTGTTGCTCAATAATACATTGCACTGAGCAAAATATTAGCCTTAACAACAGATAACCTTTGGCTATAAGTAAATTCAGTAGTGCAGAGCAAGTAACGATTGGTAGCGTTTAATCATAAACAGCCTATAGCCATAAACAGCCTTTATAAAAAATCATCATAAAGACCAGTTATAGATACTTTATGAAAGTATTGAAACAGCTAGCCTACTCTACGCTCTACGGCCATTGATCATAGCATTAATCTATAAAGCTGTGCATTGATCAGGTCTATTTAGTCGCTAATTATAGCAAGAATTATTGCCCTACCAACCGCTGTTTATTCACTATTCAAGGTAGCCTGATAAATTTTATAGCTGCTGCTAGTAGCTATATGGCATAGTCAAAAACTATTGGACAACTTTACTTACAATTTGGATCAATGCTTGTACTGCTATGCTAGCTAAGCTATTAGCCGATAACGGGCGCTATTAAACTCTTGACGAGCGCCAAGATAAAACCTTATAGTCATCAGGGTATAATTAATAAGCTACTCTACTTTATCTTTGCTGCTAGCTATTTTGATCCTAAAACAGTAAGCATTTTAATGACCTACAATGTCAGTAATTTGAAATTAACTAGTCACTGTCAAACCCTGAAATAAAAGGGCTGTCAGCTAATATACATTAGTCGACTCCCTACTTATTTCTATTTGTTCAACAGCGGTTAATCCGTTATGATTACCTAATTATAAAACACCATCTAAGGATAGATTATGAGTGACAGCCTCAGCAATTCCACTTTTAGCGATCAGACTACTGGTACTCACCAATTAACTAACCCAACACTAGTTTTGAACTGCGGTTCTTCTTCGATTAAATATGCCTTAATTAGCGAAGATGAATCTACTCGTATTACAGGTCTTGCAGAAAACTTGGGCCTAGATACGGCGCGTATTAAGCATACTACGTTAGATGGCAAAAAGATTGAAATCTCAATCCCTGGCGGTCGTCATAAGCTGGCGTTACAAAAGATTCTTGAATTGCTTGAGCAGTATCACTTTATTGCTGTTGGTCATCGCGGCGTTCATGGTGGTCGTGAGTACTCAGAAGCTGTACGGGTCGACGATCATGTACTCTCAGAAGTAAAACGTCTAAAGATCTTAGCACCTTTGCATAACCCTGCTAATGCTTTAGGTATTGAAGCAGTACAAGCTATCTATCCTGATATTCCACAAGTGGTGGTTTTTGATACCGCCTTTCACCAAACTATGCCGCCCGTTGCCTATCGCTACCCGATCCCAAAAGCCCTGTATGAAGATGAAAAAATTCGTCGCTATGGTTTCCATGGTACTTCACACGCTTACGTCTCTGAACGTGGCAGTGCCCTCACCGAAGCCAAAGGTCCGCATGGCTGGCTAACGGCACATTTGGGTAATGGTTGTTCTGCGACGGCGGTCTATGATGGCAAGAGCTTAGACACTAGCATGGGTTTGACACCGCTTGAAGGCCTGATGATGGGGACTCGTAGTGGTGATGTCGATCCTGGACTACACATTCATTTAAAGCGTCTACTCGGTATGAGTCTAGAAGAAATCGATAAGATGCTTAATAGTGAAAGCGGTCTACTCGGTATCTCAGGGTTATCGAATGACTTGCGTACTATCGAGCAAGCCGCTAGTGAAGGCCATGCTGATGCGCAGCTGGCGATTGATATGTTTTGCTATCGTGTAGGAAAATACTTAGCCAGCCTCAGCTGTGCTATGCCGGTATTTACTGGCATTATCTTTACTGGCGGTATCGGTGAGAACTCGGCCAGCACTCGTGCTCGTATCTTAGAGGTTATGCGTCACTTCGGTATCAAGTTCGATACTGACAAAAACAAGTCATTGGTTGGCGGTGCAGAAGGCAGCTTCCAAAGTGCTGATAGTAGTATCGAGCTGTGGGTTATCCCAACCGATGAAGAATGCCGTATTGCACAAGAAACTCGTCAAGCACTCGGTTTAGAGCGTGTTGAATAGTCACCAGTAGACACTGCTGATACTATTAAAACAGCAGCGCTTGTTAGTTTAAAAAACCAAATAAACTGTAGGATACGCTATGCAAACCATTTTACTTGTCCCTATTAGCCGTGGTATCGGTGTCACTTCCGCCGCACTCGGTCTCATCCGTGCTCTAGATTATAATGGCGTTAAAGCTGCTTTTATGAAGCCGTTTTTGCAAGATGATACTCTCGATAAACAAAATAGTCTCGACAGCTCCAGCGCCTTGATTATGCATGCTTTTGGTCTCAACCCTCCACAATCTATCAGCCGTCAACACGTTGAGCGTATGATCGGTGATGGCAACCTTGATGATCTAATGGAACAAGTCGTTGAGAGCTTCCAGTCAATCGGTACTGATCAAGATGTCATTATCTGTGAAGGCTTAGTGCCCACCACTGAAGCTTCTTATGCCTCACAAATCAACCGTGCTATTGCCCACGCTTTAGATGCCAAGATTATCTTTGTCAGTACGGCGGATACTAATAATCCTGCCTTGTTAGCCGATAAGCTCGATGTTCATGGTCGTGAGTTTGGCGGTATCGCTGATGAGCGTACGCTAGGCTGTATCTTGATGCGTGTCGATGTGCCTAACACTTTTGACGCTCAACCCGTAGCTCCAGGTGAAGCGATATTCAGCCTTGATGAAAAATTCATAGAAAACGTCCAGCGTTTATCGCCGCATTTTAATACTGATCAATTCCGCCTGATTGGAGTAGTGCCTTTTAGTGACTCACTATCAGTACCTCGCACTTGGGATATCGCCGCTGAGCTTGACGCCACGTGGTTGAATGTCGGTGAGGCTAAGACTCGCCGTATCAATAACATCAGTTTAACCGCCCGTTCAGTAGCCCGTGTCGATGAAATATTCAAACGTGGCACTCTGATTGTAGTCCCAGGTGATCGTGATGATCTATTATTAGCCGCTGGATTGGCTTGTATTAACGGCATTCCACTAGCAGGTATTGTGCTAACTGGTGGGGTGATGCCCAACGAAACCGTTGCTGAATTATGGCAATCAGCGCTCAAGACTGGTATTCCGGTGATGAGTGTCGAGACTGACAGCTTTGAGACCGTACAGAATCTGTTGCATATGAGCTCTGAGATTCCAAGCGATGATACTGAGCGTGCGCAAGAAGTCACGCGCTACGTAGCCGCCCACTTAGATCTAAGCTGGATCAAAGAGTACTTCAGTGGTGAGTATACCCCGCGCCTGTCTCCTGCTGCCTTTCGCCATCAAGTGGTCAAAAAAGCACAGCTAGCCAAAAAACGGGTAGTACTGCCAGAAGGTTCTGAGCCGCGCACAGTAGAGGCCGCCTGTATCTGTCAAAGCCGTGGTATCGCTAACTGTGTATTGCTTGCTAAACGCAGCGACGTTGAACAAGTAGCCAAAAACCGTAGCTTAGTATTACCAGAAGGGCTAGAGATTCTCGACCCTGAAACCTTAGACATGACTAGATATATCGCTGCTGTGGTTGCCGCCCGTAAAGGCAAAACGACTGATATAGCTGCCGCTGAAAAGCTCAAAGATACGGTCTATTTAGGGACCGTGATGCTGCTACTAGACGAAGTAGATGGTTTGGTGTCTGGAGCTATTCACACTACCGCCAATACGGTACTGCCAGCGTTTCAGTTAATTAAGACTGCACCGCAGTACTCGCTAGTGTCGTCAGTATTCTTTATGCTATTGCCTGAGCAAGTGGTGGTCTATGGTGACTGTGCGATCAATCCAGACCCAACGGCAGAAGAGCTAGCTGAGATTGCCATTCAGTCTGCACAATCTGCGGCGGCCTTTGGAATTGAGCCTAAAGTGGCGATGATCAGTTATTCAACGGGTGCCTCAGGCTCTGGCGCTGACGTGGAAAAAGTCAAACGTGCCACAGCAATCGTGCGTGAGCGTGAGCCTACCCTAGCGGTCGATGGTCCTCTACAATATGATGCGGCGTCAGTGATGAGTGTTGGCAAACAAAAAGCCCCAGACTCAAAAGTTGCCGGACAAGCCAATGTATTTATCTTCCCTGATCTGAACACTGGTAACACCACTTATAAAGCGGTACAACGTAGCGCCAATGTCATCAGTGTAGGGCCAATGCTACAAGGTCTCAATAAGCCGGTAAACGATTTATCACGTGGGGCACTAGTCGATGATATTGTCTATACCATCGCTTTGACCGCCATTCAAGCGCATAGTGATGTTGTTTAATTTATTCAAGGTGTAGCTGAACAAGTGCCCTAGCCCTATCTCTTATAGCATCCAGCCGATTATCATCACGATAGTCGGCTTTTTAGTGCATGACAACATGACAATAAGCTGCTTGCCCACTACAATAGCGCTATATGACTTATATTTAGCCTTTTTACTTATGCCTGATACATACGCTACATGCGCCACATGCCCTACAGTCACTAAAACTATTGAAACACCCCAGCCAGCCATTCGTGCCTATCTTGGTGGCTCCTTTGATCCAGTGCATGGCGGACATATTCAAATAGCGATGAGCGTCTATAACAGCCTGTTGCCTATCGCCACTGAGCAGCAGCGGGAGCTACAAGTGGCGCTGTTACCCAATGCTCGTTCTCCTTTTAAGGAGCAAAGTACCGATCCTGCTGATCGTTTAGCGATGCTAAAGCTGGCGGTTGAGGACACTCCCTTGCAGATCGATGAGCTTGAACTGTGGCAAATACCGCCAGTCTATAGCATCGATAGCGTGCGGATACTGCGCCAGCGCTATCCTGATGACTGCTTGATCTTTATTATGGGTATGGACAGCGCCCGTAGCTTGGCAAAATGGAAAGGCGGCTTACAATTGACTGATTACTTGCATTTATGGATATTTGAGCGTAATCAATCACCGCAAGATACTGCCGTGCTAAAGTTGCAACTACCCGATGAGTTACAACAGCAAGTGACTGAGTCGTATATCGAGTTACTATTAGCCCAGCCGTCTTTGAGCAATACATCGAGCCATAAATCCTTTTCGCCTGAGGCCTTGAAAAGCCAGCAGCAAGGACGCATTTATATAGATACTCGCTCAGTCATGACTGTCTCTAGTACTGAGATTCGACAACAATTTTATAAACCTGATTTTGAGTCATTGCCGTCTGCTAAATACGCAGTTAATAAGCGCAATAATTTAGCCAATTGGCTAAATCCTAAAGTTTATCAATATATAATTACTCATCAGCTATATTCTGTGCTCTAATTCCGTTAAAATTGCACTATCTTTGTCCTTTTACCTTTAGCATGCTCCTATACAGCTCGTTAATGTAGAGCGACTACTTATACTTTTATTATGATCGATTATTTAAGAGATTTACCTTTATGATTCCAACTATGTCGAATGACCGTTTAAAAGAGTGCTTAGCACTAGTCCAAAATTCTTTAGAAGATATGAAAGCTAAGAACATCACTGTAATGAATGTAGAAGACTTGACTGATGTTATGGAGCGTATCGTTATCGCTGACGGTACATCAAAACGTCATGTCCGTGCTATGGCTGACAATCTAGGTGCTGATGCCAAACAAGCAGGCTTTATGCCGCTTGGCCGTGAAGGTGGCAACGATTCTGATTGGACGCTAATAGATCTAGGTGCCGTAGTTGTGCACATGATGATTCCAGCCGCTCGTGAGTTCTATGATCTTGAAGGTCTATGGTCATCACCTGAGCAATTGGCTGAGCTAATTGCAGTGCCGCGTGAAAAGAAAACCGCTGGTCGTCGTAATAAAAACAAATAGCCCTATTTATTATAGTGCTAGTTTATTAGTGCTTAGCTATTGACGGTTTTAACCTTAAAAAGACTGGATTAATATTCCGGTCTTTTTTTATGGCTATAATTTGTATAACCTTAGGCTGCACAAGATTAAGCGGCATAAGGTCAATTTATATAACAGTAAGCTGGCTAAAACTAAGCGGCATAAACTTAAGGTATATAAAACTAAGCTACCTAAGATAACTAAGATAACTAAGATCCAAAGGCATAAAACCGAGTTGTATTGACTGAGTAAATAAGCTGAAAATCAGTATGAGTTGGGCTAAGATAGCTACTATCATTTAAACCCTATTTGTCGTATGAAATAACTGTCGTTTAGGAGGTCCTATGAGCAACCAAGCAAGCCAAGCATTGACGCAACCAAGCAAAAATGACTTTAATCAAACCTTGCAGCTACATATCGCAACTTTAGTCGATGTTCGAGCTGGCAAGGCTATGCCTTTCTCCCGTGAGCAACTGAGTGCCATTGATAAAGCGCCTGTTAAGGCTCCTGTTGCTGTCAATTTTATGGGCTTGACGACTGACGAGCAAGCCGATCGCAAGCATCATGGCGGCCCATTAAAAGCGGTGCATCAGATGCCTACTGCTACTTATGGTCTCATTAATAAGCAGTTTGATTTAAAGGTACGTATCGGCACTTTGGGCGAAAACCTTATCACTGAGCCGGTGAATGATTTACCGGATATGGATGAATCAACGGTCTGTATTGGTGATGTTTTTCAGTATGGCAATGATAGCGACAGCGTGCAATTACGTATCGTACAACCCCGTCGTCCTTGTTACAAAATCAATGACCAAATCGGCCAGTTTACTGAGGTGGCTAACATCGCTTCATGGATCAGCAAGCAAGGTATCGCTGGCTGGTATTTTAAGGTCGTCCGTGATGGGATGATTAGTGCTGATTTGCCGGTGTATTTGATAGTGCGTCCCTATCCGTTTGCAACGTTAGAGAAGCTATGGCAATTGTCTAATTCGAAAGACAAATATGCAGTAGAAGATATTGAGCCGTGGCTAGCGATTGAATGTTTAGAAGAGAGCTGGAAAGTGGTTTTACGTAAGAAGATTAAGAGTTAATCAATACTAACTAGAGATTAGAACCATCATGAAAGGTATTGATATTCCCTTTTCTTTTTTACAACAACATAGCGTCATTTTATCTGCAGAAGAAATCAGTTTTGCCATAGGGTATGAGCTAATCGATTTAAGAGAGTTAGCTAACATTGTTGATAAGTCATTAGTTAAATACCCTAATGATGAGAGCTTATTAGAATTGGCTGTTAATCTGCTGTTAGATAGTTTTTATATAGATACTGACATCAAACCTTTAAGCTTAATATCTAGTGACGTAAACATTGATCGGAACTCAGTAAGCAGTAAATGGAGATACATTATCCTACTTTGGCTGTATGAAAATATGGAAAATAGTAGTGCTGATTACGGTAGAATCAATAAAGTTTATGCTGACTTCCGTTACCCTGTAGATATGGAAAAACTCATCAGTTATATGCCTGCTCATGATAATACTGAAAAGCTAGGCTATGACAATATCTTGCATAACTGGCAGGACTATCTAGACAGCTATAGACATTTAATAGCATCTTAACAACACCATAATCTGAACTACCCTTTGAAAAAACATCATTCCTACACCGAGCATTTCATGGTAAAAAACATTACTTCTTTAGCACTAGTCGCTTGCTTAACACTGCCCTTAATAGGCTGCGTGACGACAACCTCCCAAGTGGCTAACACTGAGAATTACATTATAGACAGCCAAACCTATCAAGCCACTGGCAAGAGCGAGCGAATCAAATCCATCATCCTGCACTACACTGTCTCAGATAATGCTAGATCTATAAATACCTTGACCAAGGGTCAAGTCAGCGCCCACTATCTGATTTTGGACCATGACGATAACAAGATTTATAACTTAGTGCCTGAAAGCGAACGTGCTTGGCATGCGGGTAATGGCGGCTTTGCAGGTAGAACGATACTTAACGATACCTCCATTGGCATTGAGATCGTCAATAGCGGCATTAAGCATGAATATCGAAACGCTTTAAAAAACGGCAATCTCGACTATCATCCTTATGAGCACTTTGTTGACTTCGATGAATTACAGATTAAAAAAGTCGCCCAATTGGTAAAAGACTTGGCTGCCAGATATAGCATCTCACCAAAGAATATCATTGGTCATGCGGATATGGCACCATCACGCAAGATAGACCCCGGTGCGAAGTTCCCGTGGCACCGACTGTATACAGAGTATGGCATTGGCGCTTGGTATGATGACGCTGATAAATTGTCTTTTATGGACACAAACGCATTTGCATCGGCCACGATACCTCAGATTAAGCAAGCTCTTAGAGATTATGGTTATCAACTCAATGATAGTGATGAGTGGGATAAAGCCAGTCGCAATGTGATTTATGCTTTTCAGTTGCATTTTAGACCCCGTAACCCAACAGGAACGGTAGACTTAGAGACTTATGCTATTTTAAAAGCATTGAATAAGAAGTATGCTGATACCAATGATTTTTATTAATCATTTCTTCAATAATAAACGAGCTGTATAAGGAATTTTATGAGCACATTGTTTAGCGTGAATTTGAATAAATTGGCTTTAATCCGTAACTCTCGCGGTACTGACTACCCCAACCTGTTGTACTTTGTGAAGAAGCTGATTGATCTAGGTGTCAAAGGCTTTACCGTACATCCAAGACCCGATGAGCGTCATATCAGATACCAAGATGTCTATGATATCAGTGCGTTTTTGACCGATTACCCAGAGATTGAGTTCAATATCGAAGGCAACCCAAACGAGCAGTTTTTGAAGATTATCCGTGAAGTAAAGCCGCATCAATGTACGCTTGTGCCAGACAGTGAAGATCAGCTGACCTCTGATCACGGCTTTGATATCATCAAGCATCATGAATTTTTATCAGCGTTAAGCAAAGAGCTACAAGCCTTTGGTACGCGCTGTGCGGTGTTTATCGACCCTGATATTGAACAAATCAAAGCGGTCATCGAGAGCGATGTACAGACGATCGAGATGTATACCGAAGAATGGGCGCGATCATATAGCGGTGAGCAGTTCGATGAGGTGCAGCAACGCTTTAGCGATTGTATTACCTTAGCCAATCAAAACGGTATCCGCGTCAATGCTGGTCATGATTTGAATTTGAACAATTTGGCTGATCTGCTCGCGCTTAGTGATATTGCTGAGGTATCGATTGGTCATGCGTTTACGATTGAGTCGCTAGAGCAAGGTATGGATAACGTCGTGCGTCAGTATTTAGATATCTGTGCTTAATCCGTATTAATACGCAAATAGTTTGATTCTATCAGTAGTCTTAGCCTCTACATTATTAGGGTCTATTGAGCATTCAACAGACCCTAAGCAAACGTCAATAATATTAAAAAAGGCCTCTTTATGTATCAAGACTTTCAGAAACACTTACAACAAGAAATCAGCGACATACGCGCGGCAGGACTGTATAAAACCGAGCGCGTTATCACCTCTCCGCAAGATGCACTAATCAAGATCGCCGATGGTCGCGAAGTGCTTAACTTCTGTGCCAATAACTACCTTGGATTGTCTGACCACCCTGAGATTAAAAAGGCGGCTATCCAAGCTATCGAAAACTCAGGTTATGGCATGTCATCGGTGCGTTTTATTTGTGGTACACAAGATTTGCATAAGCAATTAGAGGCGGCGATTTCTAAGTTTTTTAATACCGAAGATACGATTCTTTATGCGGCCTGTTTCGATGCCAATGGTGGTGCCTTTGAGCCATTGTTAACCGGCGAGGATGCTATTATTTCTGATTCGCTAAATCATGCCTCAATCATTGATGGTGTGCGCCTGTGTAAAGCGGCCCGTTATCGTTATGCCAATGCAGATATGCAAGATTTAGAGACTCAGTTACAAGCGGCGCAAGCACAGCGTTTTCGTTTGATTGTGACCGATGGTGTGTTTTCGATGGATGGTAATGTGGCGCCAATGGATGAGATTTATGCTTTGGCACAAAAATATGATGCCATGGTAATGATTGACGAGTCACATTCAGCAGGCGTGGTCGGTCACACTGGTGGCGGCGTGACTGAATTGTTCAATCTACGTGGTGACATTGAGCTGATCACTGGTACCTTAGGCAAAGCCTTTGGCGGTGCTATTGGCGGCTTTACCACAGGTAAAAAAGAAATCGTTGAGATGTTGCGTCAACGCTCACGCCCGTATCTGTTTTCAAACTCCATTCCTCCCATGGTGGCGGCAGCTGGGGTAAAAGCATTTGAGATGCTAGCGCAAGACAATACCCTACAAGATAAACTGCATGAAAATACCGCCTATTTTGTCAAAAAAATGCAAGATGCGGGCTTCGATATTAAGCCCACCGCATCGGCAATTTGTGCGGTTATGCTTTATGATGCCAACGTCTCCCAGCAAATGGCAGATGCACTGCTCTACGAAGGCATTTATGTGATTGGCTTCTTCTACCCTGTCGTACCCAAAGACGAGGCTCGCATCCGTGTCCAGCTCTCTGCCGCCCATACTCGCGAGCAGCTAGACAAGTGTATCACCGCCTTTATCAAAGTCGCCAAGCAAATGAAGGTGATTGATTAAGCGTGATGCGGTATTTATCTAAAGGCAATCATTAAGTACAACACCGTTAAATGAGAGAAAAGTATGAAAGCACTAGTTAAAACCCATGCCAAGAAAGGCATTTGGATGCAAGACATGCCAGAACCTACTGTTGGCATCAATGACGTTAAAATTAAAATTAAAAAAACCGCCATTTGTGGTACAGATTTGCACATTTACAAATGGGATGAATGGTCACAAAGAACCATCAAGACGCCGATGATAATCGGACACGAATACGTCGGTATCATTAGCGAAATAGGCGATGGCGTGCAGCACTTTGAAGTGGGTGATCGAGTGACAGGCGAAGGACATATCGCTTGCGGGCATTGCCGTAACTGCCGCCGTGGTAAGCTACATGTGTGTGAAAACACAATAGGCGTGGGCGTCGACCGCGATGGCGCTTTTGCTGAATACTTGGTGATACCCGCTGATAATGTCATCAAGCTCGATGAGCGTATCAGCGATGAGATGGCCGCCATTATGGACCCCTTTGGTAATGCCACGCATACTGCCCTTTCATTCCCTGTGCTTGGTGAAGATGTGCTAATAACGGGTGCAGGACTGATTGGCTCTATGGCAACAGCGATTTGTCGCTTCGCAGGGGCACGTAATATTGTGGTCAGTGATATCAGTGATTATCGCTTAGCACTTGCCAAAAAAATGGGCGCGACGATGACCATAAACCCAGCCAAGGGTGAAACCATCGAAGGTGCTATTGCTGAGTTAAAGATGCACGGCTTCGATATTGGGCTTGAGATGTCAGGCTCCCCTCAGGCCTTTGATTCAATGATCAGCAATATGTATAACGGCTCTAAAATCTCTCTCTTAGGTATTTTGCCTAACACTACTACGGTAGATTGGAGCAAGATTATTTTTAAGGCATTAACCCTAAAGGGTATTTATGGCCGTGAGATGTGGGAGACGTGGTATCAGATGGAGCAAATGCTGATTAGCGGTATTGATCTGTCGCCCATCATTACTCATCGTATGCACATTGATGACTTTCAAGAAGGCTTTGATATCATGGAGAGTGGACAATGCGGTAAAGTGATTTTAAGCTGGGATTGATAATCTAGTGCATCAGTATTTGAGGAGTGGTGGTTAGGGTTTAAACTGTCACGACTTCTAAAACGGCACTGATTTCAGTGTCGTTTTTTATAGGGTAAAAATTATACGAGGGATAAGCTATGAGCGATTCTGAAGCGGATAAACTTGCAGAATATTTAGCAGAAAAGGCCAAACAAGATCAGGAGAAAGAACAAGAGTCTGAGCCGCTTTCCGCTTATGATGCTTGTGTGCTGAGGGAAAGTGATCGGGTTCGGGAGTTGATTGCTGGGGCTCGGAAAGAGATTAAGAAATAATTTGAGAGATTAGTAGTTAGTTAACTTTAAACTCAGTTCTTAAAAACCTTATTAACTATCTATTTATTATATTATTTTTTGAATAGTATAATAAATACTGCATCATATATTCAGCATCCATATACGTAAAATTTTACTATAGCTATAAGTATTTCGCTAAAAGCTCGTTATATCTATTGATAAAACTATCACTATCTAGGAAATAATTTGGATAAGCTTCTTCAATTTTATTAACATCATCAACCGAGACCAAAACAACATCAAATTTATCGCTGCCTTTGTAAGTCTTCTCTAACCGATAGTAATTTTCATTTGCTTTTTTACCGTCAAAATAATGCAGCACTCTGGTCTCACGAGACTCTAAGTCTAACTGAATTAGATAATATTTAGCCTCAGGACTTTTTTCTAATAAATTAATAGAATTGACACTTTTTAGCTTTTCAATAACTTTTAATTCTTTCTCAAGTGCAGTTAATTTAGTACATATTTCTGTCGAAGTTAATTCTGCATAATTAGAAATAACAGGAGCATTTTCTTCAATAGAAAATAACACACTTGTTAGTTCAAGAAACCTTAAGTACCTTTTATCTCCTTCTCCTGCTTTAAATGAAGCTTTATATAGAGAACCAAGTATCTCTACAATTGTAGCCCATTCATGTTGTACCTTCGTGCGGATCTGTAGTTCCAGTCGAAAAATCTTATTATCGACCTTACACTTAAAAATCTGGTGTATACCCCTATAGCCATCAGGTTTGGGTCTACTTATATAGTTATTTGTCCTTGCTTCATTCTCAATATGATCTGAGTTATATATTTCACATATTTCTCTATCATTAATAAAACGCTCAACTGCTTGCATATTAGGTAAAGTAACTCTAATTCCCACTATATCTTCCATTTGAGAAAGTCTAGTTGAAGGAAGTCGAACTAATTTCATTGAAATTGATTCTAACCTTTTCGTGCGAGAACCAACAATACTTTCCTTATCAACCTCTAATCTTTCCAACTTCTCTTTTAATAGATTTGAAAATATCTTAAGACAAGGTGCATGATTTTCTCGATATTTTCTAAGTATAAGTAATGCGTTTGTAAACTCTTCTTCTCTTTTAGTATCTAGATTTGAACTTTCCATACAAGAACGTATAACGTCTCCAGCCCTTGTTACATCTGAATTAGAGATAGGAAAAGAGAGTGGTACATCCTTACTGATGCCACTCTCTTCAACGTTATTAAAAGTTGTCTTTATATCTAACATTACAATTTAAATATCATACTTTACCGTTAATCATATCTTGCGAATTGATAATCGTACCTAATTGCCCATTCGACCACGCAGTTTCTGGCTGATGTGTCATCCAAGATAATTCAGTTCCAGTATAGTTGCCATAGGCATCAACTATTTGTTTTAGGAATTCAGTCACTTGATAGTCATAAGTATCTATCTTATGAAACTCGTTCCACATATTAGAACCAAGTTCATGAATACTTCTATAACCAAACTTCTTAAACTCATGATAAATTTCGGGTAAAACAGGACCATACTGCCAGCGTTCGAAGTTACCATCAAATAGTGGCATATTAGTTGATTTCAAATGCCATGATTGAGCGAAAAACATTAACTTTTGCAGCTTCATAGGAGTTAAGTTATTAATTTTTCCATTATTAGCTTGTTCAATAAAAGCATTTGCAATTGCAATTGCTGAATATTTCATAATAACCTCCTCATATTGGCTAAAGACTACTTTGGGCAGTATATCGTTTTGTTAGAAAGGAAAAGTAGAGTGGCATAGAATTACAGTATGCTATTTTTTTCTAAAAACACACTTAGAAAGTGTAAAGATGTTGGGTGCGATATTTCATATAGGATATGTATCATATCATATCATACCGAAGATTGATATATATAACATATAGTTAAAGACTAGTCCAAAGGTCGTCACACGAATCTATACATTCTTAGCGACAATCCTAATCGATGATTAAGATACTGGCGAAACAGAAAATTCTCTTTAAGGAATTTTCACTTGTGAAGCTAAAATTGCAGTGCAATTTTTTAACGCTTCTCAGAAAATAGCTCCCCTACTTCTCAAAACACCAAACTCTAAACACAAAAAAGGTGAGCCAAAGCCCACCTTTTCATTTCAAAAACAACTATCTAAAACTATAAGCAATTGCTAGAGGTTTGAGTAGCGAGGAAAACATGCGCAAGCACTACATGTCGTAGGCTCAGCAAGTTTGACGACGCTAATCAGTCTCTAGAGTAGCTACTATCGCAACCAAGCACGAGCGTTACGGAACATCCGCATCCATGCGCCGTCCTCATCCCACGCTTCTGGTTTCCAGCTATGATTGTACGCATGTAGCCAATGCTAAGCTTATATTGAAAAATAATTGTAGGTGGGTGTCGAGAGTCAACAGATCGATATTGCACTATCGAGATATTGGGGGTTACAAGCTCCACACCAATCTCCCAATGCAAAGTCAGATTAGGATTTAGTTTAAGATAGGTTTTGTTTCGAGGTGCGAGGCTTAACAGATGAAGTCTTTAATATCAAAATTCTGTAAATCATTATTCAAAATAGAAAAGTTACCGTAGGCTGGGTTTTTAACCCAGCGATTTTTATCTATCATGGCATAACTTACCATTGGTTAAACAACTGGCTTTTCATAACTCAAATAGTACTTTTGCATAGCTGCTGCTGGGCTAAAGCCACAGCCTACAAAAGCTGTTAAAAATTTGGCTTTTGTGACAAGTTATGGTTATTACACAAGCTGTTGGGGGTCGCAAGGTCCGCCCAACCTAAGGATTTATCGATAGTTTAAGCTAATAAGTTGTAGGGTGCGCCTCGTGCTCCGTTTTATATAAAATAAGCATGGCACATAAATTTCAAAAAGCTAAAAATACTTTAGAGCAATCACTCAATATCTATTCTAAGAGCATTTTAGCCCTGATTGCAGCGGTTATACTTAGATAGCTACTGGGCTGCGGGGGCCTGGCTAGAGGTGATCGCTCGAATGTTGGAACGCCTCTCACCTTAGCCATAAGAAGATCACATATTTTCCCTTGCGTTGGGTCAAATGTCTCAGACACTTGCTTTGTCTCGCCTAACAGTGAACTACCAAGATAGCAGCTAAAAAAATAATACGCTTCTGTTATTTATTAAGCCAAACCAATCAGATCAGGCTGCTTGTCTAACAATCGCATCAGAGTAACCGCTGCCCCAGTTGGGTTTCTCGTGCCTTGCTCCCAGTTCTGCAAAGTACGTGGGCTTATATTGAGTTTATCAGCAAACTGTTGTTGCGATAGTCCTGTTTTGCCACGTATTAACTTTATATCAGGTAGCTCATAGCTAAACTGTCGGCTAGGCTCAGCTTCTCCTTTAGCAATCGCTAATGCTTGATTCAACGATGTAGATAGATCATCATAAAATTCATTACTCATGGTTGTAGACCTCTTTGATTTGCTGGGTTAGCTTATACATGCTTGCCTTCTCTTGGCTTGATAAGCTAACTTTTTTATTTTTGGAATAGGCAAGCAACATAAAAAATACGCCGTGATTATCAACAAAATAGTAAATAATACGTACGCCACCGCTTTTACCTTGATTTAGCGCCCATCTGGTTTTTCTAACGCCACCCGTGCCTTGAATTAAATCCCCTTGTTCTGGATTATTAATTAAATCTGCTTGCAGTTCTTTATAGTTATCGTCGTCTAACAGTTTAACCACTTGCTTAGTAAACAATGGGGTTTCTATAAAATGTAACATCCAGAATCCTTTTTAGTCATTACTTATTATATACTCCATTGACGTATATTACTAATGATATCTCAATGTGTTGTTGGGTGTCGCAAGCTCCACACCAACTTACCCTGAATACCTAAAACTTAATCCCCAAACACCAAATCCCAAACACAAAAAAGGTGAGCTTTGAGCCCACCTTTTTTTATGTCTAAAACAATACTTTAAATTAACTTAGCCTATATCCTAACGGACCCAAGCCCGTGCATTACGGAACATCCGCATCCAAGCGCCGTCCTCATCCCACTCTTCTGGTTTCCAGCTGTGATTGTAAGCGCGTAACGTACGCTCAGGGTGCGGCATCATGATGGTGACGCGACCGTCAGTGCTACACAGACCCGTGACACCGCCGAGCGAACCGTTTGGATTGAGCGGATAAGTCTCAGTGGGATGACCTTGGCTGTCGACATAACGCATAGCGAGTTGACCGTGTTTGGCCATGCCATCGATCTCGATAGAGTTCAAAGTTGCCAAGCCTTCACCATGTGCCACAGCGATAGGTAAGATACTGTCTTGCATGCCTTTGAACAAGATAGACTTGGTGCGCTCAATTTTTACGTTGACCGTACGCCCTTCAAAGCGAGCGGATTTATTAGCGATAAAGCGTGGGAAATTCTCAGCACCAGGGATAAGATCTTTTAGCTGCGCCATCATCTGACAGCCGTTACAGACGCCCAGTGAGAAGGTGTCTGGACGAGCGAAGAAGCGCACGAACTGCATACGCAAATCATCATGGAACAAGATAGAATTGGCCCAACCTGAGCCAGCTCCCAACACATCACCGTAACTAAAGCCACCACAAGCCACTAGACCATCGAAGTCACGCAAGTTGATACGACCTTTTAGTAAGTCGCTCATGTGCACGTCTACCGCCTCAAAGCCCGCTTGAGTGAAGCCTGCTGCCATTTCTAGCTGGCCGTTAACTCCTTGCTCACGCAAGATGGCGACTCTAGGCTTAGTTTCACGGCTATTAAGATAAGGCGCTTCAACTTTTTGATTGAGATCAAAGTTTGGCGCAGCGATTAGACCTTTATAGCTACTATCCGTAATCAAGTCGTATTCTTGCTGTACACATGCTGGATTATCACGGCGACGAGCGATTTGATAACTGACCTGACTCCACTGCTGTTGTAACTCACCACGGCTAAAGCTTAGCGTATCCTCACCGATTAACTTAGGCGTTTGGATAATTAAGCTGTCCTCCTCAGTGCTGTGTCCCACTAAGCTCAACATATCACCGACATTGAATTCTTCGGCCATTTGCATCAATGCAGGTACGTTTTCAGGTAACACCTGAATCACTGCGCCTAACTCTTCACTGAATAACTGACCCAATAGATTATCATCAGTCAATGACAGCTTGATACCTTGACGACTAGTGAACTGCATCTCAGCAATAGTCGCTAACAGGCCACCATCGCCGATATCATGATAAGCACTGATGACATTTTGGGCATTACCCGCTTGGATAAAGTTAAAGAAATCTACTAGATCACTTGGCTGGGTAAGATCTGGGCAGTCATTACCTAATTGGCTAAGGGTTTGCGCTAAGATAGAACCGCCTAAACGTAACTTACCTTTGGATAAATCAATGCGATAGAACGCACTATCACCATTCAACAACTCAGGCGTTAAGGTTTTTGCCACATCAACAACAGGAGCAAAAGCGGTAATCACTAAGCTCATTGGAGAGACTACTGACTTATCTTGTGCGCCTGTCTCGGCATCTTCATCTGTCCAGTTAGCACGCATAGACAGCGAATCTTTACCGACTGGAATGGCGATACCCAAGGCTGGGCATAGCTCTTCGCCTACCGCATAAACGGCATCGAACAACGCTGCATCCTCGCTATCATCACCACAGGCTGCCATCCAGTTCGCTGACATAGTAATATCGGATAACTGCGCAATGCACGCGCCAGCGATGTTAGTGATCGCTTCGCCAACCGCTAAACGTGCCGAAGCTGTAGGACTAATCAAAGCCACTGGCGTGCGCTCGCCGACGCTCATCGCTTCACCAGTCATCGGCTGACCTGCAAGACTGCGCAAGCCCGTGGCGGTTACTGCACAATCTGCCACTGGTACTTGATAGCGACCGACATACTGATCACGGACGACCATCCCAGTGATAGAGCGATCACCAATGCTAATCAAGAATGACTTACTAGCGACAGTAGGATGACGTAATACGTCAGTGATAGAGTCGGCTAAATTCACCTCATCAAGTTGTAATGCTGGCAAAGTCGCCTGTTGACGGCTAAAGCTACGCTTCATTTTTGGCGTACCGCCTAGCAATACTTGCATCGGCATATCGACCGGCTGCTCAGCTAATAACTCATCATCAACGATAAGCTGACGGATATCAGTGGCGGTACCTAAGATGGCATACGGACAGCGCTCACGCTCGCATATTGCATCGAACTGAGCTTCGCTCTCAGGATGAATCGCCAGTACATAACGCTCTTGCGCTTCGTTTGACCAAATCGCCATTGGCGACATGCCAGCTTCTAATGAAGGAATGCGGCGTAGATTGAGATGAGCGCCCATTTCATGATCATTGACTAGCTCTGGCATAGCATTAGATAAACCACCGGCCCCGACGTCATGCAAGGAGACGATTGGGTTACCGTCTTTGCCGCCATTACTAACGTCGACATCATTGCCCGCTAGTGCCCAGCAGCGATCCATCACTTCTTGACAGCGGCGCTCCATTTCGGCGTTATCACGCTGTACTGAAGCAAAGTCTAAGCCTTCATCTAATGAGCCGCTATCGACTGAAGAGGCGGCACCGCCCCCTAAGCCAATCTGCATCGCTGGGCCACCAAGGACGATCAACAGATCACCTTGTTGGATAGTATTTTTTTCGATCAAGTTGCGTTTGATATTGCCATAACCACCAGCCAGCATGATTGGCTTATGATAGCCACGCATTTGACTGCCGTCTTTGGCAGCTGAAGTATCTAGCTGAAAGCTACGGAAATAACCGCATAGATTAGGACGACCAAACTCATTAGAGAAGTTGGCACTACCTAAAGGGGCTTGGGTCATAATTTCCAAACTAGTGGCCATGCGATCCGGTGTGCCATAATCTTGGGTACTAAGCGTACCGGATTGTTCCCACTTCTCGGCCAACTCAGGAATGTGCAAATGCGAGACATGAAAGCCCGTTAGACCTGCTTTAGGCTTACCACCACGACCAGTTGCGCCTTCATCACGAATCTCACCACCAGCGCCTGTAGCGGCCCCAGCATAAGGAGCGATAGCGGTTGGATGATTATGGGTCTCGACTTTCATTAAAATATCAATATCTTCTTGATGAAAGTCATAGGGATGCGTTGAATTGATATCAGTGGCATTTTTAGGCACCGGATAAAAGCGCCAGCCTTCAGCGCCAGCCATTACCGCAGCGTTATCTTTATAAGCAGACAAAATACCTTGTGGATTTTGTTTATAAGTATTCTTGATCATCTGAAACAATGATTTGGCTTGTACTTCACCGTCGATTGTCCATTCCGCATTGAATATTTTATGACGGCAATGCTCAGAGTTGGCCTGCGCAAACATCATTAGCTCAACGTCAGTCGGATTGCGTTGCAGCTCATCAACATAAGCGTTCATTAAATAGTCGATATCTTCACTAGATAAGGCAAAACCGAATTGTGTATTAGCAGACTCTAAAGCGCTGCGCCCTGCGCCAATGACATCAACATGGTTCAATGAAGCCGGTTGCTGATCATCGAATAACTTACTAGTATCGGCCAAGTCATAAACTAAGCTTTGGGTCATGCGGTCAAACAATAATTGCTCAGCAGCGGCAGGCAGCTTAGCCTGCTCATAGTCACTGACGGTTAAAGTATAGACGATCACTCGTTCAACACGCTTGATACTGATCTCACAGTTGTTAAAGATATCTGTCGCTTTACTTGCCCATGGCGATATAGTACCAAAACGTGGGCCGACGATGACTTGCAGCTGATTCGCTTGCGCTGCGGTAAAGTCGGTTGTGTTAGTGACTGCCAATAGATCTAAGGCTTTTTTATGCTCATCACCATCTAATTCTCTTGAGAGCACATAGACCTGTTGGGTACTAATTTGAGTCACATTGAGTGCAGTCTTTTGTTGAAACTGACTAATGAGTTGCTGGGTCTGGAAGTCGGTCAAAAACGGTTGTCCGGCAATGGTCATCATAAAGGCTTGTTCCATAGAGTATAAGGTAGATGTGGCATTATGGTCATGCGAGGTAATTGGTCGTTGCATTATAACAAGAAGACCTGAAATAAGCAGGGGCAAAGCACGATAAATTCAGCTTGTTTGTGGCAAATATCACTAAGCCATTATTATTTGCTCGCTATTGAGTGGCTGATTTTTGCCTATTTTATCATTGGGTTTAGTGCAGATTTACCCTCCTCTGTTAGTTAGCAAGCTTAGCTAGCGAGTTATTCACCTCGGCAAACACTCACACTTTTTACGCAACTATTGTAGTCCTTACAAACGCTCACATCGCCTTACTGGCAAACTATATAAATACCGCCATGCACTTCGCTATTCTAGGGTCAGTTAATAAAACAACGGTTAGAACTCAATTAGCGTGCCATTTACTAGTATCGGTTACTAGCATCGCAAATAATTAAAAATCAAAAAGGAAACACTATGAGCAAGCAACAACAGATTGATAAGATTCAAGAAGTTATCAAAGATGTTAAATTCGCTATGATGACTACAGTGAATAAAAAAGGGGATCTACATGCTTGGCCAATGACTACTACTGAAAGCAGTATCGGTGCTAAAGAAATTTGGTTCATCGGTGATAAGACTTCAGACGTGGTAAAAGACCTGCAAGATAGCAAAAAAGTAGGCTTAACTTACGCCACTCAAGATGCCAAAAATTATGTTTCAGTCAGTGGTAATGCTGAGTTACCAGTAGACAAAGATAAATTGGATGAACTATGGTCACCAATGGACAGCGCATTCTTTGAACATGGTAAAGAAGACGAAAACGTGCAGTTGATCAAGGTGGTTCCCCATGGTATAGAATGCTGGATCAGTGGCAGCTCTACTGTGAATATGTTCAAAATGGCAGCAGCAGCTATGCAAGATGGTAAAACTGCTGAAGGTGTCGGCGAACAATTCAATATCTCTTTATAGTTCTAACTATATTTCTGCAATTTTAAATAGTTGCAAACGATAGATACAGATAAAGTATGAATACCAGCGTCAGTAAGGGTGTCTTTACTGGCGTTTTTTATGCTGCAAATTTTACTTTTAATAAAGCCAATACTAGCTTACAAACCTTCACAGCCTATTACAGACTACCTCTATTGTTGGATTAGGCTATTTGGCTATATTAGTTACGGTAAGCTATAAACATTGCTCTAACCACCCTCTACAAATGACAAGGAAGCCTCTTATGAGCAGACAACAGCAAATGGACAAGATTCAAGCGATGGTTAATGATATTAAATATACCATGCTGACCACTCGTACTAGCGAGGATCATTTGCACTCTTGCCCGATGAATACTATTGAGACTAGTATTGGCGCTAAAGAAATTTGGTTTATTGGTCATAGTCCTTCTGACACGGCTGACAATATTAAGCACAATCCAGAAGTTAACCTCGCTTATGCTAGTCAAGATGATAAAAACTATCTATCCATTACTGGTAAAGCTGAGCTAGTTACTGATGAAGAAAAGCTAAAAGAGTTATGGTCACCGATATATAACGCTTATTTTGAGCAAGGTATTGATGATCCTAAAGTACAGCTAATAAAAGTAACGCCTCATGGGGCTGAATACTGGGCTAATGGTAATTCATTCACTAATGTGTTTAAAATTACTGCCGCAGCAGTGACTGATACTGCTATCGATAAGAGCTTAGGCGAAAACTTCTCTATCGAGTTATAAGGCTATAGATTTGAACGAATATTTTTTAATGGATCATTAATTTTTGGTTAATTAGTACTATTTAGTTAATTAGTACCTTTTAGTTAGCAAACAGTCAGTAATTAAAAATGCCAGCGATAACCGTATCGCTGGCATTTTCTATCTATTATAAAGTGTAGATTGTAACTGGTTTAGTCAAAACAGCCTTTTATTAACGGCTATTTTAATAACTATTTTGGTGCTTTGGCATAGCCATTATCTGCTGGAAAGGCTTGTTGCGTTTTTGGTTTGCTCTCAGATGGATCATAAAGCTCATAGATGACTGAACCGATGATGCCGGTATTATTTATAGAACCACTATCGGTATTGGCGGCATAAGCATTTTCAGGTTTGCTAAAGATAAAAGAGGCTACTGCATCTTCACTCTTACGGAAACCTTCAATGACCAGTTCTTCATTAGGGTTTAACACATAGCCATCGTCATAGCGACTGGCTTCGCTACCATCCAAAACGTTGATACCGTCGACACTAGCGACGATCTCATAAGTATTGCTGCTATTGTTTTTATAAACCAGACGGTATGCCTGACCTGCTCTACCTTGCAAATAGTAATTACTAGCATCACGATAAATTGATAAATTACCGTCATCCGTGGTTACTGAAAAGTCAATCTTACCAGCAACCAATGACATGCTATTTAAGGCGCGGCCCTTATAAGTCTTATCGGCATAACTTACCTGCATCTCCTCAATAGGTTGGTCACTGACACGACGCAGATCAACCACAGTCACTCGTGAGTCAACTTCATCGCCCCATTGAGTACCCAAACGCTCTGACTCACTGGCATCTTGCGTTGACTTTTCTTGCATAGAATCAGCATTATTCTGCACGGTCTCATCCTGCACTGCTGCATCTTGCGTAGACTCATTTTGCACGGGCTCAGACGAGGGTTGAGCAGAGTCCTCTTTCATGCTGGTATTCGATGAACACCCCGTTAATAGCGCTACTAAACCGACGGCAAGCAATGATTGTTTTTTGACTAGTTTCATGCTTATTTCCTCTTGTAAGTAATTGTTAGCTAGCAATGTTGCTAGATTAGCTACGCTATTAGGGGGCTTTAATTACTGTATAACGGTTAGCAGCCGAGCACTCATTGATTTGATCATAATCAAATAACAGTAGCACTTATTTTGGAGGCTTGGCATAGCCATTATCTGCTGGAAAGGCTTGTAAATTTTGTGCTCTAGGACGAGAAGGATCATAAAGCTGGTAAATAACAGCACCAATAACGCCGGTATTATTTATAGAGCCACTATCAGTATTCGCCGCATAAGCATTCTCTGGCTTGCTAAAAATAAACGAGGCTACCGCACTTTTATTTTTTCGAAACCCTTCAATCACTAGCTGCTTATTGGGAGCTAGCACATAACCGGTGGCATAACGACTGGCTGCACTACCGTCAATGACATTTAAGCCATCGACACTAGCCACTACTTCATAAGTATTAGGGCTATTATTTTTATACACTAAACGGTAGGCTTGGCCGGCATGACCTTGAACGTAATAATGACCATTATCTCGATAAAGCGATAAATTACCTCTATCAGTAGCTACTGAAAAGTCGATTTTTCCAGCCACTAGTGACATACTATTTATAGCCCGACCACTGTAGTTTTTATCGGCATAATAAAGCTGCATTTGCTCGATAGGTCTCTCACCAGTACGACGCAAATTAACGCTAGTCACTGGCGAATTAACTTCATCACCCCATTGAGTGCCCAAACGTTCCGATTTTGAAGCCGTCTGCATTGAGCTTTCGCTTATAGGAGCCGTTGAAGAACAACCGGCCAGCAGCGCTAATAATACAACGCCAGTAAAACACTGCCCTTTATATAATTTCATGACGCTTTACTCCTATAAACCGGTCAAGGTCGGCTGTGTGGATACTATCTTATAGCGTGCGCCACTTTACTAGCCTTACTAATATTCGGTAGATTATTTTTGAGTATATCTTAATCACTATAACAATCAAAGTTTAAAATAACTTAAAAAATAGCCAAAATTATAGTGCTAGCTAAAACCAAAAAAACGCCAATAGCCTTAGGCTACTGACGTTATTACTAGCTAAATGACTGCTAGCTAAAAAATCGGTTCATTACTTGGGTCATTACTGAGATCATTACTTAAAGTATTAATATAAATATCTAGCGAAAACCAACTCAATAATGCTTCAATCCAAGCTTTTATAGTTAGCCGCTTTGCTTAAGATAAGGCCAAGCCGCTTTAAGATAAATAAACATCGACCAGAGGGTTAAGATCACTGCTGCCACCATCAGACCATAACCAACCAATTCCAGTGACTCCCAGTTCAGTAGCAGTACCGTAATAGCGATCATCTGAAAAGTAGTCTTGAGCTTGCCGACATAAGACACCGCTACACTAGTACGATTGCCCAGCTCGGCCATCCATTCACGTAGCGCTGATACTGCAATCTCGCGCGAAATAATTACAATAGCCGCTATTGCCATAATAATATTAGGATGCCACTGTACTAAAATAATCAGCGCCGCCGCTACCATTAGTTTGTCAGCGACAGGGTCCAAAAAGCGTCCAAAAGCCGACATCACATTGAGCTTACGGGCAAAATAACCATCGAGCCAATCAGTAATAGCGGCGATGATAAACACCCCAGTCAGCAACAAGTGACGTAGCAAACTATCGCTAAACTCACTCATCCCTACTCGTCCAATAACGTTATCTGTTATCGCAGGCATATTGATGCCCATTGCCGGCGGCCAATAAGCGATCGCTACGAACAACGGAATCATCAAAATACGCGCAATAGTCAGGTTATTCGGCAGATTAAAAATGCTTTTATCGTTCGGTACTGGCTGTGACTGCGGCGTAGGTATATCTGTACTTTTGGTCATGACAGAACCAGTCTAATAAGAAAATAAATAATAGGAGATGCGATTATGGCTGCTAGCTTAGCATTTTTCATCTATGACGTCATGCCATCTATTTATGTGTAGTTGTATCTATTCACTTTACCCAAATAAAATTCGTAAAAGAGTAGTTCAAAATCCTTTAATAGCAACATTTATCCGACATTAGGTAGTATTCTTTTGACTAGAGGTCAAATGTTTCAAAATAAGACATTGTATTAAAACCTGTACGAACGTAATAGCATGTAACTGGAACTATAAAATTGGCTATACCTCGGCTATTATAGACGAATAGCCGAGCTACAGTTGTGCACTGGTAGTTGTAAGTGAATATGTATAAACATTGAAATCATCATGATCAACCTCATGTAAATTCCATCACAGCTGATTACTTTGTATAAAGTATAATTTTACTAAGAAACCAACAATAATAAGTAGTACTCACTGATTCTATAGCTAACTATCCAGCTATTTGGCCAGTTTTCCTCAGCCCACAGTTACTCCTCTGTGGGCCTTTTTTTGTCTGCTAATTTCTTTATTGATATGAATCTTATGTTCATGTGTATTGGATTGACTACCAATTTGACCAGCATATTCAGTTACTACTTAATCAATACTGTAATGATCTTGCGCTTGATTTGCCTAAGGTTACTTTGCTAATGACAGCACGCACTTGACTGAGGTCATGTTTATACGTGCGAATGTGGTGCGTTATGCTGGCATAAGCTCATATATGGTCTTTGTAATAGCAGATAAATAAAGGCAATTACAGACTTAAAGCAGCGACTACTACTTCAACGACTTGTTCCGCCATCAAGTAGCAACTCTCAATATTACCTTGTCCACACCAATCACCACTGACGATCCAGTGGCGATCGTTATCGACTAAAACTCCTAACCCTTCCTCGCCCTTATTGATCACAGTAGCGGCGTAACGCCAGCGATGGCAATCTACTTGGCTTGGCGCTGTATCGTTATTCCAGTTTAATGCTTGCTTGGCTGCTACTAATAATTGCGCTTGGATAGTTTCAAGATCATCATTGACGTGCGCCTCTGACCAGTCGTTATTAGCATGAATAGTGACACTAGGTAATAGCTCGCTATGGCTAGGTTTTTGATGTTCCACAAATATCTTAGCGAGTATTGACTGTTGTGGATAAGCCACATCCCATACTGGCGGCGTAGTAGTCGCTGCAACGCTGTTTTGCAACGTCTGCGGTAGCATACTGACTTTGTCCCAGCCTAACATTAAGGTATAGCAAGCCAGCATCTTGGCTTGGCTAATTTGCGCCTGTTTACCAAAGCCACTATCTGCCAACAGCTCAATAGCTTGCCCATTAGGTATTGTACAGATCACCCAATCAAAGCAACCTAAACTGGCGCCAAACTCGTCAAATAGCTCCGTTTTCTGGTCTGTAGACTGATGATGCTCTTTGCTTAATGGGGCCACACGGGTTTTGAATTTAAGGCTGCTATTAGTTAGATTATCGGCTAGCTGCCGACCCCAACTAGTCATTTTGGGACTGCTAATATAGCGAGCATGCGTAGTGTCCCACTGCTCTTTTTTACTGATAATAGGCTCAGCATTGCCATCAGTTGGCGTTAACTCGACCACTTGTGCGCACCAAGGTTGCAATGACCCTGACTGTAACCAAGGAGCGATAAACTGGGCGAAACTGTCTGACTTAGCAGTGAAGAACTGCGCACCAAACGCCCACTGCCAGTTGTTCTGATTAGTCAAGCTATCAGTGCGATAGCGAGTCGCTAGACGACCAACGCTACGAGACTTTTCAAAGATGGTGATTTGCGGATGCTGAGCATTAACACTATTACTAGCTTCTGCTTCATTGTGTGCTTGAGCAGGGCGCTGAGCAATAGCACGCTCTAATAAAGTAGCCGTAAAAAGACCGCTTAAACCGCCACCGATGATAGCTATCTTTGCTGAGCTATTAGTGTTGGCGGCGCTGGTTGATAAATTATTAGAAGACAGGTTATTAGCATTAGCAGAGTGATCAGTCATAGTGACAGTAGGCCTTTGGTTAGGGCAACGATTGAAAGTAATTAAAAGTGTTTGAGAAGATGGGTAAGCCATGAATAAAGGTTGTAGCAGAAAAACCCTACTGACAGGTAGCTGTGGAGTTACTGTAGTGATATCAATAGCGTTTTATAGGAAAACTATCCTTAATAATAAAAAACCATGCCGTCTTTAACGATATGGCTTTTTTCAAACAATGATAAAGGTTCGATGACTACATAAAACGGCTGATTTAATTAAGCATCAAGCTTAAGCTATTAGCACCGACTTACTTGCCAGCGCTAACAGCTCAGCTATTATTAGCCTTGTGCTCCGCTTTTACTACCTCAATTAACTGATTGATCACTGAGCTGTCCGCTAAAGTAGACAGATCTCCTAAGCCAATATACTGACCTGCGGCTAGATTACGCAAAATACGACGCATGATTTTGCCAGAGCGAGTTTTTGGCAAAGCTTCAACGATATAGATAGCATCTAAGTTAGCGATAGGACCAATCTCGTTACGCACATGGCGATTAAGCTCAAGCTTCAAGTTATTATCAGCCTTTTCACCTATATTTAGAATAACAAAAGCGGCAATGCCTACCCCTCTAATATCATGAGGCATGCCAACTACCGCCGCTTCCACAATCGAGGGATGGGCATCGATTGAGCTCTCAACCTCAGCAGTACCTAGCCTATGGCCAGATACATTCAGTACATCATCAACTCGACCAGTGATCCAGTAATGCTCATCTTCATCACGTTGTACGCCATCGCCAGTGAAATAATGTCCCGGATAATCACTAAAATAGGTCTCTAAAAAACGCTTATGATCGTTATAAATACCACGCATCTGCCCTGGCCAGCTACTACTAATCACTAAATTACCATGAGCTGGGCCTTCGAGGATAGTATCGTCACTATCTACCACATCAGGTATGATGCCATAGAGTGGATTCATTGCTGCACCTGGCTTGAGCGCTACTGTACCTGGAATAGGGGCTAATAATATGCCGCCCGTTTCTGTCTGCCACCAAGTATCAATCACCGGGCAGTTGCCATTACCGACCACATTATAATACCAGTCCCAAGCTTCAGGATTGATGGGCTCACCAACAGTGGCGAGCAAGCGCAGACTTGAGCGATCAGATTCAGTGACAAACGCATCGCCCTCTTTCATCATTGAGCGGATAGCTGTTGGCGCCGTATATAAAATACTAACTTTGTGTTTATCAATAATATTGCCAACTCTTGCCCATGTGGGATAATCTGGTACGCCCTCGAACATCAGCGTCGTGGTGCCATTGGCAAGCGGAGCATAAGTGGCATAAGTATGACCAGTGACCCAGCCAACATCGGCGGTACACCAGTAAATGTCATCTTCTTTTATATCGAACACATCACGAAAGGTCGACAGCGCATAAGTGATATAGCCGCCAGTAGTATGCACCACCCCTTTAGGCTTGCCGGTTGAGCCTGAAGTGTACAATAAAAACAGCGGATCTTCGGCATTCATCACCTCAGGTTCGCAGTACTCTTGCTCAGCCTCAACTAGAGTGTGATACCAGACATCACGACGACCGCTCATCGGAATTGAGTTGCCAGTACGATAGACCACGATGACCTTCTCGACGCATTCTGTGCCTTCCATATCTAACGCATGATCGACATTGACTTTCAGTGGGCTACGCTTGTTACCACGCAGGCCCTCATCTGCGGTGATCACTAGCTTGGACTGACTATCTATAATCCGGTTGCCAAGACTGTCAGCGGAGAAGCCGCCGAATACTACCGAATGTACAGCACCGATACGAGCACAAGCCAGCATGCCGATCATAGCTTCAGGTATCATCGGCATATATAAAGTGACGCGATCGCCTTTTTGAATACCCAGCTTACGCATAGCATTACCTAAGCGGCAGACTTCACTATGCAGCTCTTTAAAAGAGATAATCTTGTTAAGCGAAGGGTGGTCACCTTCCCAAATAATAGCGGGCTTATAAGGGTTAGTCTCTAGGTGTCGATCGAGACAGTTTACTGAAATATTCAACTCACCATCTTCGAACCATTTAATACGAAAGTCGTCTAAATCGTAGTTTACGTTACTAATAATAGTCGGTTTTTTGATCCAATCGATAGCTTCAGCACGCTCAGCCCAAAAAGCATCGGTATCTTCATGTGAGGCAATAGAGCGCTGATAATCCTTTGCGTATTGCTCGGCACTAGTATTGGCAGCCGCCATAAATTCGGCACTAATGGGAAATAATTTTTGGGCCATGATCCTACTCCTTTTTAATTATTATTACTGGTATAACGATGCCTGAGAATAGCGTCTTAATAGTAGTTGCTATTTGTTATAATAGTCGAATTAGTCAGTCGTAAAAAACACCAACTCTATTTATAAACTAGTACTAGTGATAGCGATCCATCACTATTATGAACTCTATAGTAATGGCGTTAGTAGAATAGCGACAGGCGGTGCGGTATCCACTTCCATAATGTAGGATACCTTAGTTCTAGTTTGACAAATAAGCCCTAGCGATGCAAGCCATCAACCGTTAATGAAGAACAATCCCTGCATATCTGTACACTTACCTATTAGCAAGTAATCAAAGGCGCTACGGTCTTATGCTTATTCTGAGGTTAAGTTTTTTACTATAATCGTTTTTTAATTGGATGTTCAATGACCTCTAACCATACACTCCCACAGCATCACTTCGATGTCATTATTATTGGTGCTGGCGCTTCAGGGTTATACTGTGCACTCACCGCCGGTCGTCGCGGTCGCCGTGTACTAGTAGTGGATCATGCTAACAAGGCAGGTAAAAAAATCCTGATGTCAGGCGGTGGACGCTGTAACTTTACCAATTACTTTGTAGAGTCTGAGCACTTCATTGGTGCTAACGAGCATTTTTGTAAATCAGCCCTTAGTCGTTATCCTAGTTGGGAGTTCATTAGCTTAGTTGAGCAGCATAAGATTGCTTATCATGAGCGTGAACATGGGCAGCTGTTTTGTGACGACTCAGCGCAGGATATCTTGACTATGCTGCTGGATGAATGTGATGCTGCGGGAGTACAAGTACGCCTGAATACTCAAGTTGAGCAAGTCAAAGCTATAGATAGCAGCCTACAAACAAGCAGTAATAAGGTAAAAAATGCTAACGTGCGCTTTGAGGTATTAACCAATAAAAAGCTCAGTAAAAAAGAACTAGCAGAGCACGCGCCATCAGTACAGACAAGCTACAGCTGTGAGTCGCTAGTAGTGGCTACTGGCGGCTTATCTATACCTACTATGGGCGCTAGTGGTTTAGGCTATGAGCTGGCGCAGCAATTCGGTCATCAGCTGATCACTACCGATGCCAGTTTAGTGCCATTTACCTTTACTGATAAGACCGGTGAGCTACTACGCGCGCTGGCAGGTATTAGCTTACCAGTAGTAGCTAGTAACACTCGTACTTCGTTCAAGCTACCATTTTTATTTACCCATCGTGGCCTCTCTGGGCCTGCTATCTTGCAGCTGTCAAATTATTGGCACGTCGGTGAGCCTATTGCGATTAATCTACTGCCAGACATAGACATTAGCAGCTTGTTGATAGCTCATAAAAAATCACACCCAAAACAGTTAATTCGTACGGTGTTGGCTGATAACACTGACAATGCTTTGCCGAAAAAGCTACTGACCGCCCTACAGAGCAGCCTATGGGAAGATATAAAAGATACTGAGCTGGCTAATATCAAAGACGAGCGTTTAGAGGCGATAGGCACAGCGATCAATGGCTGGCAACTCAAGCCGTCAGGTACCGAAGGCTATCGTACTGCCGAGGTCACTCGTGGCGGGGTCAAAACCGATGAGGTCTCCTCCAAGACTATGCAAAGTAACTATCAACAGGGACTATATTTTATTGGTGAAGTACTTGATGTTACCGGCTGGCTTGGCGGTTACAACTTTCAGTGGGCTTGGGCTAGTGGTTTTGTCTGCGGCGAGGTGGTTTAAGCGAACTTGCTGGGCCGCTTAACTATCAAACCTAAGCGCTAACTGGATAACTAACTACAGATACCGATAAAAAGCAGCCTAGTTATTAATAACTAGGCTGCTTTTTATTGTCAGAGTTTTAACCGCTCATACTAGAAAAGCCCCAACAACATCAAGTTATTGGGACTTTTTAGCTATTAAAGATAAAGCAGTTCATTTAACGCTTTATCTAAAATATAAAGGCAGATTAAGCTTGATCTAAGAACGGATAGTCAGTATAGCCTTGAGCACCGCCACCATAGAAGCTATCTGGATGCTGCTTATTGAGCGGGGCATCTTGGCGAATACGTTCAGCCAAATCAGGATTAGCAATATAATCACGGCCAAAAGCGACGGCATCAATATAGCCGGCGCTAACATTTCTTACCGCTTTTTCAGCAGTATAACCACCAGCGGCAATAATAGTATTGTCAAAGGCATCACGAATGCGCTGACGGAAACCATCGTTATAGGGTGTGCCGCCTGCCCAATCAGGTTCAGATAAATGTAAATACATTAGATTGCGCTTATTGATTTGCTCAATTAGCCAAATATTATCATCTTCATCATAGCCTGCTTCAACACTATTAAAAGTGCCTTGTGGAGAAACACGGACACCGATATGATCGCTATCCCAAGCCTCGACACAAGCATCGATAACCGCTAACGTCAAGCGGGCACGGTTTTCACGACTACCACCGAACTCGTCATCACGCTGGTTGGTTTGCTCGACCCAAAACTGATGTAACAGATAGCCATGAGCGCCATGAACCTCAACACCATCAAACCCTGCTTGTTGCGCGCACTTAGTCGCATGAGCAAAGTCAGCGATCACTTGCTGAATCTCTTCGGCAGTCGCTGGACGTGGTGGAGTGGTGTCAACGCGAATCGCTTGATTGTCACTATCTCGTAGAGAAGTACGGGCACTAACTTTGACAGCCGAAGCAGAAATAGGGGCTTCGCCATCTGGTTGTACGCTCTTATGCGCAACCAAACCGGTATGCCAAAGCTGTATTACGATTTTGCCGCCTTTAGAATGTACATCATCGACGATGACTTTCCAAGCGGTGGTCTGGTCCAAGGTATGTAATCCTGGCGCGCCCGCATAGCCTTTAGCTTGAAAAGAGACTTGCGTTGCTTCAGCGATAACTAGCCCTGCTCCTGCCGCACGCTGTGAATAATATTCACCTGCTAATGCGGTTGGAACATCGCCTGGTTCAACAGAACGCAGGCGAGTCAATGGCGCCATAATAATACGGTTTTTAAGGGTTTGGCTGCCCATTTTTACTGGTTCAAATAAGTTATCGTATGCCATGGTAAATCCTATTTATCTTTGGTATTAATTGTTATCTATCTAGGAGTATAAAACTCATCATTCAATAGAATAGTTAGATGAGTGGGATCCTTTATTAGGCAGGTGAGTCATTATTCAACTGACTCTTACAAACAAAAACGCTACTGGGCAGTACAAAAATATCTCAGCAATATAAAACTAAGCTCATAGCTTTTACATTTACATTGAGCAATGCGTCCCGTTGTTGTATCCTGCTTAAAAAATCAGCCCTGTTTGATAATTAAATCGTTAGCTCAAACCGCAACTCAGACTACTATTAAGTAATAAGCTTAGAGTATTAATCTAAGCAAGGATGTAATCAATGCCAAAGACCCCTTTAGCACTAATGATAGCGGCCAGCCTATTGTTTGCTACTAGTGCTTGCCAGCCGCCACCTGCTAAGCCTGCATCTGATAAGTTAGAGGTTGCAAATAACTCGGATAAACCGAAACCGTCAGCGGCTATCCAAACTATAGATGAGACTAAAACCGAACCGCTGGTAGAAGTCAAAACCCCTAAAGCACTGACTAAAGCGTTCGTGGCATTGTCTGAGACCAAACTGACTAATGAGCTTATTTGTACTAAGCTTAACGATACTATGCAACAGATTGATAATAAAAGTAAATTTGAAGATATTCATACTATTCAGCGCCAACTAGAGGTTTGTCTACCGACTACTGGTAACTCCGAAATACTGCAATGGCTAGCAGAGTATCAAGCGCTGTACGGCCGTTTTTTATCGATTAATCAGCCAGTCAATGAACAAAGTTTTTACACTTTAATGAACTTAGCTGAACGCGGTGAAAAATTTCCTTTAGCCGCCCTAAAAAAAGTCACCCCTCGCATCCGATATCTTATCAGCCTAGTGGAGAGTAATGCTGATGTTAACGTGCTGTATCTTGGCAAAGGGGACTATACCTTTCATCATGATCTAAAGGCTATGGCTGACTTATTCACTCCTTATTTACCTAAGGATCAAAGTGCCTTTATTCAGCGCCTAGCAACAGACAACCAAAGTGTCTTTTGGCATGATGCGACGATTGCCGTCCCTTTTGATCAAGTACTTGAACGCGCTATATTTTGGCAAGATTATATTCAGCGTTATCCCAATGGCTATGCTATTGAAGACGCCAAAAGCTTATTTGCTATCTATCGCTATCTGCTGTTTTTCGGTTCAGAAAATACTCAGTGGACAGATGATGAGTTACGAGAATTCCGTGATCCAGCACAGCAGCAAGCCATTAACCAATTGGCGCAATCTGCAAACAGTCAACTGGCTCAAGACGCCCAAGGCTTGATTGATTTTATGGCTTTATCGGCCAGCCAGCGTCAGAAAAAGTATCCAGCACCTAGTAAAAATGATAACGGTGATAAACTAGATAAACGACAAAAAGCAAAGTATCAGCTAGCAGCAGCCTTACAAATAGCGTCACCTTGGCAAAGCGACCATAAAAGTGACTATAAGAACTGCTTTACTGGCATAGTTTGTGTTGATAGCTCAACTAGCTAATTTGTATAAATAGTTGCTATCAGTATTTGTTATGAACAGCAGCCGTTAATAATGCTAGCACTACTATAAAAGCTTAAAACATCACTAATCAAGCTGGCACAGCACCTTTTCCCTATAGGTATATCCGACTCATGTTACCCAAAATATTTCGTGGCACCTTGCTAGCTTTAACTACGGTTGTTTGTGCCAGCTTCCCGCCAACTTATGCTCCGTTAACTGAGCAAAAGGTTACTACCAGCAACAGCACTGTGAACCCTGATAACGACGTTAATAAGAGCTCTATTAATTGGCAGCCTTGTGTCCAGCCCAGTTTTGCCAACTGGTTTCCAAGCTACGCAGAAGTAGATACCTTACAGTGCGCCACCATTGAAGTACCGCTAATCAATGCCGGGACACCTACCGTTATCGAGCTCGCTATATCACGCTTACCCGCTAGCGGTAGCGAACAGCAAAAGCTCGGCACCTTGATAAGTATCTCTGGGGGTCCAGGCCAATCTGGACTGGATGTCTCACCTATCAATTCAGCTGCTTACCAAAAACTATCTAGGCACTTCGATATCATTGGTTATGCACCACGCGGCGTGCACCCTAGTACTCCTACGGTCAAATGTAGCACTGTAGATCGGGTGCTTACTCCAGAAGATGCAGAGAGCTTTGCACAAGGCTGTTGGGATCACACTCCCCATGATCTATTGACACAGCTAGGGGCAGATTATGCCGTTAATGATATCGAGGCCATACGACAAGCGCTAGGAGTGCCGAAGGTTAGCCTAATTGGTTATTCTTACGGTACTAAAATTGCTGCCCTATATGCAGAGAAGTTTCCTCAATACCTACGCGCGGGTGTGCTCGACGGTGTGGTCAACCTAAATGAGACTGAACTACAAATGGCGGTAAATCAGTCGGTAGCTGTACAAAAAACCTTTGAGCGTTTTCTCACTGCCTGTCGTCAAAAGTCTGATTGTTATTTTGCGGATACTAATACTGTGGCAGCTGCTGAAGCTAAGCTCGCTAAGCTTTATTACTATATCGAGAGCCATCAGCTATATGATTTGGATGGTCAGCGTATTTTACCAGTGAGCTTGTCTGGCATAATCTATGACTCTTTGATGTGGCCTGAACAATGGCCGATGCTAGACTCTTTATTCCATCAGCTTGAGAATGAGGATTTCGAACTTTATAAACAGCTTATCGCCGATCAAAAAGACAATACTGATTTTGCGACTTTTGCTGCTATCTTATGTGCTGACGGTGCGCCGACTTCAACCAAAAAAGCCGCTTATATCGATGACATAAAACGTGTTGATGCGCTATTAACTTGGGATGATTTTCGCAAATTTACTGATAAAGAAATAGTAGACACTTGCTACTATTGGCCTATTGCTGGTAGTGATATACCGCATGTTCCTAAGCTATCGCCTTCTGCACCACCCCTGTTGTTAATAGCTCAAACTGATGACCCTGCGACACCTTATATCAACGCTTTAGCTATGCAAAAGTATTTAAATTCAGTATTATTAACTCGTAACAGTGACGGCCATACTTTAGCCTTATCTGATTTAAGTAGCTGTGTCGATAATCAAGTCGTTGACTATCTGATAGACCCAAACAGTTTAGCTAATGGCAATAATAACAGCAGGCAAGGTAATATATATTGTGCTAAATAGTTAATAGCCTGGGCGTCGTTTACCTTTAGTTATCTAAAAGCTGGTAGCGGGTTATCTATCAAGGAGATATATTATGCAAAAGACTGCCTTAGCATTAACACTCGCTACTAGCCTGCTGTTAACCCTCAGTGCTTGCCAGCCCTCCTCTGACCCCACTGGAAAATCAGACTCAACTGCCACTAATACTATCAAACAAAAACAAAAAGCAACCCCTATAGACGTTGCACAACCAACGACTGTTGCAAGCACAGCTATCGATGCGCAAACTTGTATAGCACTCAATAAAGCTATGCAAAAAATAGGCAGCACTAGTAAGATCGAAGCGATCTATGCTATTCAGCAGCAACTAGAAGCTTGCTTACCCACCGCGAATAATGCCGAAGTGTTGGCTTTGCTAAAGAACTATCAAGCGCTATATGAGCGTTTTTTGGGCCCTGACAATTATATGGATGATGAGGACTTCTACGCCATAGTAGAAACTATGGAGGCAGGCAAAAAAGTAACGGCAGAGCAGCTAGAAGTCTTAGCTCCACGTATACAGTATCTTGTGAAATTGGTAGAAACTAAGGCTGACGTTAGCATACTGTATATAGGCGAAGGGATATTTGTGTTTCATCATGACTTAAAGGCCATGGCTGATATCTTCACTCCCTATTTAGCTAAGGATCAACAAGTCTTTATTCAACAGATGGCAAAAGACAACCAACAGATTTTTTGGAATGATGCGGCGATTGATATCTCGTTTGATGAAGTGATTGCTCGTGCTGAGTTTTGGCAAGATTATATCCAACGTTACCCAAACAGCTCTTTTATTGCAGATGGCAATATTTTATTCGACTTCTATCGTCATGCGCTGTTTTTTGGCTCAGACAACACGCAGTGGACAGATGATGCTGTACATGAGTTTATAAGCCCAGAATATGAGCAAGCAATGCAAAAATTAGCCAAACGTGCTAATAGTATTTTGGCGCGAGATGCTCGTAGCCTATTTAAGTTTATGGCGATGTCTGACTCACAACGCCAGCAAACCTATCCAGTACCTGAATTTGACGAGGATGGTGATGAGATACAGGAATGGTCCAAAGTACGCCATCAGCTAAAAATGGCCTTACCTATACCTTTATCCCTACCTTGGGAAGAGGATGGTAATAGGGAATGCTCAAATGGCATAATTTGTGTAGATTATAATGTTGAATAACAAGCTTGGAGTGGATTACCTATTTAGTAAGCCACTCCCTAGCCCTAAGGCTAAATTACAATTTTACTTTATCCAAAATAAAATCAATATCTTTATCGCCCCGTCCTGATAAATTGACTAAGATAGTCTCATCAGCAGGCATATCTTTGGCAATCCTCATCGCGTAAGCAATAGCGTGCGCCGTCTCTAAAGCAGGAATAATACCTTCTAATCGTGACAACGCCATAAACGCCTCTAAACACTCATCGTCAGTAGCTGACTCATAAGTGGCCAGTTTATTGTCTCGCAAGTGCGAATGTTGCGGCCCAACTCCTGGGTAATCTAGGCCCGAAGCAATTGAATGCACTGCTGCAGGCTCACCTTGGTCATCGAGCAACACATAACACTTAAAACCATGAATCTCGCCTTTGACTCCTAAGGTCATAGTAGCCGCATGTTTACCTGTCTCTAAGCCTTCGCCTGCTGGTTCAACACCTATCTTCTGCACGCTCTCATCATCAAAAAACCCACTGAATATCCCAATAGCATTAGAGCCGCCACCAACGCAGGCCACCACTTTATTGGGCAGTTTACCAGTGCTGGTTAAGAATTGCGCTCGTGCTTCATGGCCAACTACAGATTGAAAGTAGCTGACTATCTCAGGATAAGGCGCAGGCCCAAGCGCCGAGCCAATGGCAAACATACTAGTATCTAGCTCGCCAAGATAAGCCTCAAAGGCACTATCGACAGCTTCTTTTAAGGTGCCAGCGCCACGAGATACTGGGATGATATTAGCCCCTAAAATTTTCATTCGACTCACATTAGGGTGTTCCTTCTCAATATCTACCTCCCCCATGTGTATTTCACACTCCAAGCCCATCAGTGCTGCAGCCGTTGCTAACGCCACACCGTGTTGCCCTGCCCCTGTTTCAGCAATGACTTTAGTCTTGCCTAGCTTTTTTGCCAGTAGGACTTCACCTAAGCAATGGTTTATTTTGTGAGCGCCAGTATGATTAAGATCTTCACGCTTAAAATAAATTTGCGCGCCGCCGCAATGCTCAGTTAAGCGTTTTGCATGATATAGCGGACTCGGTCTACCCACGTAAGTCTCACGTAAGCGCTTCATCTCATCGATAAAGTCTTGCTCTTTGATGATTTCACGAAAGCCTGTTTCTATCTCATCCATGGCTTTGGCTAATTCAGGATGACCAATTTTGCCACCGAATTCGCCATATAAACCCTCATCACTAGGGAGCACAAACTGATGTAAGCCATAGCCGTTTGTGGTCTCTACTTTATTATTAATTGTCATATTAGAACCTTAATGCTTTTGGAGGTTATATAAGTAAACTAGTTTGTCGAATGGATTTTAAAAGCTATGTCTAAAGCTATTTTTTAAGCACTTTTAAAGCGTTTTTAAACTTAAAATTATCTACTACTATAAATAAATGTTATCATGTTCTAGTACACTGATACGTATTTTAAAGTAAGTTTTATATTAGGTCAAGTATCAGCAGTAGCTTAAAATGCCTTGATAGCATTTATTTTTATTAGCCGTTTTTTAACTGTTCATATTCAGGAAGTATTTAGCATGACAAAAGAAGACTATCGATCCAGTAAAGCCTACAACTATCTATTAGAGTTGCTCGTGGCAACCAACGATAAGGCCCAACTGGCGGAAATATTAGCGGCGTTGATGACCGAAAATGAACAGCAAGAGCTTGTGAATCGTATAAGGATTTTCGCATTATTAGATCAAGGCGTGACCCAAAGAGAGATCAGTGCTCAGCTAGGCGTAGGTATTGCTACTGTTTCGCGCGGTGCAAAGGCATTTGGTCAGCATCAGATTGAGGCGTTGTTGCCAAGCATTGGTGATGAGGTTTAAGGATGAAAATCTACTGAATGACTAGTAAGTGTTAAGTAAGCGCTGTCAGTGCAATAATAAAGACAGTTATGTTCGCTAGACTGTTAGTTGTCAAAATATGATAAAAACAGGAAGCGTATGCAACGACGACAACTTATTAAATCAATGGGCTTAGGCATAGCTGCTGTTAGTACTTCTGCTGCAATGAGCGGCTGCCAAACGCTCTCAGCCAAGCAGTCAAAACTACCAACCAAAGCTATCCAAGCCGGACACTTTAGTAATATTATCGTTGGCAGTGGCTATGGCGGCGCAGTATCAGCACTCAGATTGAGCGAACAGGGGCATGAAGTACTGATATTAGAGATGGGCATGCGCTGGGATAGAAACCCTGAGCACGATACTTTTTGCAAAATGATTAACGCTGATAAACGCTCAAGCTGGTTTAGCAATTGGCCCAATGCGCCGATCACCATTCCGATACCTATCAAAAAATACCCTGGGGTCTTAGACTTAATCGAATACGATGAGATGAAAGTATTCGCTGGGCGTGCTTATGGCGGCGGCTCCATCGTCAATGGCGCTATTGCTATTGAGCCAAGACGCACGCATTTTGAAGCTATTTTTCCATGGATTAATGCGGACGAGATGTATGACATCTACTTTCCCCGAGCTATGAAGGAACTTAAAGTCAGTCAAATCCCCGAAGCTTTTTTTAATCAATCCAAGCATTATGAATTTACTCGTGCCGCTGAACGCCAAGCCGAAAAAGCGGGCCTTAAAACTGAATTTTTTGGTAATAGCTACGACTTTGACTATATGCAGCGCGAGGCCAAAGATGAGGTCTATAAATCAGCACTGGGCGGTGAAGTTATTTATGGTAATAACGCTGGCAAGTTCTCACTGGATTTAACTTATCTAAAAGACGCTGAAGCTACCGGCAATGTCACGGTCAAAACTCTGCGCAAAGTTAATACTATCCAAGCGCTCGATAATAACCAGCTCAGATTAGAAGTTTATGTCATCAATAAATTTGGCGGCATTGATGAAGTTGAGCATTACACCTGCAATAAGCTATTTCTTAATGCAGGCAGTACCGGCACTTCAGAGCTGCTACTAAAGAGTCAGGCTGAGGGTCATCTTAATCATCTAAACCAACATATCGGGCAGCATTGGGGACCCAACGGCAACATCATGACTGGACGCAATTTCGTTCATGCAGCTGGCACGATCCAATCTACTATCCCAGTCAAAGGCATCAATATGTGGGACGGTGATAGAGGTGGCTCGAAATACAAAATATTTGCCGAGCTTGCGCCACTACCGCTAGGGCTTGAGACTTGGACGACGCTCTATTTAGCCATTACTGACAATCCGGAACGTGGTAATTATTACTATGACAAAGCTACCAAAACCGTCAAACTAAACTGGAAACGTGAGCAAAATGAGTATTCGGTAAACGCTGCTAAAGAGCTATTAGATAAACTCGCTAAGGCCAATGGTGGCTCTACCTCAAGCTTACTGTTTACCAAAGGCTTTGGTGATAACTTTTGCTATCATCCACTCGGCGGCTGCGTATTAGGTTTGGCGACCGATGAATTTGGCCGTGTCAAAGGGCACAAGAATATCTATGTGCAAGATGGCGCATTAATCCCCGGCAGTGCTGGCGTCAATCCGTATGTGTTTATCACGGGTCTAGCTGAGCGTAATATGGCTGCTATTTTGAAGACGGATTTTGGGTAGGGTTTTGGGGTTTATAGAGATTGGCTGAATAAAGAACGCTCTTGAGAGAAGTTATTTTTGTTTTAGATTTGGAGCTGATCCTGCTTTTTGCTCATACTTCAAATTAATCACCTTTATTGTTTTCTGAAAGCTGGACAGCTCTATAAAGCTCTAATTTGAGAGATTCCGAATAGTCGTCATCATACAATATAGAAGTGATAAGCTGATGAAGTAAGTTTTTATCTATTACATTATCAGCGACCCATACAGCTATATTTTCCATCTCTAATATAAAACTATGAACAATATAATCAAAGTCGTTTAGTTCCAAAAAATATGCACCTAACGCTAATGATGAACGTTTATTCCCATCATGAAAGGCATGATTTTTATTGATTGAAAATGCTAAATGAGTAAGCTTGTCTTCAAGTTCCGGATAGTACGAATCATTTTTAATATGTTCTAAAGGGCTTTCTAACTGTCCGATGACTTTTGTACCTGCCAATCCACCTGAATTTTCTATAATCCAGTCATGTGTTTGAATAGCATGGGAAACATCGAAGTAAAGAAATCTAGATTGATATTCCTCGTTCATATCATCTATCCTTCAAACGTTTAAAAACAGCTAAAGTTTCAGGATCGCTTAGCTGTTCTTCAAGTGAACGGCTTTTCTCTCCTAAGAACTTTTCGAAATCTGCTTCTGGAACAGCTTGAATGTATGCTTCTAGCTTTTCATGTAGAGCATCTCTAAAACACAAATCGCGACTTGCCATTTTAGTACGAGCGTCTGTAATTAGAGGTCTAAACAATGGATGGTTTTCAAAACCACTTATTAGCTCCTTTGCTTCTTTTTGGGTAAGCTTAGCTCCTTTTTTATTGCTAGCGAGCTTAAACTCATGAGCTATTCCAGACTCAAAACTAGCAATTAATGTCAGCACTTCAGAATACATCGTTTCACGAATTTTATCCTTTTTAGCTAGTTTTAATATTTTTTTATATTCTGTAGCATTTTCCTTAAATACGCTTTGGTAAATTAAATTAGTGAAAATTCCATATTTCCACTTATTACCCTCTATATAATTATCTAAAGCGTCTGTAAATAACTGACGATAGTTATCTTCTTGAAATGAGGCTAATAGAAAGTTTTCATCACGCTGATTAATATATTTTGTATGTCCTCCAACTTTTTCTGCCATAACATCTAACACAATATCTAATAAATGAGATCGAAGCATTCTAGCAGGTTCACTTTCTGTCAATAGCATACCAAGATTCAAAACAGCTCGAAATGAAAAGATACCTAATACGCTCGTTTTGGTACCCTCATTGATGAGGGTACCAAAAGCTAAATCCTTGAATTTTCTAAGTTTATTTCCTCTTAAAACTTGATAACCATTACTTTTTAATTCGTCATCATGTGATGCAAGATAACGTTCAATAGTTGCATCTCCTATTTCGAATAATGTCATCACTTGTTGCTTTGTAAATACAAGTTCTCCATCATAGAAAGTACCACCTGGTTCCATACGCTTTTCTGCCTGCTTTAAGGCATAACGATTATTAAGAATATTTTGACGGTCATGGGAAGATTCCGTAAGGTTCTTAGCCATTTTTAACTCCTTTTAGTATCAAATAATAATTCATATGAGTTAATAATTTTTATTTAAAGTCTAATTGTATTTAGTCTATATTATTTCGACTATTATTACTTAACACTTGTATAATCCTTCAATAAGGGATCATTGAGTTTAGATAAGTAGTTCTCTAATCTTAATGCAAAGAAACCTTAGACTGGATCTTTTTCCTAGCTTTTCTTATTTTTAACTTTATAAGCTAAAGCACTAACCTATAAATTAAAATCATGATTTACTGCAAATTCATTTAATTATAATTACGACAGATATATAGGAAGTATTAGATCTCACCGCTAGTCCTGATAGTAGCGATATCCTAACGCAGATGGTGGCGTGCGGACTAGTTTGTCTGGTGGCGTTCCAACATTCGAGCGACCACCACCAGTCATAGTCCGCATCGCCATCGACAAGCTAGGTATAGATGTCTCAAAAAACTCTATTTAAAGATTTTTTACTTGCGAAGCTAAAATTACAGTGTAATTTTTCAACGCTTCTCAAGGATTAGCTACAGCAACTAATTATTCCTCAAAAACCTATAAACCCTATTCTCAAAATCTAACCAAAACTCCCCCCTACATCACAATATTCAAACGCCCAAAACCCTGCTCTCTACCACACCACCATTGAATTCCAACCTCGCATCAGCAACAATGACAGTATCTACTTATAACATTCAATATAGAAAATCATTCGAGAATAAGGATAAACAATGAAACTAAAAATCTTAAAATCAGCCGTGACCAACCCTTGGTTTAACCTCGCCACCGAAGACTGGATATTCCAAGCACTCGACCCGCAGTCGCACACGCTATTTCTATGGCGCAATTCTGAAACCGTCGTTATCGGCCGTTCGCAAAACCCTTGGGTAGAATGCAAAACCGATAAGATGGCAGAGGACGACGTCTTTTTAGCGCGGCGTCAAAGTGGTGGCGGCGCAGTATTCCATGACTTGGGCAATACCAATTTTACCTTTTTATCGCCCAAAGCCGATTATAACCAAGACGCCAACTTTACTATTATCATTAATGCGCTTAAAAAATTAGGCGTCGACGCTACTCTCTCAGGCCGCAATGACATGCAAGTGGGTGATAAAAAGATATCAGGTAGCGCGTTTAAACACAGCGTCGATCGCAGCTTTCACCATGGCACCTTACTGGTCAATGCCGATATGCAAAAGCTCGGCGACTATCTCAACCCACACCCGCTCAAACTGCAAGCCAAAGGCATCAAGTCAGTACGCTCACGAGTAGCAAATTTGGTCGAATTTAATGACACCATCAATCACGAGACCCTCTCGCAAGCCATGATCGAAGCTTTCTGTGAGCATTATGGTCAGGAGGTAGAAGCTATACCGGTTGAAGAGTTGGATGAGGCTACCCTCGTACAAGAGCCGCATTTAAATAAGTACTATCAGCAGATGGCCGACTGGGAATGGCGATTTGGCAAGACCCCAGAGTTTAGCCATCATTTAGAAACCCGCTTTGACTGGGGACTGATTGATTTGCATTTGGACGTAAAACAGGCGGTGATTACGGAGGCGGTTATCTTCTCAGACGCTTTAAATGTGGAGTTGATTGAGGTTTTAAAAGAGTCGCTAACTGGGGTTAAATATAATAAAGAGGCTATTAGCGCTAAGTTGGCTGCGTTAAGTGATGCGCAAACAGAAATGGCATCGCAAGTTACTGACTTTTCTGCTTGGTTGGTCGGTGCGATTACAGGTTAGAACTTTAAATAAATCAATCATAAGGCAATTTATGCAATATCTACACGCAATGATCCGCACCAATAAACTAGAGGAGACTTTAGCTTTTTATTGCGAGCTAATGGGCCTTAAACTGCTAAGAAAAAAGGATTCTGAATCAGGAAGATTTAGCTTATATTTTTTAGCGACTCATGAAGGAGCGCCAGAGATTGAGGTCACCCACAACTGGGATGCAGAACAATATAGCAACGGCAATAACTTTGGTCACTTTGCCTTTAGAGTCGATAACGTATATGAGCAGTGTGAGATATTTAGGGCAGCGGGTGTTGATATATTGCGACCACCTAGAGATGGCTATATGGCCTTTGTTAAAGACCCTAATAATATCTCAATCGAGCTGCTGCAAAGTGGTGAGCGCTTGGCACCCATCGAGCCTTGGATTTCCATGGAGAATATCGGCACATGGTAGGCTATAAGAGGCCTTTCATGCACCGCTATGTAAGAAGACAACATAAGAAAACAATATAAGAAAACAGGGACGTTAGTGAGTTCTCTGCAGCTCAGGTCTGCATATAGCTCTATTTTTGGATTATAAAAGCCATTCCACTGGTAGCCAGCCGACGACTGTCAAAATGATACTGTTTAGCAGGTTAGATCCAGGCTCCGAAGTACTCACCGACCCCGTATTAGAATCGATCCAAACCAACTTCCCATCGCGTTGTTCAACGCGCCAAGCCAGTCCATGTATTTGTTCATCGAATGCTTTGTGTACTTTTTGCGCCATCTGCTCACTATTGATAAGCAAACCCATTTCAGTATTTAATCTAGTAGAGCGAGGGTCAAAGTTAAACGATCCCACAAAAATTCGCTCTCCATCAATCGCAAAGGTCTTTGAATGGAGACTAGCGCCTGTCGATCCGAACGGCCCTAAACGGTTAGAGCGAGCATTGGGTGCCGCTTTGCTACGTAGCTCAAAAAGCTCAACGCCACTTTCAAGCATGGCTTTGCGGCGCTTGGCATAACCGGCATGGACGGGCAGTACATCTGTGGCTTGCATCGAGTTGGTCAGCATGCGTACATCGATACCGTGCGCCTCAAGCGTAGCAAAAGCTTCTACGCCCCCAGCTCCAGGAACAAAATAAGCTGAAACCCCATCGAGGCGGGTCTTGATGTCACCTACCGCCTCCTTTAGCCGGCTTGCCAATAAATCTTCACGAGGCACAGCGCCTTGGCCTTTTATTGGATCATCACTCACTAACACAGCCGTGGTCCACTCTAAATCAAGCTCCCCTGCTGCAAGGGACGCCACGATGTCCGAGCTTTCCAGAATGGCCTTGTACTCGCTCATCTGTGGATCGTTCTTTAATCCAGCCAATCGAGTGCCAATCGGGTCATTTACTTTAGGTTTTCCAACAATTAAGTCTGCTGGATAAACAGATAGCGCCGCCCAATAGCGGTCAAAATCAGCAGCGATCTGCGGAACAATATGACCTACCGCCATAACATCAAAATCAACAAAAAGTGGCGTTAAACCAGTACCAAAATACTCATCACCGACGTTTCGACCACCTACTATGGTCGCGCGCCCATCTACCGTGAAGGATTTGTTATGCATTCTTCGGTTTAATCGGAAAAAATCAAACCCATAAGATAATATCTTCGCCGTGCGCAGATTAAAGGGATTATACAGCCGCACTTCCATATTTGGATGGGCAGCAAGCGCTGCTAGCTCAGGATCGATTCCCGTTGTACCATTGTCATCTAGCAATAGCCGAACGCGTACCCCTCTATCGGCGGCGCGAACCAAAGCATCAAGTAGCAAAGTACCCGTCAGATCAGCATGCCAAATATAGTACTGAGCATCAATGCTTGAGACAGCCGCATCGGCTAACAGTATTCGTGCAGCAAAAGCATCAGCCCCACTTTGTAGTGGTGCAATTCCAGTTAGCCCTTTATGGGCTGCTTCAAGATCAATCAGCGATTCGGCTAAGGGCCCACTGGTCGCTTTTGGCAACACGGTTGTATCTATGCGCCCTTCTATTTCTGGAATGGAAAAGGTCAATCGGGCGATGAGAATAGCGCTCCCGGTAACGACGACAATAAAGAAGAGCGCTTTTAAAATCATATTAAAAATTTTCCATTATGTATTAGGACATGCCCTAATTATTATAAAATCTAAGGCCGTTTAACTATAAAAAATTAAACCTATTAGGTCGCCATAATGCCGCCGTCAACGATAAATTCTGCACCCGTTGAATAGCTTGAATTATCAGATGCCAAAAACGCTACCATTTTGGCTACTTCTTCAGGCTTACCGATACGTTTCATCGGGATATTTTGTATATAGTTTTGTACGGTATCTTTGATATCATCGGCTTCGACACCTGGGGTTTGGATGGCGCCTGGATGCACTGAGTTCACACGAATATTGTATTCAGCATACTCTTGCGCAACCGCTTTAGTTAGGCCAGTAGCGGCAAATTTAGAAGCATTATAGATAGAGTTACCGGCCGTACCACGCAAGCCTTCTAGCGATGAAATATTCACGATAGAGCCACCGCCTGCCTTCTTCATAGATGGCAAGATTTTTTGCATGCCATAGAAGTTACCGAACAGGTTAACATCTAACAGCTTTTGTAAATCTGCCCCTGTAAACTCGATAAAGGGCTTCATGATATCGATACCCGCATTATTTACTAAGATATCTATTGGCCCAAAAGTATTTTCGCCATGCTTAATAGCAGCATCCCAAGCGTCAGGATCAGTCACATCGAGCTTAACGAAAGTGGCATTATCACCCAGCTCTTTGGCTAGCTTCTCACCGTTATCAACTAAGACGTCAGTGATGATGACTTTTGCGCCATCCTCATGTAATTTGCGCACGTGTGCTTCGCCCAAACCTTGTGAGCCACCAGTGACTAGCGCAACTTTATCTGCTAATAATTTCATCGTACTTACCTTTATAGTTATGATTATAAATTTAAATATTCTCGTAGAATAGTTATAATTTTTGACTTTTATATTAGATATTGCAAAAAATCAGTCTAAGATGGTATCAAAGATAAAATAGCAATTGTCTGAATTTTCTCTAGAAGTTACAAGCTTTGCAGGGTTACTACTTTTAATTGCACACTTTTACATATTTAGATTTTGTTTTGTCTGTAAAGGATTGATTGAATAATCAGATAACTGGGTATATTAATGTCAATATCACGCAAAAATTAGAAGTTGAATATAGGCAATAATGGCTTTGTTCGATAGGTTTGTAGGGTGCGTTCCACGCACCGTTTTATACAAAATAAGCAGGGCACTTGAACTTTACAAAGCTAAAAACTTTTGCTATTTATATAAGTGTTAAGCTTAGTACTTTGTTAGCTATATAAAGACTAGCTTTACCGTAGGCTGGCGCTTTTAGCCCAGCGCTTTTGTTAGTATCGTGCAACACCACGTAGTTTATCGCCAGTTAGCTAAACTGCTTTTCATCACTTGCAATAAAGTTTTACTCAAAAAAGTACTGTTACCTAGTTGCTGAGCTAAAGCCACAGCCTACAAAAACTATTATAAATCTAGTCTATTTAAAACGAATTAGTTTCTTCAAACTCTCATAGAGAGTGAAGATTAAATGTAACTTACCATCGAATTCTTAGACTTGGCGGATTACGCTTGGGATAACCCACCTTATAAAAATTTAAACTACTAAATTTCAATCAAAAAAAAGCGGCAAGATAATAAATCTAGCCGCTTTTTTATTTAACTTAAAATATCAAATCTTAAATCCCAACTGCAACCTCAGCCCCATCACGAATGGCGCGTTTGGCATCCAGCTCAGCTGCTAATTTTGCCCCGCCAATCAAGTGGTATTGCGCGTCTGGTGCATCACCGACATTTGGCATTAGCTCCACTACTGACTCTTGACCGGCGCATACCACTACGCTATCAACTCGTAAGAGCTGGCTTTGGCCTTGATTATTAGTGATCCAAATACCTTCATCAGTGATTTTTTCGTACTGCGCACCAGAGACTTGAATGACCCCATGTGACTTAACATGAGCACGATGTACCCAGCCAGAGGTTTTATTTAGGCCACTACCTAAGCGACCCTTGCTGCGTTGAATCATATACACTTGGCGTATAGGAGTGATACTTTCAGGCTGCACTAAGCCACCATCGCTTTTATAACCCATATCCTCAGTCACGCCCCATTCCTCACGCCACTCACTAATCGATTGTGGCTCTGGACGATAGCTTGGATCTTTTAGAGTTTCAGGCGCTAACTTATCTAATGGCTGACCATGACGAGCGGTTAGATACTCACTAACATCGAAGCCAACACCGCCAGCCCCGATGACCGCAACGGTATTACCCACTGACTTCTCACCAGAGAGCAGTTCAGCATAAGTCATCACTTGTGGCAGATCTGCCCCTTCGAGTTTGCCAGCCAAACTTCTTGGCACAACACCGGTTGCGACAATAACGTGTTGAAATTTAGCCGCCTCTAACATGGCTTTATCGACTTTAGTATTGAGCTTAATATCAACGCCTAAATGCTCAAGCTCATTAATATAGTAGCGGATAGTCTCAAAGAATTCTTCTTTACCTGGGATGACCTTGGCGTAGTTAAACTGGCCCCCTAAAATATCTTTTGCCTCAAATAAAGTCACCTCATGACCTCGGAGCGCCGCTACGTGTGCTGCTGACATACCAGCGACTCCGCCACCGATGACCGCCACCTTCTTAGGCTTCTTGGTTTTGATATAGACCAGCTCAGTCTCATAGCAGGCTTGTGGATTAACTAAGCAGGTTGAGCGCTTATTTTCAAAGGTATGATCTAGGCAGGCTTGGTTGCAAGCAATGCAAGTGTTAATACGATCGGCTTGACCCGCTTGCGCTTTATTGACCCAGTTCGGATCAGCTAAGAAAGGACGCGCCATTTGAATCAAATCTGCTTTAGCGCTAGCGATGATATCTTCAGCAGTATCCGGCATATTGATACGGTTGGCCGCCATCATAGGAATACTGATATGTTTTTTTATCTCAGCGCTAAAATCAACAAAGGCGGCACGTGGTACGCTAGTGACAATAGTAGGGACACGTGCTTCATGCCAGCCGATACCAGTGTTCATGATAGTTACGCCCGCTTTTTCTAGCGCTTTGGCAACGATGATCACTTCATCCATAACATTGCCATCTTTGACTAAGTCGATGACTGACAAGCGAAATAAGATAATAAAGTCATCGCCAGCCGCCTTGCGAACCGCTTTAACTATATCGACAGCTAGCTTCATACGGCCATAAATATCGCCACCGTATTGATCGCTGCGTTTATTAACGTGGCTCGATAGGAACTGATTAAGCAGGTAGCCTTCTGAGCCCATGATCTCTACACCGTCATAGCCTGCTTGCTTAGCAAGACGTGCTGAGCGGGCATAGTCCTCAACAGTCTGCTCGATATTTTTGATGCTCATCTTACGGGGTTTAAACGGTGAAATAGGCGATTTGATTGCGCTTGATGACACAACAAAGGGATGATATCCGTAGCGCCCACTGTGCAAGATTTGCATGATAATTTTGCTATCATATTTATGCACAGCACTCGTCACTCGTCGATGGTTGATGACATCCATCTTGCTATTCATCGTACCGCCAGCAGGTAGCAGCCAGCCTTCACGGTTGGGCGAGATACCGCCAGTGATCATCATCGCCACGCCACCTTTGGCACGTTCAGCAAAGTAAGCCGCGAGCTTGCGGTAGTTGTAAAATCTATCTTCGAGGCCAGTATGCATAGAACCCATAACGATGCGGTTTTTAAGAGTAGTAAAGCCTAGATCTAATGGCTCAAATATATGAGGATAGTGCTCTGAATCATTAGCGGCATTAGCAGTTACGATACGGTCGGTTGGTTTGCTGCTCTGTGTTACTTGGCTGGCAGTATGGGTGCTGGCGCTCATGTCATTATCCTTATCAATCAATAGGGTACTGCTATCAAATACCTTTGACAGTCAATAGTTGTTGTATCGTAACATAATGCCATTATTAGCAGCTACGAGCACAAGCGACTGACGAGTGATTATTATATTAATAAAATAATAAGGCGATTAGCTTGCACTGAACCGCTATAGAGCATACCGAAATACTCTTACTTTTTGACAGCTATTGTCTATACTAGATATCACTCACCATCGGTTAACAGCGATTAAAATTAAAACAACACAAAGGACTATCTCATGACTGACTTTCATACCGGTCTTGGCAAGAACCCAGCTAACTATCAGCCGCTAACCCCAATCGATTTTATCATTCGCACTGCCTACACTTATCCCACTCAGACTGCCATTATCTATGATGATCTCGAAACCAATCACCTGACTCAAACTTGGCAGCAGACCTTCATTCGTTGTCGACAACTGGCAGATGGCCTGCGCAAACTAGGGATCGATAAAAACGATACCGTTGCGGTGATGATGCCTAATACTCCGGCGATGGTTGAGAGTGCCTTTGGCGTTCCGATGTCAGGTGCTGTCTTATGCACCTTAAATACGCGTTTAGATATCAATGCGCTGACCTTTTGTCTGCAGCATTCTGAAGCCAAAGTATTGATTCTAGATAGTGAGTTTTCAGCTTTGGCTGAGATCATTGATGAGACCTTTCCTAAGCTAATAGTTATTCATGCCACCGATAGTGCTGTTGACGTAGAGCGCTTTGGACAGTTGAGTTATGAGGAGTTGCTAGCCAGCTCAGACTGTTTAGATAATTGGGAGATGCCTGCCGATGAGTGGGATGCTATTGCCCTCAACTATACTTCTGGTACTACTGGCACCCCAAAAGGCGTGGTCTATCATCATCGTGGTGCTACGCTGAATGCCGTCTCCAATATCTTAGATTGGGATATGCCCAAACATCCCACCTATTTATGGACGCTACCGCTATTTCATTGTAATGGCTGGTGCTTTCCGTGGGCTATTGCTGAGCGTGCTGGGGTCAATGTTTGCTTACGTAAGATGGATGCCGACTTGATGTTGCAGCTGATTGCTAAATATGAAGTGAGCCATTATTGTTCAGCGCCGGTGGTACATAATATGATTGCTAATGGCAAAGCTGAATATAAAGCTGCCATTACTCATGCCGTTAAAGGCTGGGTGGCAGGAGCACCACCGTCTGAGACTATGCTGGCTCAAATGGAAGAAATGGGCTTCGACATCACTCACGTTTATGGTCTGACCGAAGCTTACGGGCCAGTAACTGTGTGCGCTGAGCAGCCAGAATGGGCTGATTTGAATATCGTTGAGCGTGCCCAGAAGAAGTCTCGTCAAGGAGTACCCTCCCATCTGATGAATGGGTTTGAAGTGTTCAAACAAGGCAGCACTGAGCTGGTCAAAGCTGATGGTGAAGAGATAGGTGAGCTGGCACTGCGCGGTAATATGATAATGAAAGGCTATCTAAAAAGCCGCAAAGCTACTGAAGCGGCGTTTGCTGATGGCTGGTTCCGTACTGGAGACTTAGGGGTCAAATACCCCGATGGCTATATTAAAATCATGGATAGGCTCAAAGATATTATCATCTCTGGTGGTGAGAATATCTCCAGTATCGAGGTTGAGAATGTTTTATATAAAATGCCTGAAATTTTAAGCTGTGCCGTCGTTGCCGTACCAGATGATAAGTGGGGTGAAGTACCTGTCGCTTTTATTGAAATCTATGCTGGTAGCGTTTTACAACGTAACCAGGTTATTGAGCATTGCAAGCAGCATCTAGCTGGCTTTCAAGTTCCTAAGCATATTATCTTCGCTGAAATTCCAAAAACCAGCACCGGTAAAGTACAAAAATTTGAACTGCGTCAAGCGGCTAAGTCGTTAGCGCATGAAAGCTCTAAGGTGACGCCTTCAAACAAATAAGCTATTAAAATTTTGTTTTATAATATAAGGTTTTTGACGATAAAAAAGCCAGCCTAGAGTTAACTTATAGGCTGGCTTTTTAGTCGCCAGACAAATGGTCATAGCGGTTGCAGACTTATATCAGCCTAGCTTGGGCTCTAACCATTGATATAGCAACATACCTATAATCATCGCTGGTATAAATACATAAGCTTGCCACTGACCTGTACCGAGCAACACAATCCCTGGTCCCGGACAGATACCGACTAAGCCCCAACCGATACCGAACAACATTGCTCCAATTAGCAGTTTTTTATTGATTGTAGTTTTGGTTGGCATCTCAATTAGCGTGCCTATCCAACTGTTACCCTGACGCTTAGCTAGTTGTACCCCGACGATAGCCACCATCAAGCCGCCACCCATCACTAGCGCTAGAGAGATATCCCAAGCGCCAAATATATCTAAGAACCCTTGCACTTTTACTGGGTCAGTCATTCCCGATATCAGTAGTCCAAAACCAAATAGTAATCCTGCCAGCAAGCCAATTATATTTTTTAACATGGTCGTCTCTTCTACTTATCGTTGCTTATCATGGTTTATGATTATTTGTTAAAAGCTTATAGTTAATAGTTATTGCTCGGCGATATTTAGCGCCCAGTAACTATTAGATTAGCTAAATTAGCCCAAATACTTGCCGACCTATATAAACCGTAATAATACCAAACAGCATAAAGGTCACTGTCGCCGCCATAGAGCGTGGGGATAAGCGCGCATTACCGCAGATACCATGACCACTAGTACAACCTGAGCCTAAGCGAGTGCCAAAGCCCACTAATAATCCGGCACCAATTAACAGTGGCAAGGAGCTAGCTACTTTTACCTGCGCTAGCGGTGCTACTAGCTGATATAAAAGTGGCGCTACGATAAGGCCTAATACAAATAATACTTGCCAAGCCTCTACTCGTTTAGGTTTAAGCAAGCTGGAGGCAATACCACTAATACCAGCTACTCGGCCAATACCTAATAACAAGATGACGGTTGCCACCCCTATTATGACACCGCCAACTAACGAGATAGGCGTAAAAGCTTGCCAGTCTACTTGGATACTCATCGCGATCTACCTAGTTTGTTATTGACATTATGGTTTGCGCATACCGCTCAATTGCTGATTATCAGTTAATTAACAGTAACGATTTCCCAATTATCGATTTATAATTATACATTATATAATAAAGTATATTAAATAGGTAAAAAAATACTGAACCTTAAGTCATTAAGGCCCAGTATGGTGTTCAGCTAAGACAAGGGTTAAAACAAAATAATGAGCTTGCTGCTAACTTTTAAGCTGTCTGTGCTATTAAGCCATAGAAAGTACTTGATTAAGTACCTTCTCAAAACGCTCAACAGTACCATCGATATCTTGTAGCTTATCAAAACCGAATAGACCTAGACGGAAAGTCTTGAAGCTATCAGGCTCGCCACATTTAAGCGGTACACCAGCAGCGATTTGCATACCAAGTTCAGCGAAGATACTACCTTTATGGATATCATCACGACCAGTATAAGAAACCACTACACCTGGGGCTTTATAGCCTTCAGCAGCCACACTTTCAAAACCGTTAGACTCTAATACGTGACGGATACGGTTACCCAGTTCCCACTGCGCATCACATAACTTATCTAAGCCAATTTCTTTGGCTTCATTAACCGTGTCACGGAACTGACGTAAGCTATCGGTTGGCATAGTAGCATGATAAGCATGGCCACCATTTTCAAAGGCACGCATAATCGTCAACCACTGCTTTAAGTCAAGGCTAAAGCTATTAGATTCAGTAGTTTCTACTTTTTTGACAGCCGCTTCACTCATCATAACTATGCCGGCACAAGGAGTACTGCTCCAACCTTTTTGCGGGGCACTAATAAGTACGTCAATACCTAGATCTTTCATATCTAACCAGATACAGCCTGAGGCGATACAATCGATAACTAGTAGGCCACCAACGCTATGCGTAGCTTCGGCTAACGCTTTAATATAATGATTCGGTAAGATAATACCAGCTGACGTTTCAACGTGTGGTGCGAAAACGATACCAGGCTTATGCTCTTTAATTTGAGCAACCGCCGTTTCGATATCGATAGGAGCAAATGGCTTAGGAGCCTCACTATCATCAGTACGTTCAGCAGCCAAAACAGTAGTCGTTTTGCCAAGGTTGTTTTTTTCTAAAATTTGCGTCCAACGATAGCTGAACCAACCATTACGAATGATTAAACAATCTTGATCACGAGCTAGCTGGGCAGCAACCGCTTCCATACCAAAAGTACCAGCACCTGGAATAATAGCCACGGCTTCAGCTTTATAAACTGCTTTTAGATCACGAGACAAGTCATTCATAACTTGCTGGAATGAGCCTGACATATGATTTAGGGCACGGTCAGTATAAACGACTGAATATTCTAATAAACCTTCTGGATCAATATCTTTAAGTAATGCAGACATAGGACGTTCCTTGTTTGTGGTTAAGTTATTTACCGATAATCAATTAATTTATAGATACTGTTTTTGTAGATACTATTTTTATAGACAATAGTTGTTTAGCTACTATTCGGTGTTTAGCTACTATTCGGTGGTAACTTAAACTAAGTTATCAATAAATTTCAGACATAGATGTATTAAATAAAATACATAAAATGAGCGCTGCTGATTATTTATCGATAATACTTATGACGTTACTACTGGGGTATTAAAAGAGGGTGCGACATGGAGTTGACGATATAGCACTTTATCCTAGCGCTATTGCCGTTGGCAATTTATGCTATACGCAAGGCTGCGTTTAGCATCAGCATCATTATAGTTGTTGCGCAGTGGCAAACAGAGGACAATGAAGACTGGTAATTTATAATTAAAGTTAGCAATTATTCATCAGTAACAACCGCTATCAATACTACTAACTGATGCTATCAATGCTTATAGGATGCTATCACTAGCACGGGCTAAGTCAATACTATCCGCTTAACCTATTAACTAAGTCTTTTAAAGAATTAGAACTATATTGGCTTAATAACAAGCTTTAAATTAACAGAATTTCAGACTGTTGTCATTAACTATTAGCGTTTTGAAAACAATATTGAGCTTATTATCCTAGCATTGATAATTAGCCTTAACAAGGCTCTGTTGTTATCGCCGCTTACGATAAGCATCATGTAGACCAGAAACCACAAAATCAAGCAATTGACTGTCGCCTTCACGAGCGGCTTTACGCATTAGCTTCGAAGGAGCATGAGTTAAAGTCTGAGTGAGTTGCCGTGACAATTCGATAATCGCCGCTTCAGTGTCGACTTCTGCATTCTCAACTTGCTTAAGAGTAGCCGTGAGTAGCTGCTGTACTTGTGCATAAGTATTAGTGCGATATTGCTGTATATCGGCTCCGACTTTGCGTACTTGAAACTGGCGTTCTATTTCGACTACCAATTGGCTGACTAATAGCTCGGCATCGACTGCCGCCTGTCTGCGCTGTTCTAGATTACCAGCAATCACATGCTGTAAGTCATCTATAGAGTAAAGATAGACGTCATCCATCCGACTAATAGTAGAGTCAATGTCACGAGGTACTGCCAAATCTATCATCAACATCGGCTGATAACGGCGACGTTTTAGTGCTTGTGCGGTCATATTTTTGTCAATCAGTACCGCCATGCTGCCACTACAGCTACTGACAATATCAGCTTCTGCTAGTAGTTGCGGTAACTCGTCTAACCCTCGAACTTCGACCCTACGATTGGCTTGACGCAGCTCAGCTGCTAGTGCTTCTGCTCGCTCAGGACTGCGGTTACAGATGATGATCCGCCCCACCCCAAGCCCAGCGATATGCATAGTGACTAAACGATTCATCTCGCCAGCAGCGACGACTAACAGCGTCCGACTGGGTAGGTTATCGAAGATTTGAGTCACTAATTTGGCGGCGGCAAAGCCAAGCGATACGGCTTGTGCGCCAACGTTAGTTTCATTACGCACTCGTTTGGCGGCCGCAAATACTTGGTCGATCACCCAACCTAACTGAGAGCTGACCGCATGCTCTGTCTGTGATAAGTGCACCGCTTGTTTGATCTGGCCCAATATCTGCGGCTCCCCCAAGATCATAGAGTCTAGACCAGCGGCAACTCGTAGCCAGTGCGTCAAGGCGTGCGTATCTCGGTGCACATACAAAAAAGGCTCAATCTCAGAAACAGCTATGTTTTTGAATTTCGCTAGCCATTGCTTGACGATGACAATATGCTCATCCGTTGCCGCAGTCATAGAAGCTGAGCTATTATTAGGGCTAGAGTCTGCATCAGCCAATTGCGGTACTGCTTGTGGGACTAGGACATATATCTCGGTACGGTTGCAGGTTGACACAATGACGCTACCATCGGTAAAAACCTTTAACTCAGTCAAAGCAGTGTTCAAATCGTTACCCACAAACGCCAAGCGCTCACGCAAAGCGACTGGTGCGGTTTTGTGATTGACCCCGATGACCACTAATCTCATCATTTATAGACCATAAATATAACGCTCATTTTACCTGTTAGCCCAGCTACAGCAAGCGGTTGGCTAACAACAGTAATCTGCTAACTAGCTACTAACAATACGATAAATAGTCGGTAACAGCAGCTATGACGTTATTAATTTGAATAGGTTGACAGCAGCGTTAACTAAAATAGCCGCTGCTTAAAAAGGTGTTGTAGCAAATACAAAGCTGGGTATTATATCATTGTTAGTTGTTTTATTTAATACTTAGCCTACTACGCCAGTACTGATTGTGTTTATCTGGGCACGAAGGGCACAAATCAACTGCCACAGCACTTTTAATTGCTACTATACGTACCCATTACCGCCAGTGCTAAATTAGATTTTATTACTATTGACTCTAATAGCGCATGGCTTGAATCTAAGCTCTATTTGACAGATGCAAATAGCAGCAGTAAGGCAATCAGGGCGAAGGCTAAAGCCTTAGAGCTTTGAAATATATTAGCAACTTAGCTTTCTAAACTTGCTAAAGACAGACTATAAGTAACAGGAGTACTCTTGTTTAGCAAAGTCATCTGCTTTTATACTTAGGTTTGATTATTGACTGTTTTTATGGATAAGTATGACTGTCTATGGACTTTTTTAAGTTTCTTTATCGATCAAGATCAGCGTTTGACTATGCCGACGACAATCCGTTTGGTATTAGTACTTTATTAAACGCTATTATCAAGCGTTTACAGCAGCGCCGCAAGCTGACCTTGTTGTTGGCAGCCTGTCTGTGTTTAGCTGCCCCCTGCTATGCGCATGCTCATATATTTAGCCCTTTGCTCGAAGCTATACTACCGCGTAGCAGTTCTGAAAAACCTCAAGCTAGCACCGCTGCTACTGATACGGTAACTAGCGATACTAAAATTATACTGCCTACTGACCTTAGTAATCCTTCTGCTACTACTGCCCCTGCTGTAGAGTTAGAGTTGACTAAGCAACCTCGGCCGCCACTCAGTGAGCCGAGCTTATATGCGTTGTTGGACGCTGAGTTTGCTGCTAATCGTGGTAACACTCGTCGCGCTTTGGTTTTATATAAGCAGCAATCCTTTAAAGAGGATGCTACTGCTGTCTTTGAGCGTGCTCTTGGCTTTTCATTGAATAATGAAGATGTGCATGAGTCATTAGATTTTGCTAAGAGCTGGCTAGACCAAAACCCTGATCATGTACCTGCTTGGTTCTATGTGGCGCACTTAGCGCTAAAAGCGCATGATTACACTTTAGCAGGTGAAACCCTTAATCGCATCTTGCGTTATGATCCACGAGCAGATTTAAGCGAGATTTTAATAGGGATTTATCCTGAAAATGATGACGATCAGCGTGAGTTACTGGCTGCTCTACAGCCTATTGATAGTCAGCAGAATGCTTCATTGTCGGTACTGAAAGCTGGTTTGCTTAATCAATTTAATGATCCGCAGAATGCGCTTATTCATATCAATCGCGCTTTGCTCACGCAGCCTGATTACGTCCCCTTCATTACCCTAAAAGCAGATATCTTACGCAAGATAGAGTCCACTGAAACGGTACTCAGCTACGTCAACCAAGCGCGCCTACGTAACCCTGATAGCAAAAACTTATACTTATACGAAATCAGATATCTGCTCGATCTGAAACAAAGTCAGCAAGCATGGGAGCTGCTATTAAAAGCGCAAAATCGTTTTAATGATGACAACGAGATTACTTTATTAGCAGCCTTAGTAAGTTTGGATGTCGAGCAATATCGTACTGCCGATCAGCTGTTAAATATTTTGGTGAAGAGTCCAGCATATCTCGATCAAGCCTATTATTATTTGGGGATAAGCGCTGAGCGTCAACAACGCTTTGAGCAAGCTAAATACTACTTAAACGCAGTAGTGCGTGAAGATCTAGTATTAGCAGCACGCGAAAAAGTAGTATCTTTTGAATTGCTTAACGATAATATCGAGGGAGCGATCAATACTCTACAGCTGTTGCGCCAACAGTATCCTGTGTTCGCGCCTGATAGTTATGTAATGCAAGCTGATATTTTATGGCAGCATAATGAAGCCGAAAAAGCCCTGCAATTATTAACTCGTGTCAGTCGCAAGTATCCAGACAATGAGCTAATACTATTCGCCCGTGCGCAACTACTCGATGATAGTAAAGATTACTTAATAAAACGTACTTTGCTCAATCATTTGCAAGCCTTAGACCCTAGCAACTTGTCTTACCAGCTCAGTTACGCCCAGCTACTATTAGCTAATAATCGTAGCTCAGAGCAAGGCTTAGAGCTAGCTAAGAACCTTATTCAAATACGCTATGATGATCCACGTTATGACAATGAGCTGCAACTACAAGCGCTTAATTTGCTTGCTAGCAATGCTCTTGCCACTGAAAACTATGCGCAAGTTATCAATTATTTGCAAACCCCTTACGATGTACTACCTACCTTGCGCTCAGGTGAGCTACTGCTACGTGCCTATCAAGGCTTAGGAGCTGATGAAAAAGTCGAAGCTTTATTAGCTGATTTACAGCAACGTTTTTCTTTCGGTCAGCGCAACGTTAATGATCGAGTACAGCTTTATTAAGGGATTGTTATAACCGTGATTTTCACTAGTGCTAGCACAAGCCGGTTATAACAAGCTAACAACTATCCATAAATAAGTAACATAAATAGCTTAAGCTAGCTTTTTGTTATGCGGACTCTACTAGTTCGCAGGGTTTTTAATTTTGCAAAACTTGAACTATCACTTTTGAGGAATAATGATGTCATCACTATTAAAGCTAGCTCAGCCAACCATAACTCAACATAAACCAGTAAAATTAATGGCTATTGCCGCAGCAAGTGCCACATTGTTAATGATTTCTGGTTGTCAGTCGCTACCCAAAAACCAAGTAGCCACTACTCCTACTACGATGCCAGTGCAAAAGCTAAGTGACTTTAATATCAATGGTAAAATCGGCGTGACTACTCCGGCTGATAGTGCTAATAATACTACCGCACAGGGTGGCAGCGCCTTTTATGCTTGGGGTCAGCAAAATGATCGTTTCGCTATTGAACTGATCGGTGCGCTAGGTATCGGCAAGACCAACATACAGTACGATGGTAAGACGGCAACCTTAGTCAGTGAAAAGACTGGTACTTTGAGCGCTGATAACCCTGAAACCTTGCTACAAAAAGCTACCGGCTGGCAAGCCCCTATCTCGCAAATGCCGTATTGGATCTCTGGTCGTTCTGCACCCTCAGATAGTGCTCCGCAGCTGGACAGTCAAGGCCGATTAATCAGCTCAATCAATGGTGATTGGACGGCTAGCTTCAGCTATAAAGGTAATGACAAGCTGCCTAATAAGATCAGTGCCATGCAACCCGCCGGTCATAAAGTAGTGATGACTATCAATCATCAAAATCAATAAGCTTTTTTACTAGTATATTTATTTATGATTTCAGACCATAACATTCCAAACAGCTCGATTACTCGTTTGTCACCGGCCAAGATTAATTTGTTTTTGCACATTACGGCCAAACGTGCTGATGGCTATCACAACTTGCAAACGGTTTTCCGGCTGCTTGATTGGGGTGATTATCTGCACTTTTTATTAACAGACAAAGTAGTAAATATTGATGGCTCTTTAGACATCAATAAGCTATGTAGTCAGTTATTGGTGTTAACAGGTGCAGATGCGATAACTACTAGCGTAGAAGACAATCTAATCTTTAAGGCGGCACGCGCACTAGTAGTGTCTGCCATACAGTCAAACAAACTACCTAAGCAGCTACCCCAAGTACAAGTCACTTTAGACAAGCGTCTCCCAATGGGTGCAGGTTTAGGCGGTGGCTCATCTAATGCCGCGACTACCTTATTAGCATTAAATGAGATTTGGCAGCTTAACTTTGATAAAAATGAACAGATAAAAATCGGTGCTACGATTGGCGCCGATGTGCCAATATTTATCTTTGGTCAAGATGCTATTGCTATGGGTATTGGCGAGCAGCTGACTGCCATCGATTTGCCAAATCAGCACTATTTACTACTGACACCTGACGCTCATGTCGATACTGCTAAGCTATTTGCTCATGCAAAATTGCAGCGTGATATGGCGTCGATATCGGTTGCAACTATTAAAGATCAATTTACTGCCTATACACAAAACCTGATAGCGCCTTATGAAAATGTATTTACCCCAGTGGTGACGAGACTCGCTCCTGAGGTTGATGAGGCACTAAAGTATTTGCAAAGATTACAGAAAGTAGCATTAGGCACAGCACGCATGACTGGCTCTGGCAGCGCGGTGTTTTTACCATTGGATGCAACTGTTGCCAGTGATGAAAAGCTTTTGGCAAAGTGGCTTGAAGAGGCACCTTGTACGGGATATATAGTTGGCAGTTTATGAGTTTGGACGGTAGTGATAAAGCAACGTTCTTAATCTAAAGGTCATTTATAATGAAAACAGGTGGTTCTACACGCTCTATAATTATCTTCCCTCTCTTAATATCAATGACTGGCTGTACTAGTAATACCGATTCGCCTTCACCCTCTTCGGTAGTCAATACCGATACTCAAAACGTCACGTTACCTGAGCCAAAAGTATCTATCGATAGTATGGCTAGTGATGTCAGCATTAACGACTCTGAAAATAAGCCATATGCTAAGTTTTTTACCTATCAATATGAGCATGGTGTGGAAATAGAACCCGCTATGGGCGGTACTTTAGTTATGAAGGATGGATGTTTGCTTATCCAAAACGCTGATAGGCTTAACGTTCCTGTTTTTCCTCAGGGTATAACCACTTGGAATGAAGAGACACAGACTCTGACAGCCAATGGCGTTGATATACCTTTGAACACTGAGCTATTTAGTAATGGACCCTTAGACGGCGGAAAATACAATCCTGACTACGATTACGATTTTGAGCAACAAGCAGATCCTAAATGTTTGGAAAATAGATATATCCAATTTTTGGGTTCACAGTTCATGCATGTCAGAGATTTGCCAAATCATTAGCCTATACAAGCTAAAACTTCAACCAAACACTGTCTATAGCGTGTAAATAAAATTATTATAAAGGCAGTGTATAAATTCTCATCAACTCAACATCCGTTTTATTTTTACCCTATTACGAATAAAAGCCAGAAAAAGGCGCAAAGCGCTTGCAAAATCTGAAAATTTACTTATAATAGGTCGCCTCAATAGGGGTATAGCCAAGTTGGTAAGGCATCAGGTTTTGATCCTGACACCGTTGGTTCGAGTCCAGCTACCCCTACCATATTATTAGTTCATGTTATATGGGTTATCTTGCTAAGTTTTTGACATCCGTTAAGAGATTAACTGAATGATAGCAATTGACAACACCCACCTGTTTTCGGTATAGTTCGCAACGAACACCGTTAATGAAAGTTGACTATCAGCTACTATGTAATAGCGATAAGATGACTTGTTAAGTAATAGCATTTTAAATAATTATTATTTAAAGTGTCTGTATGTACAATACAGGGGTATAGCCAAGTTGGTAAGGCATCAGGTTTTGATCCTGACACCGTTGGTTCGAGTCCAGCTACCCCTACCATTTTTTAGTGCACAACATCACTAACTACGTTCTCCACTCTTTTCTGAATTTGAGCAGTTTGACACTGCTTAGCGGTCGCTGCTTGAGTCACTCAATAGGACTTCAGTCATGCCTTATTTGGCGATTTTTACGGGTAATGCCCACCCTGAATTAGCGAAAACAGTAGCCGACCACCTCCATATCCCTCTTGGTAAAGCTGATATCACACGTTTTTCTGACGGCGAAATTGCGGTAGAAATCAAAGAACACGTGCGCGGAAAAGATGTGTTTATCATGCAGCCTACTTGCTCCCCTACTAATGACAATCTCATGGAAATCATGATGATGGCTGACGCTTTGCGTCGCTCGAGTGCTGGTCGTATCACTGCAGTGATGCCCTACTTTGGTTATGCTCGTCAAGACCGTCGTCCCCGTTCTGCTCGAGTGCCTATTTCTGCCAAAGTTGTTGCTGATATGCTCAACATTGTTAGTATTGATCGAGTGATGACTGTTGATCTACATTCTGATCAAATTCAGGGTTTTTTCGATATTCCAGTAGACAATATCTACGCTACTCCTGTATTACTCAATGACCTATTAAAACAAGATTATGACAACATCATGGTAGTTTCTCCTGATGTTGGTGGCGTAGTACGTGCTCGTGCTATGGCCAAGCAATTAGGCGATAGTGATTTGGCTATCATTGATAAGCGTCGTGCGCGCGCTAACGAATCACAAGTAATGAACATCATTGGTGATGTCCGTGATCGTGATTGTGTCATTGTTGATGATATGGTCGATACAGCGGGAACGCTATGTAAAGCGGCTCAAGCCCTAAAAGATAGCGGCGCTCGTCGTGTAATGGCTTATATCACTCACCCAGTATTATCAGGTGATGCACTGAAGAACATCAGCGAGTCGGCATTGGATGAAATCGTAGTTACCGATACTATTCCACTTTCTGCAGCGGCTGCCGCTTGTAGTAAAATACGTCAAATATCTATCGCTCCTATGCTAGCTGAGAGCTTACGTCGTATCAATAACGAAGAATCTATCAGTGCTATGTTTGATGTTTAATCGTCACTAGTTACTTATGGTCATTAGCGCTTATGTTGCTAGTATCTACGGTTAAAGACGACAAATTAGTTATAAATCCAGCGCTAAGAGTTATTCTTTAGCGCTGGATTTTTTTGTAAGCCTTTATTATTACTACAAAACCACGTATAATGCGCGCCTGTGTTAACCATTTGGGCTTTATAAGTCCGGTAACACAAAAAAGTGCTGTTAGTACAATAGTGGATTGGTCGCAAATCCATAGAGTTACTAGCAGATACTTCACTTATTCTTTATAGGATTATAACCATGAGCATTGACCATTTCGCAATAAACGCAGTTGATCGTTCTGCAGAACAACAAGGTAAAGGTGCGAGCCGCCGCCTACGTAAGCAGAATTTAGTTCCTGCAATCATTTATGGCGGTGGCGAAGAGCCAACTACCATTTCAATCAAAATCAATGAACTAGTAAAGTCGCTTGAATATGAAGCCTTCTTTTCACAGATTTTGACTATTACTCTTGATACAGGTAATGAGCATCAAGTTGTTATCAAAGCGTTGCAGCGTCATCCAGCTAAAGGCTTTCCAATGCATGCTGACTTTCAGCGCGTTGTAAAAGGTCAAAAAATCAACATGAACATCCCTGTTCATTTTGCAGGTCGTGAAGAAGCGCCTGGTACTAAAGCTGGTGGTATTCTATCAACGCTAGTTACTGATATCGAAATCGTTTGCCTACCATCACAGTTACCTGAATATCTAGAAATAGATGTATCTGGTATGGAAATTGGTGATCTTTTCCGTTTATCAGACATCAAATTGCCTGAAGGCGTTATCATCTTTGATCTTGATATGGAAGATGCGCACGACCGTACTATCGTTAACATGCAGCCACCAACAGTTGAAGAAGTTGATGAAGAAGCAGATGACGTTGATGCAGCTGAAGTTCCAGCTACTGAGCAGAGCGATAAAGCAGCTAGCGAAGATAAAGACGCCGAATAATAGAACTTATCTTCTGATATAGTATTTTGTTAAATACCCTATGACAGAAGTTAGTTGCGTTAGAAAACAGCAGGAGATAATTATCTCCTGCTGTTTTTGTAATTACGTTTTGAAAAACTAATTTTAACGTTACTTTTTCAAAACGTATGTCCTAAGCATAAGGTAATTCTCACCTTTCCTACTAATAGCTACACTGAGTATTGTTATGTCTATAAAGCTTATCGTTGGTCTTGGTAATCCCGGTCAAGAGTATATGTTCACTCGTCATAATGCTGGTTTTTGGTTTGTGCAACATTTGGCCCAACAGTTCAATATCACTTTATCTACTGACAAAAAATTCCATGGCGTTACTGGTCGTGGTCAGATTCACGGCTCTGATGTACGCCTATTATTACCATTAACTTTTATGAATAAGTCAGGCCAGTCAGTAGTGCCGATGGTGAATTTTTATAATATTGATAACGATCAGCTGCTAATCGCTCATGATGAGCTGGATATTCCTGCAGGTAGTATCAAGTTAAAAACGGATGGCGGTCATGGTGGTCATAATGGCTTACGTGATATCACTCCACATATCGGCAGTGATTTTCATCGTCTACGTGTAGGGATAGGTCATCCAGGACATAAGTCTAAAGTCAGTGGTCATGTACTCTCAAAGGCTTCGCCTAATGAGCAGATCGCTATAGATAGCGCTTTGACAGCGGCTTTTGAAGCCTTACCCTTATTATTAGAAGGTAAGATTGAGCGCGCACGCGAGCAAATTAATGGCTTTAAACTACCTGCTTGACACGGTATGATATGCCCTGTTTTAATAACCGCTGTTTTTTAGACTTTCGTTGACTATCTAAGTTGTGCAATGTTGCCATCTACTCTAGTATTTGTGGCCAGTTAGTACAGCCAACTATTAACGCTGAGTGGTTATTGCAGCGCTATTAGTACCAGCTTAAATTTTAATAGTAGCTTTAATTTATCAGTTATGTCCCCATTAACGCTGTAGTTAATCCGTTTATTAGCTGTCGTTAATCCATTTAATATCAGTTACTTAATATCAGTTACACTAAGGAAGCAACTTATGCTACTTAACATGCTTAAATGCAAATTGCATCGCGCTCGTGTCACCCATGCCGAGTTACATTATGAAGGCTCGTGTGGTATTGATAGCGATTTATTAGATCTCGCTGGTTTGCGCGAAAACGAATCTATCGATATCTACAATGTCACTAATGGCAAACGCTTTCGCACTTATGTTATCCGTGCTGAAGCCGGTTCAGGCATTATCTCATTGAATGGTGCTGCTGCTCATATGGCCGATTTAGGCGATATCGTTATTATTTGCGCTTATGCTCATTTCGATGAAGTTGAAGCCGCTATTTATCAGCCAAAACTGGTTTATTGTAATGAAGATAATAGCGTAAGAGATACTGCTAACGTTATTCCAGTACAAGTCGCTTAACAGCAGTTATTATTTTAGGTAATTCTCGAATCATTATTTTAGTAGTTGTTTGAGAGCGTTAAGCAGGTTTAAATTTAATAGTTATTTAATGAGCCGAATGATATTTTTAGTTTATTAGAAATTATAACTATTGAAGACCTAACAAGCGCGCATAAAAAAGCTGAATCTACATTTGATTCAGCTTTTTTTATGCCTTTTTATTGACTATGTTTTCTAGCCCTTTTAATTTTAACCAAGGGACATTTTGCTGTGGTAAGCAATAGTTAAGCCGTCGCTAAGCCTATAATACAGTTGTTATACCCTTTATTTATTTTTCTTACGGTTTCTAAAGCCGCTCCATAGGCCTTCTTGTGCTACTTTTGGCATTTTTAAGGTAATAGTATTAGATATCATGTCTTGTACTGCTAAGCCACGACTGTTGAATAGACAAAAAATGTAGTTAAACATTAAGCCAAAGAACGCACTGAGTAATAGTACTGCGCGCGATCCGCCTATCAGGCTACCGATTATGCCGCATAATAGAGGCATTAAACAAGCTGCCAAAATACGCTTAAAGGACTGTCCCCAAGTCAATAGATGACCGGTGTTATTAACCGTTTTAAGACGCCAAGTCTGCATTCCTAGGGTTTGGCCACCACGACGCCAAAACAAGCCGTAGAACCCTACTAGCGTTAAGATAAATGAGGGAGTCATGATGAAGTTCTGATACCAAGTTGGCAGTGACTGCGCTTGCGCTGAGTCGGTACCCGTTTGCATAGTCAGTAAAGTACCAATAACGGTCAACACCGTGCCAACCAAGAATAGCAAGGCTAATATCAACATACCATCATAGACAATAGCTATCACCCGCTCAAATGGTTTGGCGATGCTCGGCTCTTCGATTTCAGCAGGACGGTTAGCTTGCATTTTGCGCTTAAGCTTAGGTTTTGCAGTCGCTTTTAACATTTTTGGCACTCTATAAGGTCTGAGTAGATGATGACTTGACGCTTTATTCTGTGTTGACCATTGTACCGTAATTGCACAGCTTAGCGTACCTTAACAGCGCTTGGAGAACGGCTAAGTATCTCAATCATTATCTTACTGCAAGCATAAAACCGATTTTAGAAAAGTCAGTCTTTAATAACTTATAAAATCGACAGACATAAAAAAACCGCCAAAATGTCAGAAGACAGGCGATTGATTTAGGTATTACTTTTAAAGCCGTGATAATGCAAATGGTGCGCCTGGAGAGATTCGAACTCCCGACCCCTTAGTTCGTAGCCAAGTGCTCTATCCAACTGAGCTACAGGCGCGTATTGCACATCATCTACTGCACAGTGATTAGCTTTTGCAGTAAATTAGGTTGGTCATTATATAGATAATACAGCGGATGTCAATCTAATTATAAGATATATGCTAAATTATTTTAATCTAGCGGTTATCATAAAAACTAACATCGATAAACTATATTTTAAATCTAATAATAACTGAATAAATGGCGGTGAAGGAGGGATTCGAACCCTCGATACGCTTACACGTATGGTTCCTTAGCAGGGAACTGGTTTCAGCCACTCACCCACTTCACCGAACGAGATAAGACTTCTATGAGATAGAATACAGTATCGATGCTAATGATACGTCCTAGTCGTGGGCGAGTATTATAACAAAGCCCAAACGAAATGCAAGCGTTGTATGCCACTTTAATCAACCTTTTTGCATAATAACGGTTTATTAGCGAATTTAAGGCTTTTAGCGCCGCTAAAATAGCGTTAATAGCAGCGAAATATCATCTTAGCCAGTTAATAACCTTAATTTTAGATCTTTACTGAAATAACAGCAATCGGCTACTGTGGCTTTTTAGCAGCAAGCTAGCTATAGTCAGTAGCAGAAATTAAAAATCATTGAAGACAGATACAATCTTTTGATAAAAAATAGAAGCGGTTAATATAAATAGAAGCTTTTAGGGAAAAACAAACCACTGTCACTAATAATAACTTATAAGGATAAGCTATGCGTCCGGTAGTATTGTGCTTTTCAGGATTAGACCCTTCAGGTGGGGCAGGATTACAAGCAGATATCGAAGCCATCGGTCAAGCAGGTGCTCATGCTGCCATTGCTTGTACAGCGATCACTGTGCAAAGCTCACAACGAGTCTTTAGCTTCCAAGCTTGTGACGCAGATTTAGTAAAAGCCCAAGCCATCGCCGTGCTCGATGACTTGCCTGTGAGCGTTATCAAGTCAGGTATGCTCGGTACTACAGACAATATCGCTATGTTAACCGATATGTTTGCTCAAGGACTTATTACTCAAGGCACGCCTTTTGTTTTAGATCCAGTATTAGTGGCTAATAGTGGCGGTAGTTTAGGTGATGAGCGCACTTTGGTAGCGGCATTTAGAAAACTGCTGCCTTATGCTACTTTGTTAACCCCAAACACTCATGAGCTGCGTGCTTTGAGCGGTGAACAAGACTTGCATACTGGCGCACAAAAGCTATGTGCCCAAGGTACTCAGGCGGTCCTAGTAAAGACCTCGCACGACTTTGATAGCGGTGATATTGAGCAGTATCTGTATCTGCAAGGTGAAATGGTATATAAAAGCACCTTAGCACGCCTACCAGGTGAGTTTCATGGCTCTGGTTGCTCACTAGCCAGCTTCATCGCTGGACGCCTTGCTGAGGGTGATAAGCTGATTGAGGCAGTTAAGGCGGCCGACCAGTGGATCGGTCAAACCTTGAGCAAGGCAGATGCTCCCCACCCCGATGATGCTAGTGCTCAGCTGATACCCAATCGCTTTATAACTAATGTAGTCAATACTAAATAAAACCGGTAAATCACTTTATCAGGCGAAACAGTGATAAGTTTTTCTGGGTTGCTGTGCCTATGTTGACAAAGGCTGCAAAAAACTGATTTCAATCTGGCGGTTTGGTTTTTATCATCAACTCACTGTAACGGCTAGCGCTAGTCTTAAAGCTTGTTAAACTTGCAATAGTAGACCTTACTGCTAGCGGCTCAAAGCGCTGCTGTAGAAAATGTAAATCGAAGATGATACAGCGGTTTGTTTAGTATTTAAGTGATATTTAGCTATTATTAGCATTTAGCATTAAAAAAAAGACGCCCTACTCATGAATAGGGCGTCTTTTTATTGACTAATACTAGCTGATTTTATGAGTTGCTCTTCGCCAGCTTAACCTAGCATTGGTAGCAAGCTATTAGCAATAGCGCCAACCATAATCTCAATCAAATAGAAGGCAAAAAATGCCATGATTGGTGATAAGTCGAGCATCCCTAAGTTCGGAGTAATACGACGAAACGGCTCTAAAATCGGCTCTGCTAAGCGCATGATAATACCGATAATCGGGTGCGCTGACTGAGTAAACACTACAATCCAGCTGACAATGATAGAGCCTATAACTACGTAACGACACATGCGCAAAAAGTCTAAAATCAGACTTAACGAGCCTTGGAAAAATAGCGGTATAGGTGCAATGCCTTTATTGGCAAGCGCCGCCTTGCCAGCGATGTCAATTAAGCGAATAAGGAACATCAATACTATAGCGGCAATACTGATACGCCCTTGGCCTACCGTTGGAAAAATCCGTCCAAATACATCGACGATATGCGTGGCTTTATACGCAGGGCTAATCAGCGGCTCGCTAGCATCCATTCCGGCAAACTGCAGCATAAAGCGAATAAACACCAATAGCATTGCAAAGGTGGTAACCAAATCAAAAATTTGTAATAACATATCGTTCATTAAGTGCTACTCGATTTGCCTATAGTAATAGAATTTGGACTAATAAAAGTTAGGGTATATTAAACACTTACCAATAGTAAAGGCTGCTATAGTCAGTACTAATGTAGTCAGTTTTCAATCATCAGTTTGAAACCAGTAGTTTTAAATACAACAGAGACTGTAGGCTGCTATGACTGCTAATTTATGTCACTGACTCACAAAGCTTTCTAGCTTGCTGAGCAGTTATGCTAAGGCATAAGTTGCAAAAATCTTTGGCAGTTGTAAATTACTTTTACTTTTTATCGTCGCTTTTCATCTCTTCACTGAGTGCTTTGCTGCGATCGTAGCACGCTTGCATAGCCTCGCCTATTTGGCGACCAATCTCATTGTGTTGCATTGACTCAATTGCCGCTTGTGTAGTTCCCTTGGGCGACATTACTTTACGACGTAGCTCAGCAGGACTATCGTCACTACCAATAGCCATAGTCGCTGCGCCTAACACAGTTTGCATAGCTAACGCTGAGGCTTGCTCTCTATCTAGACCTAAAGCCACTGCGCCATCAATCATCGATTCAATAAAGTAAAACACATAAGCTGGCGCTGATCCTGCCACTGCAGTAACGGCATGCATCTGTTCCTCAGAATCAACCCACATCACTAAACCTGAAGCTTCCATTACTGCCGTTGCTAGCTGCTTTTGTTGATCATTAATATCACTGGTAGCATAGAGACCAGTTGCTCCCATTTGTATTTTCGAGGGAGTATTGGGCATAGCGCGGACGATATTGCTATAGCCCCCTAACATCTCAGATAAAAGCTCAGTCGATAAGCCTGCTGCCACTGAAATCACTAGTTGATGCTCTAAAGCGTCAGAAAATTCGCTGACTACTTGCTGCATCATTTGTGGTTTGACTGCTAGTACCACTACGTCAGCATCGATAACTGCTGCTTTTGGCTCTAGGCTAGCATCAACAGTATGCATTTGCTGCTTAGCGTATTGCTCACGAGTCTCAGCACTCGGTGCCGATACCGTAATAAGTGCAGGATTCATACCGCAGCCAATGAGGCCACTGATTAAGGCCTGCGCCATATTGCCGCCACCGATAAAGCTTATTTTCTTATTAATTAACTTATTATTAATTGATGACATAAAATCTCCTAATAATTCTGCTCTATTAAAACCCTAACTGCCTGTTAGCATTGGTTTTTTCATAGCCTACTTTTTATAATAAGCGCTAAATAGTATCGTTTAAACAGCAGGGTTTGATAGAGTGTTTTTAGCAAGCAGGCGGTCTAAAATGAGGTCTAGTCTACCATACTGCCATTATTGGCGTTTGAAAAATTGGTGGTTAACGCAGTGACTATCAGTTCATCCTAAAGATGGAACATCGATACGCTGGTTACAGAACAAACGGTGGCTCAAAAGCCCTACCATTAATCCTAGATACTGGCTAATAGCAGATTAGTAGTAGCCATATAGTTAACAGTACAGGCAAGCACACTAGTAATTAAGGCATAGACAAGCTCATCGACGGCAGCATTTATAGCGTCAGTAACCGCAACGGCAATCTAGAGCAAGACCCATTACTTTACCGCAAATAGAGCACTGCTAATAGTACTGCTAAATGCGCTATTAACGATCTTGGCAATCCATTTAGGGTCATTATGGCTTAAATTAAGTGATGCACCGTCTGCGGTCAGCGGCCACTGCTCAAAGGGAGAGATTAGTAATAGTGGCAGCTCGCTATTATCGGCTTTATGCTCAGAGTTAACAGCTTTTGAACCTGTAACTTCTGAGTTTAGATTTACAGCGCTCACTACTAGTAAACTGTCTCGCAACCAAACTGGAATAGCTAACGTTTGATAGAGTTTTTTGCCAGACTGTGCTCGAGTAGCCCTTGACGTTTTTAACTTTTGTTGTCGATCTAACGGTGTTATTTTTAAGATTAACGGATCCGTATCGTTGCTCATTAAAGGTGCTAATTCACTAGCTGTAACCTTTAACTGCCAATGGTAAGCGGCGTTTTCCCGCAATACTACCGTGAAGGGCTCCAGCCTATCTTTAATAATAACTTGCTGCTGTACCAGCACTGGCAACGCTAGCCAATCAAGCCATGAGTGACTGAGTCGATATAACTGCTGACGATAACGACTTACCCTGTAATGTTGGCGGTGTGCGTACCAATCCAGCTGAGTTTGGTGGTCATTATCATCACGTTGCACTAGCCTAGACACGTCATCTACTAGTTGCTTACTCGGCGGTAACGGCTCATCTTGCGCCAGCCAATAATGTAGTAATTGCCGTTGGCGATAGAGTGGTAATGCTTGCAGTTGATCACTATCAATTACCTGCTGAGCTGAAGGATAATCAAGCTCGTCGATAGCAGTCTGCTGCCAATCTTGCAGCGCTTGCGTATTGACTGTTGCCTGCGCATCGCTAAGCAATTGCGCACTACGAACCATGTTTTCAATGACATTAGGGTTATAAGTTGCCAGCAGTGGCATGATATCTCGGCGCAAACTACTACGCACATTATCACCATTATCATTAGTTGGATCATCAATATAAGGCAGCTGCAACTGCTCAGCATAGCTACTGATATTGGCACGACGCACCGACAACCAAGGCCGCCATAAGACATTATGTCGCGCGCCTTGTGACTGCTCACGCCATGCTTGCATAGCAGCTAGACCTTTCACCCCAGCACCCTGCATCAAGCGCATCAATACGGTCTCAGCTTGATCATCAGCATGATGACCTAACAATAAAACGTCGCCTTGATTGATATGTTCAAGCATCACTTGATAACGGGCTTGCCGTGCTGCTTGCTCGTCGCTACCGGTTACTTGCGCTCGTAAAATAGTACAAGGCAGCTGTTGGACTTGTGCCCATTTCGCGACATGCTTAGCCCAATGACTACTAGCTGACTGTAGATTATGATCAACATGCAGCAGCTGCGGCAAAAATGCTAACTTACCTTGCTGATAAAGCTGCAAACATAGTGCGGCTAAAACCAAAGAATCACGACCACCACTACAAGCCAGCCAAATACGCCGACCACGTAACTGTTCACGGTGTTCATCAACACTCACCAATAAAGCTTGTGCCAGCGCTGGATCTACTGGCAACTCTGCTGCTATGGGCTTGATAGGATAAGGTTTAATGGCGCTATTAGTCATAGGTAGTCATGTCTAGTTAAAGGTGTCTATTAAGGTGTCTATGGATGAATATTCAACCAGTCTAATTATAAGCTAAAAATCAGCTACAAAAAAACGTGCTACTAAGGAGCACGTTAATGATTGTTCGATGGTTAAGCTTTAAAGCACGTTAAGCTGGTAGCATAACTTCTGAGTTAAAGGTTTTTAGCTTTTCATAACGCAGTTCAGTACGAGTATCAGCATCCATTGCTTGCAGCTCTTCTAACTGCTCAAGTAGCAATGATTTAAGGGCTTTCATCACTGGCTGGGGTTGTAAATGTGCGCCTTCTCCTTCATCGATGACGGCATCAATCAAGCCCATTTGATACAAGTTAATAGCATTTAATTTTAGTGCTTCACTAGCATCTTGCGCTTTTTCAGCGGTTTTCCACAGAATAGCTGCACAGCCTTCAGGAGAGATAACTGAATAGATGCTGTTTTGTAGCATATTCACTTTATCGCCGACACCTATAGCTAGCGCACCACCTGAACCCCCTTCACCGACGATAGTAACGATAATTGGTACTTTTAAACTGGAGAATACAGCGATACTTTCAGCGATTGCTTGGGCTTGTCCACGCTCTTCAGCACCAATGCCAGGATAAGCTCCTTGTGTATCAACAAAGGTCATAACCGGCAAGTTAAAGCGCTCGGCCATTTTGACTAAGCGAATAACTTTGCGATAGCCTTCAGGATTGGCCATGCCGAAATTGTGGGCAATACGCTCACGAGTACTACGACCACGATGTTGACCGATGACCATTACCGGCTTGCCATCCAAGCGTGCTAAGCCACCAATAATAGCTTTATCATCAGCAAAGGCGCGATCACCATGCAATGTATCAAACTCAGTAAATAGCTGATTAACATAGTCCATAAATAATGGACGCTTGGCATGTCGTGCTATCTGAACGCTATCCCAGACGGTACTCATAGACTTATCCTTTTAGTCATTTTATAGTGTATTGTTTTATACAAGTTCTCAGTTATTGTGTATTTGAGTATAACCAAAGTACATCTGTAAACTCAACAAAACTATATTAGCACAGTTGCACTAAGTATAAAATTTACAAATAATTAAATAATAATTATCTTGTTGGGACTAATAACCACTCGCTTAGCATTGCCTAGTATATTTTTAGCAGTCAGTACTTATTCGGCTTGCGCTTGCGCTTGCGCTTCAATCACCGTAAGTTTGATGCCCCACTTAGCAAATTGCTCAATCTCAGCTTCGAGATCAGAGAATAAAAACGCATAGTGTTTTTTGTCAGTGCTGACGGTAATTTGCCAGCAATTAGTATCGGTAACTACTAAATGCATATCAGGGAGCTCATATTCACTACGACTATGATGAGCCAACACTGCAAGTCTGAGCAATAAACACAAATAGATCAGCTGATTGCCGCCAATAAGACAAATTTGCTCGAGCATATCGCTTTTTAGTTTGCGTCTGTGGCTGAGCATTAACTGCGACATACGTTTTTGATCGACTTGTGAGAATCCAGGAATGTCTGAGTTTTCGAGTAGATAAGCGCTGTGCCGATGATAGTTGTTATGACTGATCGCTAAGCCAATTTCATGCAGATAGGCCGCTCGTCTTAACAAATCAGCATCATCACTCGTCAACTGCAACTCATCTTTGACTTGTTTAAATAGATGACGACTGGTTCTGACCACTTGTCGAGCTTGCTTTTTATCTACTGAATAGCGTTTATTGAGCGCCAGCACACTGCGGTCACGTACATCCTCACTAGCAAAACGTCCGAGCATGTCATACATCACTCCTTCACGTAATGCCCCATCAGAGTAGGCAATAGTATCGATACCTAGCACTTTCATAGCCGCACGTAATACTGCTACGCCTGCTGGAAAGACTGCTTTTCGATGGTCTTTAACCCCTTCGAGCTCAATGTCATTGACATCACCGATAGTGATTAGCAGATCTTCTAGCTTTCTGACGCCTTTATAAGTGATACGCTCTTGTTCATCAGACCAGCCTTTAGATACCAACACATTACGCACTGCTTTTATGGTACCACTAGAACCAATAACACTATTCCAACCAGTCTTCTGATATTGACCATTGATAGCCAGCATCTCTTTACGCGCGGCGGCAATAGCATTAGCAAAAGCTTTTTCAGTGATTTGACCATCAGCAAAGAACTTTTTGGTAAAAGCCACACAACCCATTTGTAAACTTTCAGTCAATAACGGCTCAAAGCCTTTACCGATAATAAACTCTGTAGAGCCACCACCGATATCCATTACTAAGCGCTTATCGCTACTAGCATTCGTATGCGAGACCCCTAAATGAATGAGTCGGGCCTCTTCACGTCCAGCGATAATCTCGATAGGTTTTGGCAAGATCGCATTAGCACGCTTGATAAAGTCCTCAGCGTTTTTGGCTTGGCGCAAGGCGTTAGTAGCGACAATACGAATACGCTCTGGCGGTACTGAGTCCAAACGCGCGACAAAACGGCTCAGACATTCAAGACCACGGCGTTCAGCTGCTGCGTTTAAGATATTGTTCTCATCCAAACCGGCAGCCAATTGCACCTTTTCAGACATAGAAGTTACTTTGCGTACTTCGCCATGATCTAAGCGAGCTATCGCTAAATGAAAACTATTCGAACCAATATCAATGGCGGCCATCAGTTCATTATCGGCAAGCGGTTGATTTGCAACAGATATATTGAGCATAGGAGAGTTTGTGACCCTGTATGATGGGTGAGGTAATTGCTGAGGTTTGAGCATAGTAGCTTTTACATGTTTTGCATATTCTAGATAGCTACAAATACGGATAGAAATACAGATAGATTTTGCCATTAAAGCATTTATGCTAAACCCTGACAAGTAACAGGCGCTAGTTATTATATACTGACTGGCAGACTAATAAAAATCGCCTATGCAGTCGCTAATATTTACTGCTATTACCCTACAACCTTTAGTCGCTTTTGCCAGGTTAATATAAGATAAAGAACAATGGCTTAGACAGCTGATTTTATAGAGACATTTACAACGAATAGAATGATTTTAGCATTAGCCTGATCTGAGTAAAAAAAACCAACGTAGCACTAATAATCAGTCGCTATGTTGGCCTTTTTTAAGGATTAACGCTCAAGTCAAAAACTAACCTTTAGCCATTTCTGCAAATATCTCATCAGCTGCTCTGATAGAAGCCTCTAAGTCTTCAGTACTATGCTTGATCGACATAAAGCCTGCTTCATAGGCAGAAGGCGCTAAGTAGATACCACGCTCTAGCATGCCGTGGAAGAACGTATTAAAGTGCTCCATATTACATTCAGTCACTTCATCGAAGTTAAGCGGCGTTGCAGTAGCGCTGTCTTTGACGAAGAACATGCCAAACATACCACCGAGCTTATTAGTACGCAGATGGATACCATGTTTGTCAGCAGCAGCTTGCATACCATCTACTAAGTGCACCACTTTCGCTGACAGCTCATCGTAGAAGCCAGCTACTGTTAAGTCCTCAAACATCGCAATACCAGCACGCATCGCTAGTGGATTACCTGATAAGGTACCGGCTTGATAGACGCCGCCCATTGGCGCAATGCATTCCATAATTTCACGCTTGCCGCCAAAAGCACCAACTGGCAAGCCGGCGCCAATAATCTTCCCGAAACAAGTTAGATCAGGCTGGATATTATAGTGGGCTTGCGCGCCACCAAGGCCTACTCGAAAGCCAGTCATTACTTCATCGAATACTAGTACCGCACCATGTTCAGTACACTGCTCACGCAAAGTGTAATGAAACTGTTGATCAGGGATAATCATGTTCATATTGCCGGCGATAGGCTCAACAATCACACAAGCAATAGTATCGCCCCACTTCTCAAAACAATCTTTGATCGCTTGTGGATTATTGTATGGCAAGGTAATAGTATGCTTGGCAAAGTCTGCTGGCACCCCTTTTGAAGTCGGCTCACCAATATCGAGCATGCCTGAACCAGCTTTAACTAACAAACTGTCCGAATGACCGTGATAACAGCCCTCAAACTTGACGATATTGTCACGACCAGTAAAGCCCCGTGCTAGGCGAATCGCACTCATAGTCGCTTCAGTACCAGAGCTAGTCATTCTTATCATCTCGACACTAGGCACGATGTCACAAATCTTATCGGCAACAGTAGTCTCAAATGGCGTTGGCGTACCGAAACTTAAACCATCTTCGGCGGCTTTTTTTACCGCATCGATAACTTTTGGATGCGCATGGCCTAAGATCATGGGTCCCCAAGAGCCGACATAATCAATGTAAGCATTATCTTCAGTGTCATAGATCTTGCTACCGTTAGCGCGGTGCATAAATACTGGAGTGCCACCGACACCAGCAAAGGCTCGCACTGGCGAGTTTACGCCACCAGGAATATGTTTACGAGCTTGGGCGAAAAGCTGTTCGTTTTTAGTACTCATGACTATTATCCTTATTGCCTTTAATTATGGTGTTAACGGTTTATAGCGGTAAATTACTATGCATTTTAAGAGCTCCTCTCCAGTTATTCAATACGACTTACGTTGGTCATATAAAATCAAGAGACGGCGCTATATCTTTATTATTGTAAGCTATCAATTCTAAAATATCGGCATCGATAAGCTTTAAAAACGTCCTATCCATAGGCCATTTATTATCAACCTCACAGGGAGTTGTTGGTATTTATTTAATATTGGCTTTATTTTAGCTCGGTGCTTTTTGCTAAGTTATTTTTGCTAATAGATAGCAAGATAGTCTATAGTCAGTTGACGTAATAAACTTTTGTTTATAATGGAGTCAAGAGATGATAAACCTTACAACTAATCAAGCTATAGACAACGCAAGCCCTGCACCGATGAATAATCAAGAAGCTATCAAGATGATTGAAGCGCTTATCGACGGTATAAATCCCCTGTCTGATGAACCTTTAGCTAGTAATAGCTTATGCCTAAATAGTGATATACAACGTGCTTTGCACGCTACTATTCCAGCGCTTGAGAATATGATCAAAGCCGATCTACGTAGAGCGAATCTGCCTGTCAACGCCGGTCAGCCTTGGACTGAAGAACAAGACAAGCAGCTAGCGGACGCTTTTGACAACGGTGATGCTATTACTACCTTAGTAGCACAACATCAACGCACTAGAGGTTCGATCAATTCAAGGCTTATCAAGTTAGGCAAGATTACCCCTTAAGCCTTTTTAACTACTGATGACTTAAGTTTCATCGGGCCATAGCCATCAAGTTTACAGTCGATATCGTGACCGTCTGTAGCATCAGGCAACAGACGAATACTTTTTGCTTTAGTACCGACTTTGATCACTGTTGACGAGCCTTTTACTTTTAGGTCTTTGATTACCGTGACTGCATCGCCATCTTTTAACTCATTACCGACCGCATCACGGATAACTGCATCTTGCTCATCAGCTGGTACTGCATAGGTTTCAGCCGCTGACCACTCATGGGCACACATTGGGCATACTAATAGTGCACCGTCTTCATAAGTATATTCAGCAGCGCATTTTGGGCAATTTGGTAAACTCATAACATCCTCGTTTGCCGTTCAGATCGGCTATATTTTAGAGTCTTCATTGTAGCTCAACTCGCTATCTTTGACCAATCACTGCGCTTGTAAAACCGCTACTGAACCCTATTTAGTTCTTAACTATAGTGTTTTTTATGGCGCTGGTTTTTGTGGTACTCTTTTGAGTGCTAATTTGACAACCTTACTGCAACGATTACTCCATAATAATTGTATTTTTTATAACATGACTTTTTCGATAATTTAACTCTCAAAATTAGGATAATAACAATGAGTGACCTTAGTAACCAGCCAAAACTACCAGCCTTTAACCAACTGACTATCAAGGGTGAAGACGCAGAAAAATTCCTGCAAGGTCAACTAACTTGTGATGTGACTAAGCTCGGTCTTAGCTATCAAGCTGCCGCTATCGGCAACCTAAAAGGCCGTATTGAGTTTGGGATATGGATCAAAAAACAAGCCGAAAAGCATTACGATGTAGTAATTAGTGCCGATTGTGCCGAGTCTTTAGCTGCGCATCTAAAAAAATACGGTGCGTTCTCCAAGTTTGAGACTAGCACTCCTGTCGATATCTACCCTTGCGTCCTCGATGATGAGCCAACTTTTAGTCATCAGGAGACTCATAATACAGTAGAGAATGTTAGCGCTTGGATGCAGTGTAGTATTGCCACTGGTAATTATTGGATAGTAGCCGCCACTCAAGGCGAGTTCCAACCACAAGAGTTGCGCCTACATCAGCGCGGCGGTATGGACTATGATAAAGGCTGTTATTTAGGGCAAGAAGTTATCGCTCGTATCTACTTTAAGTCAGCTCCCAAAGCATTTTTACACTATGTAAAAGGTATAGGCGACGCCCCAGCAGCTGGTGAAAAGCTAGGGAAAGTACAAGTAGTCAATGCTATCCCCTGCGTAGATGGTTTTATCGCCTTAGTAGTTGCCCGTCCAGAACAGTTGGTGGAGAATGAATTAACCATTCTTGACTTACCGCCTATTCTACAAGCAGACGTCGCCCGCCCCAAATAACACGGGTTGTACTAATAGTAGAGCCACTATAGAGAATTTTAGCTATGACACATATCGCGGTACTCGGAGCTGGCGTAGTAGGGGTGACTACTGCTTGGTATCTACAAAAAGCTGGCTATAAAGTCACTGTTATCGAGCGTGAATCAGCAGCAGCTATGCAGACCTCATTTGCTAATGGTGGGCAGATATCGGTATCACATGCCACGCCATGGGCTAACCCTAGAGCACCAATGCAAGCGCTGAAGTCACTGTTCTCTGAGGATTCACCGCTATTGTATCGGCTGCGCGCTGATAAAGATCAGTTAAAGTGGGCTATGCAGTTTTTGCAGGAGTGTGGTGCCGATAGGGCCGATGATAATCTAGTACAGATGGTGCGCTTAGGATTGTATTCGCGGGCAACACTGCAACAGTTACGCCGCAACACTGACATCGAATACGAGCAGCAAACGCGTGGCATTATGCATTTTTATACTAGCCAAGCTGAATTCGACGCTGCTATTGCACCGACTGAACGCATGCAGGAGCTAGGCTGTGAGCGGCATTTTATTGATATTAATAATGCGGCCAGTCTTGAGCCTGCGCTCTACCCTATCGCCCATAAGCTGGTTGGCGCCACTTATACTAGTCGTGATGAATCTGGTAATGCTCATCTTTTTACTCAGCGCTTGGCCGCCCGCTGTTTGGAAGCTGGCGTTACCTTTCTCTATAATACTGACATTCTGGCATTAAATAGTGACGCGCACTCTAGTCGTCCTCATATTCACAGTATTACTATCCGTCCTAAAGGTGAAAATGCTCAAACCTTTAGTGCCGATAGTCATGTCATAGCTTTGGGCTGTTATAGTGTGGCTTTGCTGAAACCTCTAGCGGTTCATCTGCCTATTTTTCCTGCCAAAGGTTACTCCGCCACTTATCAAGTCAATCCACGAGCACCACATTTAGCGCCTTTTGTTAGTTTGATTGATGATGAGTATAAGCTGGTTATGTCGCGGCTTGGTGACAAGCTGCGTGTCGCCGGAACCGCAGAGTTTAACGGCTATAACATGGAATTAAATAGCGTGCGTTGTGCAGCTATAACTGAACGAGTACGTTATCTGTTTCCTAAAGGAATTATCGCTAATTCTGCGCAATACTGGACTGGGCTACGGCCGATGACTCCATCGAACGTGCCGCTGATTGGGCGGGCACATTGTGGGCAAGTTCGCCATGGCAGTCAGAATGAACCCGCTACTTTTGATAATTTATGGCTTAATACTGGTCATGGTAGCCTTGGCTGGACTCACGCTTGTGGCTCGGCCAAAGCTATTAGCTTATTGATGCAAGGCGAAACCCCAGCCGTTAAGTTTGATTTTATCGGTATAAAAAAGGCGCTATAAGTCAGCGCCCTTATTAATTAAAGCAATAACGTGCAAGTACCTTTAGCTGGCAATACTAGTGCCTGATTGCTGTTGCTCAGTAGCTAATGAGGTAAAACTTTGTCCCTCAATAGCTGCCGGCTCAATGCTTTGTGGCTCAACGGCTTCTAGCTGCACAGGCACACCATTTACCGCCGCATTACCACTTAATTGATCGATCAAAGTATCATCAGTGAGATCGTTGACACTAACCCCGGCATGCGCTTGCGCGATCCTTTGTATGACGCCTTTGCGACTATGACCGAAGCCATGGGGAATGCTAACTACGCCTGGCATCAGCTCATTAGTCACTTCGGCGCTGAGCACCACGCTACCTACCCTAGAAGTCACTTTTACTAATTGTCCATCCTCGATACCTTGTTGAGCAGCCGTCTGAGGGTGCAACATTAAAGTACAGCGTGACTTACCTTTTACTAGTCGATAACTATTGTGCAGCCATGAGTTATTACTACGTACATGGCGACGGCCTATCAATAATATTTGCCCCGCATCATACTGCTGCCTCATAGTCTGTACCCGCTCTAAATCCGCTAGATAAAAGTCAACGTTAAGAGCAATCCGCTTATCTTTATGCTTTAAAGCTTGGGGCAACATACTTTGCATAACCCCTAGATCGATACCATGCGGGTTTTTAAGAAGCTTCTTTAAAGTGAGGCCTTCATAAGGCCCACGTTTTAGACCTTGATCAAGTAAGAACTTTGGTCCTAAAGCCGATATTAGCGAGCGCTCAATCTTAGTTTTGATAGGGGCTTTTTTATCTAAGCGTTTTGCTAGTTCTAGATAGATCTGCCAGTCATGCTTAGCATTACTGTGCTTAGCAAATAATGCTGGTGAATATTTAGCGACGTTATGCACGGCAAAATTATTAAAGGTAACGTCATAATGCTCACGCTCAAGTGGTGATACTGGCGGTAAGATGATATTGGCATGGCGGCTAGTTTCATTGACGTAGTAATCTATTGCTACCATAAACTCTAACTGCCCTAAAGCCTTATCTAGCTTTGCACCATTAGGTGTACTCAATACTGGATTACCAGCAACGCTAATAAAGGCTTTTAGCTGTCCGTGACCTTCTACTAGCATCTCATCGCTCATAGCAGCAACTGGATACTCACCATTAAAGTCCGGCAAGTTGCTCACTCGACTATGGCGCTTACCTAAATAGCCAGGGCCTGTGTTATTTACTACATCGACTGCTGGATTAGGAAACATCAGGCCGCCCACTTGATCTAAACGACCAGTGACTATATTGATCAGCATAATCAAATACTGACATAACAAGCCGAACTCCTGTACAGAGACCCCCATACGACCATAACAAACCGAGCTTTTAGCTTCACAAAACTCCTTTACTAAGCGCTTTATTTCAGTAGCTTCAATACCAGTAATCCTAGCCACTGACTCTGCGCTGTAGTCTTGAGCAAACGTCGCTATGCGCTCAATCTCTGGCGCTAAGGCAGCAGCTTTATTAGTGCTGGCGGGTACTTTATTAGCATAGCCTTGCAAATAGATTTCGTTAAGCATCGCTAATAGCAATAACACATCCGTCGCTGGCCGAATAAAGTGATGCTCGCTGGCCATAGTTGCGGTCTCAGTACGCCTTGGATCAATCACCACTACTTTGCCATCACGAGCTTTGATATCTTTTAACTTTTGCCGCATATTCGGCGCGGACATAATACTGCCGTTAGAGGCCAGCGGATTGCCCCCTATGATCAGCATATACTGAGTTCGATTGACATCAGGTACTGGGATACGCAGCATGTGACCAAACATATGCATACTGACAACATGATGGGGCAGCTGATCGATAGAAGTAGCTGAAAACCGACTGCGAGTTTTTACACTGTTCAACAGATGCTTGACGGTTAGCATGCCACCCATATTGTGTACGTTTGGATTACCCAAATAGATACCAACAGCGTTCTGACCATATTTTTTTTGTACTGACTCGATACCTGCGGCTACTTGATCTAGCGCCTTGGGCCAGCTAATTGGCTTCCAGCCATCGGCCGTTCTCTGAACAGGTTGGCGCAAGCGATCAGGGTCTTCATGCAAATCCTGTAGCGCTGTAGCTTTGGGACAGATGTAACCCTCAGAAAAGGGATCATTGCTATCGCCTTTAATCGACAATACTTTTTTGCCATCATGCTTAATTTCGATGCCACACATCGCTTCGCACAAAGTGCAAGTTCTAAAATGCGTTTGTTCGCTAACTATCGTTGATTTAGGCATAGTCATGCTTCCTATTCATTATTATCGGCTGGCCTTGATTAGCTAGCATTTTCAAGCAGATACGTCCCTTTTGCGCTCTTTAATTCTTTAATTGCCCTTTAAGGCTATAGCTATTTAGCTATTAAGTCTATTGGCAACTTTGTACTGAAAGTATCATTCATTAGCATTGATTGTAACTAACTGTCAAAAACCAGCCAACTGACTGAGCATAAGCTAATAGATCCTATTCATGAGCTTAAAAAATCATAGCCACACTTACTTGTTGCAGCAATAAGTCCTATTAGGAACAACACAAGTTATATATCATCAACATAACTGAGCCTATAATTGCTGTTAAGCAACACTATAAACACTGGTTATACAGACAAGGTAATATTCGACCTTTATATTAGTTATTAACAGTTAGCCTCTAAATAGGGTGATTATTCATAATTACTAATTATAATAATTACCGAATTAGCTAGTTGGATTAATAGCACTAACGATTAATAATTAAAACAAGGAATAAAATAATGAACGAACATACTTTGAAAGGCGAATGGAACCAAATTAAAGGTAATGTTAAGCAGAAGTGGGCTGACCTAACCGATGACGACTTATTACATATTGAAGGTAGCCGTGACAAGCTAGTAGGTAGTGTACAAGAGCGTTATGGTCATACAAAAGATGCTGCAGAGCGTGAAGTAGATGATTGGCGTAGCGAACACAAGTACTAATATATCTAACTACCGATATATATACGTACTGATAAATAGTAATAGAACGCTGAGCTAAAGTAGCTTCTGTTACTAATATAAAAACTGCATTATTTTATGATGCAGTTTTTTTTATTATAAGCTATTAATCAATTATAGCTAGGTTATAGCATAGTGCTATTCACTACTGCTTAGCTTAAAGTTAAAATATCTTTATTTTAAGCCAGACACGATAAAACCGCATAACAAATTAATGTTATGCGGTTTTATCGTTAACTATCCATGTTACCTATCACCATTTTTATGACTGCATCCTTGCAGAATAAAAATATAAGGCAATAGCTGAGCTTCCTGCTCGTTTGTTGCAACTGCTGTCAGCAATTATCTGCTACCAGCATAGGTCATGTGTCCTTGCTTCAATTACTATTATCATCCTGATGCTAGTAACTGAATCATTGTCCTTAACACGGTAAACTCAATCCTTGAGTCACACTCCCTGATGCCGTGTATCTATAGTGCCTAATTGTTTCTCTATTGTTAAGTCGCATTAACGTCATTGCTTGTAAGCATATGCTTACAAAAATTCTAAACCATCACGATTATTGCTCTAGATAAGCATCTCACCTACCACGCCTATTAAGAATCCCAAGGTTGCACCCAGCGAAGTGAGATAATTATTATCTAACTTACTTTCAGGAATAATGTCTTGAATAAGCAAATATAAAATACCACCACTAGCGAAGATCATCAGATGAGCGGTCAAATTTGGATAAGGGCTTAATAAAAAATGGCCAATTAATGCAGACAGGATACCGAAAAAGCTTAGCAAGAAGAAAATAGCCAAAGTCTTTTTGACACTGAAGCCACTTTTTACTAAGTCACGAAACGAATTAAAAGCCTCAGGCAAATTTTGTAAGCCGATAAACACCGCTAACAGCAAGGCCATTTGTGGCTCAATAGCGAATACTGCACCCAAAGCAATAGACTCAGGAACGAAGTCCATTATCATCGCCAGTAACGTGGCCTGCTGACCACCCGAATTCGCTAAGCGCTTATCAATCAGCATAAATAATAGGGCCCCTGCTGAGAACGATCCTATCACGCCCCATATGCTCAGCTCTTCCATGCCTTTAGGTACTAACACTAGAGCTAACGCCGACAATATTATTCCCGCACCAAAAGACATTAGCGTGTGCACAATCTGGAATTTTGCTGGACTGTCTTTTATGTGGTGATCAAATAGGTTAGCTAACAGGCCCCCTATAAATACGGTTGCTCCGGCAAAGCCTGAAAAAAGAATAAGTTGTAGCAGCATCATTGACCTCTATTTTGTATTCACTAGCTTCTATTTTGATAAGCTAAATAATATTAGGCTATCTCTTTAGCAAACTCGTTTGGATATTTTTAATTTTGAATCGCCTAAAAAACAGTCTCTGCCAGCATCGTATCGGTGCTGTGGTCGAATTGTCAACGCGCGCTAGCCTTTTTTCCTTGTTATTACGGCCAAATCAGTTAGCGACAAAGCAGCCGTTTGGCAAGGGCCATTCACTAAATGCTTGGCATTATTACGCAAGGCCTCGTATTAATTACAACTCGTTAACTTTTAAGACATCTACCCTCAAGTTTTGCGGACTACCATAGCTATGTAAGAAAATATTTCAAAGCACCTGCTAATTATAATAAGAGAGAACCATGATAAAAGCTAAAACTTTGCAAAATGTACTAGCAACAAGCCTTAGTATCGCCCTTTTGAGTACTGCTATCGGTGGTAGCGCTATAGCCAGTAACCACTATGAAAGCAACCGTGGTCAACAAGTCTACCGCGATGGTAATTTTGGTCAAATCAGTAACCGCTTGCGTCAAGACTTGCGTAGTGCTGGCTATTACGTCATGGATATTCAGCCCGATGGCAATAATAGAATTAATGTTTATGCCAAAAAAGATAACCGACCATATGAGCTTGTCTATAATTATCCCGGTCTAAAGTTAATAAGCTCTAAGCAAAAAGCTTGGTCTAATGTTTGGCAGAATAATAATAATAATCACAACGGTAGTAACTATAAAAATAACAATGATCTTGAGACCAAAATAAAAAACGAAACACGTTATCCAGCTACCAAGCAACGAGCTATTAGAAAAATTACCGATATGGGCTATAAAGTCAAAGATATTGATATCGATGAGCAAAACAATCGCGGAGTGTTTGAAATTGATGCTAAACGTGGTGGGCAGGACTACGAAATAATACTCAGCTATCCTGATCTGAACGTAATCAAAATAGAAAAAGACTGATTTGATCTAGCTCTATCTTAATAAGCTTAACTGGCTAAGCTCAGCAGCGGCTGTTATCGAAGTTTTGGCATCGTTTTAGTATTGATGCCTTTGGTCAAATAAGCCCATCTGCGGTCTTATTTGGCCGTTTTTTGTAATATTGCCATAGCCTAATTTAAATATCATCACTAGCAGTATTGTAAATTTATCTCTGTTTAGTGAGAGTCACTTTGTCGCCTTTTTCCCCTTGATACCTTAGTTGTTCAAAACTTATTCAAAGTAACTGCGCAACGCCTAAACAGTGGCTTCAATACTATTGATTTAACCTACTATTGATTTAACTTACTATTGATTTAACCTCTAGGGTCGGAAACTTCATCATGAAAATCTTATCTCATTTCTCATTAAAGCATGTCATATCAGCTGGTCTTACTCTCGCTATATTAGGTACTGCTGTTGGTTGTACGGTTGTCGAACCCGGCTACAACAATCAGCCGGTATATCGCGGCAATAATAACTATCAAGATCGTAGCTTTAATAGCTTGAGTCAGCAGTTACGCCAAGATTTACGCCGAAACGGTTATCAGGTTATGGATATTAGGCCAGATAACTATCGTGGCAATCAGGCGATCTTGGTCCATGCTAAAAAGAATAACCAAGCTTATGAGTTACGCTATAGCTACCCTAATTTAAAGCTGATCAACTCAAGTAAAATAAACTGGTCTAATAACAGACGAGATAATGACTACCAAAGAAATAATAATCACAATAATAATAGATATAACAACAGAGACAATTATAAAAACAAAGCTCAGCACAGAAACAACAATCGTTATGACCATAGATAATATTAGTAACACTCTGGCAATGACTAAAGTGCATGGGACATTCATACCTATACTCTAGTCATTGCCATCATCTGTTGTAATCAAATATCCTGCGATAAAACCCCGTTCGATTAAACTTCATACGATAAAAAAATAATAAGGACACTCCATAATGAACGCTAAGCCTCTATTGAAAAGCGTTGCTGCTAGTAGCGTTATCGCTGCTTTATTAACAGTTACTACCGGTTGCGTTACCGAACCTGGTGGCTATAATGCTTATGGAGATATTTACCAAGATATCTATAAAGATACTGACTTGTATAAAAAACATAAGAAGACTATCGAAACAATCGATAAAGAGATCTATCGCCCTGGTATTGAGCAACGTGCCGCTAATATAGTCAGCAACATGGGCTATCGAGTCAAAGACGTTAACTATAAACAAGGTGACCGTACTATTAAAGTCAAAGCTGAGCGTGGTAATAAGGATTATAAAATCGAGCTGGGCTACCCTAATTATAATGTAATTAAGATTAAAGAAGATTAGTAGCTAGATATATTTAGCCAGCCCTACTGCCTTGTTAGGTACCTGTTTATACTAATGATACAAAAAGTCGGAAAAGTCGTTTATTGACTTGTTCGGCTTTTTTAATGCTATTTTTTATAGCGGCTATCTTGGCAATAATAAATAATACTGCCATTAAAAATCTAATACTTGTAGCACATCATATGCGGGAGTCTCATAAGGATGAGTCTTTTTTAACGCTTGGATAACCTTAATAATAGCCAGCTTCTGTACTACCATCTCCACTCGCCATTCGCTAACGCTCTCTAGGCTATCATGACTACCAATATGCGGTGTACTGCCAGCTAGGGGCATAAATTGACCACTGCCTTGCACTTGCCAGCAGCACTGCTCATAATCGCCAATCTTACCAGCACCAGCAGCAAACAGCGCCGACTTGACTTGCTCTAGCGCCTCATCTGGGATAAAAACCGTTAGCTTATACATAGATAGTCTCCTAAGCTTGTCCTACGATATAGTGTTAATAAGTAGCGCTGACTAAAATGCGTTATACAAACTACCGTCAACCCCACCCTTGAAACTATAAGTATTTAGAAAAATCAGTATTTAAAAAGATAAGTATTTAAAAAAGTAAGTTTTAAAAAACAAGCATTTAGAAAATAAGCATTTAAGACTAATCATTTAAGCAATAAAAATCACTAAGACCGTACCAGCTCACTTTGTAAAGCTACCAAATAGATCTGTCAATTCCTACAGGCCTTACTTATTAGGCTTTTACTTTTTAGATAAAGACCGATGATCGGTCCATACATAGCGCAATAGCCAGTCTTTAGCCTCGCCTGCATAGTCAATACCTATCCGTGGTCGCAGTGATACTGGTGGCTGACAACCGTCCTCCTCTACCCAAAGCTCTGAGTTAGGACTGATAATTTTGCCATAAAGAGTACGGTCAATCTGCAAACCCTTAGTTAGCTTACCTGGCCCTGCCAGCTGTTTGATATGAGTGAGCTGCTTGTCAGCACTAAGCTGCTGCTCGTCGACTAACCGATCACTGTCAGCACTCAAAAACCCAGCCCTTATCAGTACTGATTCTGCAGAGTCAGCAGGCCCAGTGATCAAGTTGAGCATATTATGTATCCCATAAGTCAGGTAGACATACAATAGGCCACCTTGGCGATACATGATTTCAGATTTTTCTTTGCCCTTTGCCACATGGGCTTGTACTGACCCATCAGCATCGCCTATATAAGCCTCAGTCTCAGAGATACGCATACGCAGAACCTTATGCTGACCATCACTATCTGTTAACTGACGGCATAACACCTTACCTACTAAGTCAGCAGCGACCACACAAGTTGGTCGAGCAAACCATGCTGGTAGTAATACCGATGCTTGAGAAGCTATTTCTTTAGTAGCGGCTGATTTGCAAGCTGACATCAATAAGACCTTTTTATTATTTGGTAGAGGCTAACGGCTTATAAATTGTAAATTATAATGTAGCACAGAAAAATAACGCGCAAGTGCTGACAATGTTCGCCCTGTGTTTAAACGATGTTTTGTATGTGCCTTACACTGCGGCAAGATAGACCTCCCTTCTCCTGCTAAGAAGTTATTATTAAGGCCTTTAAACTATTTTATAGATTCGACTTCCTATCAAATGATCAGTCAAAACTTCCGCTATCTAATCCTGCTTAACAGCAAAAAGTTACTAAGATGAATTTTACTCAGCTTTAATTTAAATTAAGTCGTTTTTATTCATGTATTCACTGAGGTATGATCTATCTCATACAGAAACTTGGTTTTATCTCAGATAATTAGGGTAGCGAATCGCCATGAGTACAGAATTTAAATGTTCAATTAAAAAAATTAGTTTCGATGAAAACTATCAACCAGCCGATAGCACACGTCTGACCACTAACTTTGCAAATCTGGCTCGTGGTGAGCATCGTCAAGAAAACTTACGCAAAACGTTAACTATGATAAATAATCGTTTTAACGCTTTAGCGCATTGGGATAATCCAACAGCAGATCGTTATTCTGTGGAAGTTGAAATTATTTCTGCCCATATGGATATTGCTGGTGATGGTAATACCTTCCCTGTCATCGAGACTTTGAAAACAACGATTGTTGACCATAAGCATAACAAGCGTATCGATGGTATGATTGGTAATAGTTTTTCCTCTTATGTGCGCGATTATGACTTTAGCGTATTGCTGTTAGAACATAGCAATAAAAAATCAGCATCACCAACCCCAGAGCATTTCGGTGATTTACATGGCAAACTGTTTCAGTATTTATTGAACTCAGAAGCCTACCAAGCCAGCTTTAATAAAAAACCAGTGATCTGCCTCAGTGTATCAACCAGCAAAACCTATAATCGCACTACTAATCAGCATCCGGTATTAGGGGTTGAATACAGACAAGATGACTATTCGTTGACCGATGAGTATTTCCACAAGATGGGCTTAACCGTGCGTTATTTTATGCCTGCCGGTAGTGCGGCCCCTTTAGCATTTTATTTTGCTGGGGACTTGTTGAGCGATTACACTGATCTTGAGCTGATTAGTGCTATCAGTACTATGGAAACTTTCCAAAAAATCTATCGACCTGAAATTTACAATGCCAACTCTACAGCAGGTCAAGTGTATCAACCTAGTTTGAAGTACCAAGATTATTCACTGACGCAAATCGTATATGACCGTGAAGAGCGTAGCCAGATGGCGGTTAAGCAAGGTAAATTTACTGAAGAACAGTTTATCAAACCCTACTTAGCTATTCTTGAGCAATGGGCTGCAAACTATAGTGTTAAAAAATACGCGGCTTAACTAAGCGCAATTCAGCCAAAATAATAAAGATTTAAATATAAAAGTGGATTAACATGAAACTATTATTACCGACGTCAACTGCTGGCAGCCTACCGAAACCTTCTTGGCTGGCAGAACCGGAGAAAATCTGGTCACCTTGGGCTTTGGAAGGTGAGCAATTACTTGAAGCCAAACAAGATGCTCTACGAGTATCATTGCAGGAACAACTGCATGCAGGCATTGATATTGTTAGTGATGGCGAGCAGACCCGTCAGCATTTTGTCACCACTTTTATCGAACATCTTGATGGTGTAGATTTTCAACAGCGCAAGACGGTACGAATTCGTAATCGCTATGATGCCAGTGTGCCTTCCGTTGTCGGTGCTGTCAGCCGTCAAAAGCCTGTTTTTGTTGAAGACGCTAAGTTTTTACGTCAGCAAACCAAACAACCTATTAAATGGGCGCTACCTGGTCCGATGACGATGATCGATACGCTGTATGATGGTCATTACAAAAGCCGAGAAAAATTAGCTTGGGAATTTGCTAAAATTCTCAATCAAGAAGCTAGAGAATTAGAGGCAGCTGGGGTTGATATTATTCAATTCGATGAGCCTGCTTTTAATGTGTTCTTCGATGACGTGAATGACTGGGGTGTTGCTACTTTAGAGCGGGCACTTGAAGGTCTAAAGTGTGAAACAGCTGTGCATATTTGCTACGGTTATGGCATCAAAGCCAACACTGATTGGAAAAAGACTCTAGGTTCAGAGTGGCGCCAATATGAGCAAGCGTTTCCCAAATTACAACAGTCTAAGGTCGACATTATCTCACTCGAATGTCAAAACTCACAAGTACCAATGGATTTGCTGGAATTAATCCGTGGTAAAAAAGTGATGGTCGGGGCTATTGATGTGGCCACCAATAACATTGAGACCCCTGAAGAAGTTGCCAGTACTCTGCGAAAAGCACTACAATTCGTTGATGCTGATAAGCTCTATCCTTCAACCAATTGCGGTATGGCACCTTTGTCTCGTCAAGTTGCTCGAGGTAAGCTGAAGGCTTTAAGTGCTGGTGCAGAAATAATTCGTCAAGAACTGACGGCCTAAACGCCCTCTACAGACCAGCTATAGTCAAATTTAGGATTGCAGTAATGATTAAAGATGTGATTGAAGCAACCGAGTTTAGAAACGCCATGTCTTCATTGACGACTGCGGTCAGTGTTGTCACTACCCAAGGCCCATCGGGTGTATACGGCTTTACTGCCTCTGCGGTATGTAGTGTCACAGACACCCCGCCAACTTTGCTGGTCTGTATGAATCATACCTCACGGTCACATGGTCATTTCGTTGAAAATAAAATTCTAACGGTCAACGTGCTAGGTACACAGCATGAACAGCTATCCAATACATTTGCCTCTAAATTAAGTGTCGATGACCGGTTTAAAGAGGGGTCTTGGACTGAGCTAGCAACAGGTGCTCCTGTTTTAGAAGATGCGTTGGTAAGTTTTGATTGTGAGATTGAGCAAATTCAGCAAGTTGGCACTCATAGTATTTTTATCTGTCGAGTTGTCGCCATTAAACAAAGTCAACAAGATGAAAGTTTGGTTTATTTTAATCGTGCTTATCATCAAGTTGGACAAGTGCAATTCTCTTAAGTCAGCACTTAAATCAGTACTTAAGTCAATTGTCTAGCTATTATCAAATTGCTATTAAACTATTCACCCTCAAACTATGAAGTAACTATCCCGTGGAATTAATCATTTTTTTAGCAATAGGTGCTCTGGCAGGATTTGCAGCAGGGCTATTTGGCGTAGGTGGTGGAACCATCATCGTGCCTTTGTTATATATCGTCTTTTCCCAAATGGGTTACAGTGCTGACACTATTATGCATTTGGCTCTAGGCACCTCATTGGCGACTATCGTTGTCACCTCTATCAGCTCCTTAATGGCGCATAATAAAAAGGGCGCTGTTATCTGGCCAGTATTTAAAAATCTGGCACCAGGCATGGCGCTCGGCTGTTTTTTAGGGGCAGGTATTGCCGGATGGCTCTCTGGAGTTCATCTGCAACTGATTGTAGGGCTATTTTTGCTGTGGGTAGCATTTACTATGTTTACTGGTAGCAAAAAGATTATTGATGCTAATAAAGTACTGCCTTCCACGCCTATGCAATTAACTGCAGGCGCTGTTATAGGAATAGCTTCTGCAATTTTTGGTATAGGTGGTGGCAGCTTGACCGTTCCTTATCTCACTCGTTACGGCGTGGTGATGCAAAAAGCGGTTGGTACTTCAGCGGCATGCGGCCTTCCCATCGCTATAGCTGGCGCTTTAGGCTTTATGATTTTTGGTATGCAGGCCCAAGTCAATGTTCCTAATACTATTGGCTTTGTACATATTTATGCCTTTTTAGGTATTGGTAGCATGAGCTTTTTCACTGCCAAGATTGGTGCAAAAGTGGCTCATATGCTATCCCCACAACTACTAAAAAAATGTTTTGCCGTATTATTACTCATTGTGGGCTGTTTTTTCCTTTATAAAGGATTGATTTGAGCCTTGCACATCTAAACTGCAAGTCTCAGCAACTAAGCCTAATTACCGACTAGAATATGTTGCTAATAAAACCTTAAAAAAAACTGAGCACAAGGCTCAGTTTTTTATTGTGTTAATTATGATAATTAGCTGAATAAATTCTTAGCTTAAAGGGACACCGATACGCTTAGCGACTTCTTCATAGCCTTCAATGACATCACCAAGTGACTGACGGAAGCGGTCTTTATCTAGTTTTTTCTTAGTAACTTTATCCCAAATGCGGCAACCATCTGGCGAGAACTCATCACCTAACACGATACGGTCGTGAAAGACGCCAAACTCTAGTTTGAAATCAACTAGTATCAAATCACCAGCATCAAACAAAGCGGTTAATACTTGATTCACTTGATGGCTTAACTGTTTCATTTTTGCTAATTGAGCGTCAGTTGCCCAGCCAAGAGAGATAGAAATCGACTCATTAACCATCGGATCACCAAGGCCATCGTCTTTATAGAACAGCTCATAAGTAGGCGGCGTAAGCTCTTGGCCTTCTTCTAGACCTAAACGACGTACCAGACTACCAGCAGCAAAGTTACGGACTACACACTCAACAGGAATCATCTCCAAACGCTTGACCAACACTTCGTCGTCAGACAGCTGCTCTTCAAAATGAGTTTCGATACCAGCATCAGCCAGTTTTTGCATAATAAAAGCGTTAAAACGGTTGTTGACTACGCCTTTGCGTGCTAACTGTTCGATACGTTTACCATCAAGCGCTGAGGTATCGTCACGGAAGTGTAAAATCAGCAGATCATTGTCTTCGGTTTCATAAACAGATTTAGCTTTACCTTTATACAGCAGTTTTTGTCTTTGCATTACAAGTATCCTTTTCACTTAAGCTGGCATAATAAACAATGATAGTGGTGGCGGCTACTGATTAGCAGTAGGCACGGCACGCTCAGGTTTTGGTAATTGGTATTGTTTACCGGCATCATTCTGTAAAGTCAAAGTATTAGCACCGACATTTGGCGTGGGATATAAAGGCACAAAAGGCGCAGTTTGTTGATCAGCAGGCAATTGTAATGGGGTAAGCTTTTGGCTTTTTTGATACTCTAAGCTACCGTTATCACGTTTACCAATAAAGTCTTTTGTGGCTTGGCAGCCAGTCAAAACTAAGGTGCTGCCCATAACTACTGTCAGCATGATAGGAAGCATTTTGCGGGTGGCGAATGATGTTTTCATCATAATATCTCTATATTATCCTACGGAGTTAGCTGCCGACGCCTATATAGACGCTGAGCTTGACTGTTATTCTATAGCTATGATCTTAGGGACTAATGGCAGCTTTTATAACAACTTTGCTTTTATCAAAGCATTATCGATAGTAGCGTGATGCTCATCAGCCAACCAAACTAGGGGTAGACGAATACCTTTGTCTATCATGCTCATTTTATATAAAGCATATTTGACTGGTATAGGACTAGATTCGATAAACAAATCGCGGTGCAGATGTTTAATCACATCGTGCGCAGCGTTTGCCGCAGTAAAATCACCACGTAATGCGGCACTAAAGCTCTCGCTCATGGCTTTTGGCGCTACGTTAGCAGTTACTGAAATATTACCTTTACTACCGAATTTTATTAGCTCTAGCGCCGTACTGTCGTCGCCAGATAATACTACTAGTCTGTCACCAACTGCTTGAATAAGCTGTTCGCCACGAGTAAGAGAGCCAGTGGCGTCTTTAATCGATACAATATTATCAATATCAGCCAAACGCTCAACGGTTTCTTGGGCGATATCGACGATGGTACGACCAGGGACATTATAAAGCATTTGTGGCATATCAACAGCGGCAGCAATAGCCTTATAGTGTTGATATAAGCCTTCTTGTGGTGGCTTGTTATAATAAGGAGCTACCAGCAATGCACAATCTGCGCCCGCATCTTTGGCATCTTGCGTCAGTTTGATGGCTTCAGTAGTGTTATTAGCACCAGTACCAGCTATGACTGGTACGCGCCCCTTCACATGCTGCACAAAATAGCGAATCACGGCGCTATGCTCTTGCATGGATAAAGTCGCTGATTCACCTGTCGTTCCCACTGCCACCAAGCAATGCGTACCTTGCTCAATTTGCCAATCTATGAGATCTGCCAGACGCTTGTAATCTACCGTGCCGTCAGGGTTCATGGGCGTTACCAAAGCTACCATTGAGCCTTGAAGTCGGGTTTTTATCTCGTCGTATGCTGTGCTCATAACCATGCCTTACTGTATTATCCTAGCTTTTGTAAAAGCTATCACCTGATAGGTTGTGGACAAGGAATTTTTCCTTGCATGATAGTCGTTTTGCTCACTAGTGGTTTTGTTTAGTAGTCTTATTTCTAATAGACAGTGCTGTCTTATAGGCTATGAGACCCTAGAAATACTAGCGGTCTATATAGTGCTATAAACGTCCGCTAGTGTAGCATATTTTAATTTGGTCGCTATCTTCAATTGTGTGTTAAGCAAACGTTAATAACTTAAAAAACTCTATGATTTATAAAAACATCTAATCAATGCGCTTACTACTTTACTCGATACGTAAGCCAATGATGGCTGGAATCCCTTGGCGAATGACTTCTATAGTAACTACGCCTTTTTTGGGTAATGAGGAGATAGCGCTATTAAAGTCTGTGACTTTAGTAATAGGTTTTTGATATAGCTTAGTGATCACATCGCCAGCAAATATACCTGAGCGCGCGGCAAGTCCAGTCGGATCAGTAGCGGTCACTAGTACACCAGTTTTTTCATCAGCAGTTAGCTCCAATTGCTCATCAGCAGTCAAATTACGCAAGCGCAGACCCAAACGCACCACATTGTCTTGCTGATCAATGCCTTCACCTTGCACCCCTTCTGGGGTATCGCTCAGCTTTCCGCTTATAGATAGTGATTTACCATCACGCTGTACTTTTGCGCGAAAGGTATCATTAGGTCGAGCTCGATTGATCAAATTCAATAAATCTGACGCCCGCATAATCTCAATATCATTATATTGTAAAATAATATCGCCAGTTTTCAGACCTGATTTTTGGGCGGGCGAATTAGGCGATACTCGAGTCAACAGCGCTCCTTGGGGCCGCGCAAGCTTATAGACTTCTGCCAAATTACGATCGATATCTTGTGGATAAATACCTAAATAAGCACGCTGCACTGACCCATTAGTTTTGAGCTGCTCATAGATATCCATAGCCGCATCAATCGGGATTGAAAACGACAAGCCCATATAACCGCCCGTACCACTAAAGATACGCGAGTTAATACCTATAACTTCCCCGCCCTGATTGAATAAAGGTCCACCTGAGTTACCTGGATTCAGCGCCACATCCGTTTGGATAAATGGCACGCTCGTCTCTCTTGAAAAGCTGCGTGATTTGGCACTAACGATACCAGCAGAAGCTGAGTAATCAAAACCAAAAGGTGAGCCTATAGCTAATACTGGCTCGCCAACTCTCAATCCAGTCGAGTCGCCGATAGGCAATGCCGGAAAATTAGTACCTACTACTTTGAGTACTGCCACATCTGAGCGTTCATCACTACCTATCAACTTTGCATCTAGCTCAGTGCGATCATTAAGAGTGACAGTGATTTTGTCCGCGCCTGCGATCACATGATGATTGGTCAGCATATAGCCATCTGCCGTTACAAAAAATGCAGTGCCGTAAGCATGTTCGATAGCTGGTTTGGTAGCTTCTTCAGGGATCTGTATTCGATCACCAAAGAACTGACGTAATAACTCAGCGGTCTGTGCTTTTGCCAGCTCTGACTCACTAACCGTCTTAGTAACATTGACTCGTGCTACTCCAGGCGTGACTTGCTGCACTAGACCTGAGAAGTCAGCAGTAGTCACTGCCGCTTGTGCGTTAGTCGCTGTCGCTACTGTGATTCCTGTAGTCATCGTTATAGCGATAGCGACTGTCAGCGCACTGCGAGTTAACCAATAGCTCAAATTACGAGGGCTGCTTTTAGAGTGCATATTCTTTTCCTTAGGCGGTATTTTGACTTGTCTATGGCTGCTTATCTACTATTAACTATCGATTAGTACCAGCTCATTAACGAAGTTGATACTCTACTATTTGCTAGTATTATGCCGTATAAATTAAGCTATGGCTATGCTCATCCTTTACGCCAAGAGCTATTGCTAGCATGGTCATGACAATATGAGTAGAGCAATCTAACTCATCATCCACTGGCAGACATGCCTGACGCAAGGAAAATAAAATCATGCTATGATAATAAGTTAAAACCCTTATTCAACCAACAAAAGTTAATAACTAATACTACTGCGGCTGGTTATAATTGACCAATAATAAAACCAGCCCACTAAATTGCTATAGCCATCCAGTGGTTTAAGTTACTAGCGCTTAATTTGCTTTTACTCACCTCATTAGCAGGCGCTCGTTAACACAGATTATCCCTGTTTATCTCTAGAAGCTGTTTACCTTTAGATACTATTGTTGCTGCTATAAACAGCTAATTGTAATCATTTCACTTTTTACCCTTGCTCAGCGTTTTTTATCATCAACGAAGGCAAAGCTAAGCAGCAACAGCTAACCATTGAAGCAAAATACTGACTACAACAACTAGTGAAATACGTAGCCCAAAAAGCTTATAAAAGGATTGATTTATGGATACTGCTCTACTGCTATCCGGCGTGGTGGCGATAGGCATTGCGGCCCAATGGTTAGCTTGGTACTTAAAGCAACCGTCCATTTTGTTTTTATTACTGATTGGTATTGTCGTTGGCCCTATATTGGGTGTGTTTGACCCTGACTTGGTATTAGGTGAGCTAATGTTCCCTTTTATCTCCTTGGGAGTAGCGATTATTCTATTTGAGGGCTCCCTAACTTTAGAGTTCGACGAGATTAAGCAACACGGTACGGTAGTGCAAATGTTGGTGTCCGTCGGGGTACTCATCACTATCGCCATTGTGGCTTTGTCGACTTATTTACTGTTCGATGTTGATCCGTTAATAGCGCTATTGTTCGGCGCCCTAGTATGCGTGACTGGTCCTACTGTGATTATGCCACTACTACGCAGTGTACGTCCGAATAAGACCATCTCTAATATCCTAAAATGGGAAGGGATTATCATTGACCCTATTGGCGCTATTGCGGTGGTATTAGTCTATGAATATATCATCTCTGGTGGCGAGGCTAGTAGTATTCTACTGTTCGCCAAAATTGTGGTATTAGCGACTCTATTAGGTCTAGCTGGAGCTTGGGCGCTAGCTTTCTTAATGCGCAAGCATATGATTCCTGAGTTTCTACGCAATGTCTTCACTTTAGCTTTCGTACTATTATTGTTCTCTATCTCCAACCATTTAGAGCACGAGTCCGGCCTGTTAACTGTCACTGTATTGGGAGTAGCTCTAGCCAACTGGCCTAAATTCCCTCGTGATACTATCTTAGAGTTCAATGAATCGTTAACGGTCCTACTGATATCGGTATTGTTCATTATTTTGGCAGCGCGTGTTGAGCTAGCCAGCTTAATAAGTGTCGGTTTTGCAGGTTTAGTATTACTTGCTATCGTTATGTTTGTCGCGCGTCCTCTGTCGGTTTGGGCCTCCTCTATTGGCTCCAATCTAAAAACCAGCGAAAAGCTAATGATTAGCTGGATTGGGCCACGGGGTATCGTTGCTGCTGCTATCTCATCCTTATTCGCTATTCGCCTACAAGAATATGATATTCAAGGGGTGGAGCTGCTTGTTCCCTTAGTATTTATGGTCATTATCGGTACAGTGATGATTCAAGGCTTAGGAGCCAAGGTAGTAGGCAACTTGCTGGGTGTACGTGAACCTGAGACTAACGGTATTTTGGTTGTCGGCTCTAATCCCGTGGCCTTATTGATAGCCACTTCTCTAAAGGAGCAAGGCTTCGATGTCATCGTTGCCCATAATAACTACACTAATATTGCCCGTGCTCGCATGAGTGGCCTGCGTACTTATTTCGGCAATCCTATCTCAGATCATGCTGACCATCATCTCGACCTTATCGGTATTGGCCATCTGTTCGCCATGAGCATGGATAAAGAGATGAATACTTTGTCTGAAATTCATTATCGCCACGAATTCGGTGAGCGTAAACTTTATCGTCTTAAATTCAGTGATGAAAAAGTCAGAAGTGAGCGTGATGATAAGCAGTCTAACTTCTCTTCGCAGTGGATGTTCGGCAAAGATGTCACTTATACTAAGCTTGCCAGCATGTTATCTAGAAAAGCTAGAATTAAGATTACTAACCTTACTGATAGCTATAGTTTTGAGCAATATAAGGCAGATAACAAGCAATTTGTCCCGCTTTATACTATTGATAAAGAAGGCAAACTGCACGTCATTACTGACAAGTTTGACGGTACAGTTGCACGTGATCGCAAGCTTATTGCTTTAGTGGTTGAAGATGAAGTACAGCCAAAACCGGTAGATGTTACCGCCAAGCAAGAGCAAGCGCGAGTAAATGCTGATGCTCATTTTGAAGCCAACTCTAAAGCCCCAGAAAAACGCAAAGAAGCTGAGATAATAGATGATGGCTTGGTTGAAGTCTCTATAGATGGTTCTGCTACAAAAGCTGATGAGGCGAAAGCTGGCATTAAAAGTGATCAAACCCTACAAGCTTTCACAGCAGCGGATGCCGCTAAAGCTAAAGCAGTGGCTATCACTGAGGCCACAGCGGCTAAAAACAGTATGACTGCAAGCGAGGTACACCCTAAAGCTAAGCCCATTATCAATCCTAATAGCAATGGTAGCGGTAGTGCACCGAAGACCAAAAGCGGTTCACTTGATCCTAATCGTTTGCCAGATAGTGATAGCGATAAGACAGCTAGTAATGCTGATCACGATATTAAAAATCAGCTTAAAGTCGATTCGGATAGCTCAAACCAGATAAAAGATAGCCCTACAAGCTAAGGCAACTGATAGTTTTAGACATCAAAAAACCCCAGCTCATTGATTTAAATGAGCTGGGGTTTTTAATGCAGCGATTATCGCTAGGCTAATAGCTGTCTTTTATAACTATAGCTTTTATAGTGATAGCTTTTATTACTAGTTAACAGCAAATCTCTGACTAACCACTTGCCAAATGCGGGCACTCACTTCAGTAGTACTGCCTACCGCGTCAATGCGCTCTATACGCTGTGGATGTTGTTCAGCAACAGCGGTAAAGCCCTGATATATACGCAGAAAAAACTCTGTTGCTTGCTGCTCAAACCGATCGGCGGCACTGCGCTTACCAGCCCGCGCCATTCCTTCTAATACGGGTAGATCAAGCCATAGAGTCAGCTCAGGTAATTGCGGAATAAACTGAGCTATCAACCCTTCAATCTTAGCTAGCACTGCTGCATCACCGTGGGCACGGCCATAACCTTGATAGGCGATAGTGGAGTCAGTAAAGCGATCACAAATCACCCAAATACCTTGTTGCAGAGCAGGCAAAATGATTTGTTGTAAGTGATCACAACGAGCAGCGAACAATAGCAACAGCTCAGTGTCATCGTTGATCTCAGTGGTAGGATCGAGCAAAATAGCCCTCAGACGCTCAGCGAACGGACTACCGCCCGGCTCACGAGTCCTTAGATAGTCGATGCCGCTGTGCTGTAATTGCGCGCATAAGGTTTCGATAGCGGTGGTCTTGCCCACGCCTTCTGTCCCTTCAAAGCTAATAAAACGCCCTACTTTAGGAATAATACTATCAGTGTTATCCGACATCTCAGTAGCTATAACTGCTGACATAAATACCGCCTCGTAGTACATATAACGGCTAAACATCGGCACTACCACCCATACCATTGGTGGTAGTGCCGATGTCCAGCTCAGATAAAATTGTGCTAAAACTTATAGCCAATACTCAATTATTTTAGCAGCGAATGATTACTCTATCAGTAAACTATCACTCACTAAGCTGAGTAGGTGCGGTTTGTGATTTTTTCTGACGCATCACTTGCAGGTACTCTTTTACCGCTTTGTTATGCTCAGCCAAGCTACTAGTAAATTTATGGCCACCATTACCAGTAGCTACAAAGTATAAAGCTTCGCTATCGGCAGGGTGCAAAGTGGCTTCTATAGAAGCAGCTGATGGCAAGGCAATCGGCGTTGGCGGCAGTCCATCAATCTGATAAGTATTATAAGAGGTCTTTTCGTTAATATCAGCTCTACGAATATTACCTTGGTAACGGCTACCCATACCATAAATAATAGTAGGGTCGGTCTGCATACGCATACCTTGGTTTAAGCGGTTATTAAACACTGCTGAAACTAAAGGACGCTCACTAGCAACGCTAGTCTCTTTTTCGATGATAGAGGCCATTACTAGCGCTTCATAAGGACTATTATAAGGCAAGTTTGGCGCCCGATTTTCCCATGCGGTAGTCAATGCTTGTTGCTGACGTTTATATAGATCGGTGAGTACTTGCTTGTCAGTTGCGCCCTCAGCATAATAATAAGTGTCAGGAGTAAACCAACCTTCGAGGTTATAACGGACAATAGGATCGCTGCTATTAGTCACTGAATCCGGCAATATACCCGTCAGCTCTAAGGCTTTGGCAATACTAGCATTATCGGCGTCAGCAGTTAAAACTTCTTTGGTGATACCGTCATTATCTCGCAAGCTCTTATACAAATCCTTTGAAGTCTTACCTTCGATAATCTGTACTTTTACCATGGCTACTTTCGCGCCTTGCCCTAATATTTGCAGCGCTTCAGTGATAGTAGGGTTCTCAGGCAATGGATAAATACCAGCATGAAGGGGTGCATCGATTTGTGACTTGATATATAGCTTAGCAATAGTGACCGAAAACAGCGGAATCTGCTCTTGCCACTGCGATAGCAGACCATAATAAGTATCGCCTTTTTCAATAGATACTTTTTTCTCAGGTTGGCTTATACGGCCAAACAAGGTTTGATAAACCATTACTAATAAGAAGGCTGCAATAAGTCCTAATACTAGCAATATCTGGTAACCACGCTGCATAAAGAACGACGGGTTGTCTTTTTTATAGCGCCGAGGTGGACTAGCGCCACTAATTAACGATACATCAGTCACTGGTGCTGGCATCGAAGCCACACGCTCGTCTTTAACCGCTGTCGGTTCTGAGTCTAGCGCTGCATTAGTTGGCTTAATGCTATTAGAGTCAACGCTAGTGGACTCAATATCAGTAAGCTCAGTAACACTAAGGTCTGGATTGTTTGACGGGATGTCGTTAGCTTGATTATCAGATGTATCAGGTGTTGGCTTACTCATGGCAACTCACAGGGCAGAAGTTTGGCTAGAATTTAGCACTGAAATGCTTACTTTTCAATATTATTTACTTAGTCTTATAAAATAAGGATTAGAAATGTTATAATTTTGCGCTTAAATTTTGCAATATAATCTATATAAAGAAGGTTGTTAGTAATGGCAAAACCATTCGTAAAATGGGTAGGCGGTAAAAGCCAGTTAATACCAGAAATCACTCAGCGTTTACCTGAATACATAAAAAATGGTATGCCATATATTTATATTGAACCTTTTAGCGGGAGTGCTGCATTCGCGCTGCATCTTTTAGATAGTGAACATCCACCCTCTGCAATTATCCTAAACGACATAAACACTGACTTAGTTAATCTTTATAAAGTTATCAAGTCTCATCCCCATGAATTATTAGCATATCTAAAAGTAATTCAAGCAGAATATGATGAACTTGAAGACAAGGAAGCTAAGCAACCTTATTACTATGCCAAACGCGAAGCTTTTAATACACGAGAAGCTGATGACATCACGCATGCTGGTCTATTCATATTTTTAAACAGAGCGGGCTTTAATGGCTTATACCGAGTAAACAGTAAGGATGGATTTAATGTTCCTATTGGGAGCTACAAGAAGCCAAACTTCGTTTTTGAGGATACAATTTTACAAGCTTCAAAAGTATTAGATAATGTAAAAATATATAATCAAAGTTACGAAGATACACTTAGCTATTTAGAGCAATCAAATAAGAGCAATTTACCTGCTTTCTTCTATTTTGATCCACCTTACAAACCTTTGAGTGAATCTTCTAGCTTCACATCCTATTCTAAGGACAGCTTCAATGACGAAGATCAAGAAAGGCTAAAGTCTTTCTGTGACTTATTAGATGAAAAAGGTTATCAGTGGCTGCTGAGTAATTCTGATACGACTAAACTTGATAATGAAAATTCATTTTTCGACACTCTATATTCAGACTACAAAATAGAGAGAGTTCAGGCTAGTCGTAGCATTAATTCTAAAGGTTCAAAGCGTGGAAAGGTTAATGAGCTTCTTATTAGAAACTATTAAATTATCTTTTGACTTGGTAAGACACCGTCCTGAATAGCCTGCATAAATTCTTTTTTAAAATAGAATGCAAAACCTTTATTTGATACATAGCGTTTGAGTTTATTAGAATAAATAGAGCTATAAGGCTTACTATCTTTTGTTCTAATTTGCATATATTGACCATTTGCCGTATGTAACATGCCATCGTTAGGATCATCCATCATTGCATGTACTTTGGATTTTATCGTCTCAAAATCATTATCAAGTATCTTTTTTAACGCAGCGTTATCTTTTAAATCAAGATAATGCGCTGGTAAAAAGTACCAATCTTCCTCGTTTGCGCCCTTTACTGCTGGTACGTATAGAATGCTTTCAATTTTACGGTAAAGATGTGTCTCATGGAATGTCTTCTCGTTATAAAATAAATCATCAAACTGTGTACCGATTTGGGTAATAGCCATAGTTTCCATTGGACTGCCATCGGGTTTTGATTTGTTTGTTTTTAGCTCCCCATTTTCAAAATCAAGCGCACTATTCGATAGATTCAATAGTAATAACTTTTCTAAAAACTGACCTGCAAACCCTTTATTCCCTTTTAATTTAGTCAGGTCAATAGGATCTTTCAGGTTAGGATGATTTTTCAATATACCAAATTTAATGTTGTATAAACTTGGTAGCATCGGGAATGCTTCTTCAATCTTCATTTTCCACCTCAAATATAAATAATTCTGACAAGCTCATCTCAAACGCATTAGCAAACACTTCAATGTTTTCTAGCGATGGGTTGCGCTCGCCTCTCTCTATCATGCCCACGTAATTCTTATGAAAGCCTGTTAACTCACCCAGCTGCTTTTGACTTAAATCACTTGCTTTACGCAACTCACGAATTCTTTTGCCGAATTTGACTAAAATTGGTGTTTCCATTTGCTTTATTCTCAATAATTAGTTAATATTAAAAACACACAATAAGTGTCTTTTTAATATTCTTAGATTTTGAAGACAAGGAGGCTCACTATGATAAATATTGAAAACCTCACTATTAATATCAGCACTAAATCATCAGTATCTGCTGACTCTTTAGATACGCAAGACTCTTTAATAGTGAGAGATGAATTAGTAAGTATGCTTCGCATCATCAGCAAAGATGAAATATTCTCCAAACAAACGGTTGTTATTCCAGACGATTGCGAGCAGTATGGTTTCGCAGAGGGTGAGTTTAAATTACCCGAACTTCTTTATTTCTTAGCCGATATGCTGGAATAGACATGGAAAGTTATTCATTTTTTCAAAGTAGTAGTTTGGATTTTAATTTATTTAAAGGCGACTGTTTAACAGTTGTTCCTCAGTTAGATAAAAATGTAGACATGGTGTTTGCTGATCCGCCCTACTTCTTATCCAATGATGGCATGACAGTAAAAAACGGAAAAATTCAGTCAGTTAATAAAGGTCAGTGGGACAAATTAATTAGCGACGATGACGCTTATGCTTTTACCTATAAATGGCTATCTACTGTACGTGAAAAAATGGCAGATAATGCAACCTTATGGGTGAGTGGCACACATCATAATATTTTTACTTTAGGACGCATATTACCTGAGCTTGGTTTCAAAATACTCAATGTTATAACGTGGGAGAAGACCAATCCACCGCCCAATTTTTCCTGTCGCTTTTTTACTCATTCAACTGAGTTTATTATTTGGGTAAGAAAGCATCCTAAAGTACCACATTACTTCGATTATGATTTGATGAAGCGCTTAAATAACGATAAGCAAATGAAAGATGTTTGGCGCTTGCCAGCTATTGCCAAGTGGGAGAAATCATGTGGTAAACATCCAACACAAAAACCATTGGCATTACTAGCTCAGATTATTTTAGCATCTACTAAAAAAGACGCCTTAATCCTCGATCCTTTTGCAGGTTCTTCAACGACAGGTATTGCGAGTAATGTATTAGGCAGACGCTTTATCGGTATTGAACAAGAAGCTGAATACCTAAGACTTAGCCAGGCTCGCTATCAAGATCTGCAAAACGACGGCAGGAAAGAATTTTTTAGACAGCATTTTTATCGTTTATTGAATAAAGAAGACAGCAACTAAATCACTTAAAAACTCACCACTTCACCACTCAACAAAGTAAGCGCTGACACTGGCATAACTCCACGTACCGCATTGCAAAAGAACAGCTGTGACAGTTGAGGTAAGTCGTTATCTGTTAGAGGACGAATGATGACCGGTTTAGTAGTCACTGCTAACGAATCTATTAGTACTTGGCGCATCACCCCAGCAACGCCGGATTGGCTCATAGAAGGTGTGTACCATTGAGATTTTGTAAGATAGTTTAAGGGTTCTGAGTTATTGACAGTATTTGCTTTTAGAGAGAGTGTCGATTTGCTATAAACCGTATCATTTAATTGATAAAACACATTGCTCATCGTCCCCTCAACCCAAGCGCCCGACATATCACGTAGCAAACCCTCGCCATAGCTTTTATAAGCTGATTCTAACTCAGCGTTAATACTTTGTAACTCACCACTTGCCAGCACATTGTCGAGGCGGTTTAGGCTTTTGAGGCCTGCTAAAGTTGGTGGCAAGCAGGCAAGCTGTGAGGCTAGACAGCAAGCTTGCGTCATCGGCTGTAGCAATAGCGAACGTCCATCAGGCAAACTTAACTGTTCGGCAATAACCTCAGTTATCGGCGTAGCTTTAAGCCAAATCTCACAGGCACTGCCCGACTCACTAGTCCTAAACCCATAACCACGTAACGCTTGCTCAGCACGAGTAATGATAAGCTTGAGCATCCCTTGTTGCAGCTGTTGAGCTTGCGCCTGTAGATCGAGCAACAATTCGTCGCTATCGATATCGAGTTGTAAGGCTTGGGAGTGCGAGATGAGTCGTTGCTGATGATAGTCGAGCCATAATATAGTGCCCTCAATCACTGCCATAGTAGTAAAAAAACCATCACCATAAGCCAACCCACGATTATTAGGCGTCAGCATTGTGTGTCCATTATTAGGCTGGGATGGTAACGCTGACCATAAGCTGTATTTATCTGATATCATTGATAATATGACTTAAAGGATAAGGGTTAGTACGACTGTTGATGCGATTATTAGCATAGGCGTTGAGGCTGTCGCTAACCGCTTTGCTAGCCCTTGCATTGGTGTAGCGACTTGATTTGATTAGCAAGCTTAAGTGCTGGCACCAGCTTTATTAAGTATTAACATACAGCTGTAAAACTCGCATTTAGCCAGCTCTATTTTTTGGCCGCCTATAGTCTGATTCTTGATGATTTGACCATTTAGCATGTCTGCTAGCAGTTTACCGCCCTCATCACCCATCAACTGGCGCGCTACTTTATAAGCCTTTTTGGCATGAGATTTACTTTGCTGTTTTTCTTCATCAGAGTCAGTAGGGTTGGCATAATACCAACCTAGCTCCAAATATTTTTGTGAGTCGATGACATCTAAGTAAGGCGATTTGGTAGTCATAAAGCGATATTTGGTCGCAGGATTACTAGCATAGTCTAAGCTATTCTCATCCTTGCTCACCACTTTGCCAAAGGTGGCGTTAATGTCGTCTAATGCATCGATTTGAATCGGTTTTACACTGCCCTTATTCCAACTAGCCAAATCGTAACTGACTGGTATCCCTTGCTCAGTAACTGCACCATCTAAGTCGCTTTGCGCTACAGTGCTATCTGATGCGGCCTTTTCAGATGTTGGTGCATCACCACTAATAGTGGCAGCAACATCTTCTGCAGTGCTTTTATTCTCACTGTTGCAGGCGCTTAATGATAGGCTAGCTACCATAGTCATGCCAATCATAAAGGTCTGTAGAGGTTTATTCCACATGGGCAGTTTACTCACATTTTTAGGTTTATCGCAAAATTGTATTAGCAAAAACAGTAATGCATTAGCAGTTGATGTCGCTAACTGCTGCAATAAGTACGCCATCGCTGTGGTCGAATGTTCAACACGCCCTAGTATTAATAGTTATAGATGTCACGCACTTGATAACATAGTTTACCCAACTGCCAAGCTATTGACTAGCCTTTACGTTACAGATAACAATCACCGCTAAGAGATATTTGTTACCTAAGTATTTATGAGCTAGGTATTTGTCTAAAACTTGCTATTACTATTATTAGTGTCAGTCACTAAGTGTTGGACTGAGATTTATAAAATCTTTAATTCTACTCTATTATAGGGTAAATTTTAGCCACTTTTAGCTTTGCCTTTTTACTGCTTGCGGTGACAAAATTGCTTTAACAAGATCCTTATTACGTTTTTATTATTCTCCTCTATTTATAGCGTTAGCTACTTAGGCTCAACCCTATAAATAGCAGACTACAGGCAGCCTAGCACTTATGAATAAAACTTTAACTTTTACCAAAGCTCAGCAACATTTTATGGTCATTGGCAACCCTATTGCTCATAGCAAATCTCCTGAGATTCACCAAGTATTCGCCAAGCAAAGTGGCCTAGACATCAGTTATCAACGCCAATACTGTCCTGATAATGCTGAAAGCTTTTATGCAGTGGTTGCGGCTTTTTTTAATGGTGGCGGTGTAGGAGCCAATGTTACGGTACCTTTTAAACAACTGGCTTATGATTATTGCCAGACTCAGGGTAGCTTGTCTGAACATGCCAAAGTTGCAGGGGCAGTAAATACTTTATTGCTAAAGAATGAGGCGCTATATGGCGATAATACTGATGGTCAAGGTTTAGTCAATCATATAAAGAGCCTAGGCTGGCCGCTCGCTGGTGCACGCGTGGCTATTATTGGTGCTGGCGGTGCAGCACGCGGAGTAGTCCTACCCCTTATACAGGCTGGGATCAGTACTCTGACGATTGCCAATCGTACTGTTAGTAAAGCGCAGGCCTTAGTCTCTGAGCTTAGTGCAGCTAGTAGTACCATCAACAGTCATAAGCTTAAGAGCTGTGCTACTGAAGAGTTAACTGGAGCTTTTGATTTGATTATTAATGCCACTTCTATTGGGCTCTCAGGAAATACTTTGCCATTAGCAGACGACTTAAGCTGCCATTATGTTTATGATTTAATGTATGGACGAGCCTTACCGTTTTTGCAACATTTTGCCCAGCGTGGCGCGCAGACTTCTGATGGCTACGGTATGCTTATCGCTCAAGCGGCGCTTAGCTTTGAGCGTTGGACTGGACAAGCCGTCGATGTTAAGAGCGCAACGGTCAGCCTAAAAGCAGGGGCGACATAAAGCCTGTAAAAGCGGCATTTACGGCTTAGAGCCATAACGCATAAGCAGACGTTTTTCTAGCTTTCGCAAGGGTAAGCGCAGCTTAATCGAATGCATCATCAAGCCGCCAGTAAGACCTAACAGACAGCCGAGTGCTGTATCGAGCAAGCGGGCGCGCATAACTTCCTGATAAATTTGCTCGTTCAGCGCATTACCGCTACCGTACTCAGCAATAAATATAGTTAAAGGGGTGATAAAGATAACCGCCAGCCCATAATGACGATCGATTAAGGATTCAATACTCAACATCATCACTAGTATAGCGCAGGCCACTTGCCAGCCGCTCAAACCCCACGATAACATCCATCCTGCTAGCCCTACACCTATCAAAGTACCGAGCAGGCGGTGAAACTGCTTTATCCAAATAGTACGAAGATGAATCCCTTGAATGATAATAAAGCAGCTCACTGCTGCCCAATAAGGGTTAGACATCTCCAGCAGCACTGCGATCAATAAAGTCAGACTAACAAAACTGGTCACTATAATACTTTCACTCAGTGTATCTGGCTCATAATTGTAGCTAGGTGCAGGTTGGCTAGGCCTTGTCGCTAGTAACAGTAATGAATAAAACAAAGCTATAATGATTGAAAAGACGCTACCAAACATCACTAGAGCTGTGGCTGGCAGCACTTTTGACAAAGGTATAGGTATAAATAAAGCAATAGCGCCAGCCATCATAATGAATAGCCCTGCTGGTGGCGGCTGGCGATAGTAGCGACCAAAAGCAATCACCGCAAAAGCCATCAGTGTAAATACGGGTAACCTAAGCCAAGGTAACTGCTGCGCTGTTGCTCCTAGCGCAAAACTTAACGACATCCCAAAGCCCCATGCCATCACAGTGACCAATCGATGTGGCAATGACCCGACTAACGGTAAGTTTAGGATAATCATAGCACCTAATGAGGCTTTAATACCTGAAGGCAAATCGCCAAAATAAGCCCCAACGAATACCGGAAAGCTGATAGCAATAGCCGCTACAATCGGCATATGCCAAGGTCTTTGACTTTTTTTAACGCTAAATAAATGCGCAATCTCACCTTTTATCAAAAACCTAAGCCTGATCAACACTTGTTGAAGCCAATACTTTAACTGATATATACGCGGCGCTGGACTCATAAAACGAAGTTCCTGTTGACTAGGGTTAGACAAACCCTAGTTAATTATTACTTATTGTTGATTAATTAACAGCTAAGCTATACTGATATCAATTGTCTCATATAAATTAATTTAATAACTTATGTGATGATATATGAATATTAGTTATGTATCATATATTTATTACTCTATAACGCTTATAATAACGCCAATGTTGTACTAGATTAAGCCTCACAGTAGTCTTTAGTCTGCTGTGCCTCTAATCGCACATGGCAAAAAGCACCTTCCCCTAAGATTTATAGTAGACGGCTAAGATTAAACGCCTAGCCGTGATCACTGCTACTCTCTAGTGATAACTTATGGGTATATCCCATCACTCAACTCATAACCTGCTGATATAGCTAGTTATAGATATTTTTATAGTTATATTACTATTACATTTGGATATAACCACCTGATAAGCCCTAAATTTAATAATTTTGGCACATTAAATAGCGAGACTGACTATGTTAACTTACAAAGCACCTTTACGTGATATCAAGTTCTTAATTAATGATGTGTTTGACTACCAAACTCATTATAAAGATTTGGACAACGGCGCTAACGCGGATCCTGAAACTATTGATATGATTTTACAAGGCTTTGCTGACTTCGCTGAAAATGTCTTAGCACCTTTGTACCAGCCAGCTGATGCAGAAGGTTGTCACTTTGAGAACGGTGTTGTCACAACCCCTAAAGGCTTTAAAGAAGCATATGATCAGTTTGTAGACGGCGGTTGGCAAGGCATCTCGTACCCTGAGAAGTTCGGTGGTATGAACCTACCTATGTCAATCAACCTCATCAAATCTGAAATGATGGGTACGGCGAACTGGCCTTGGGCGATGTATCCTGGTCTATCGACTGGTTGTATCAATACCATCATGCAATATGGTACTGATGAGCAAAAAGAAACCTATCTACATAAATTGGTTGAAGGCTCTTGGGCGGGTACTATGTGTTTGACTGAGCCCCAATGCGGTACTGACTTGGGCCAAGTCAAATCAAAAGCGATTCCACAAGAAGATGGTAGCTATAAGCTTAGCGGTACCAAAATCTTTATCTCTAGCGGTGAACACGATCTAACTGAAAACATCATTCATATCGTCTTAGCCCGTCTACCTAATGCACCAGAAGGCACGCGCGGTATCTCCTTATTTATCGTACCAAAATTCTTGCCAAATGCTGAAGGCGACATTGGCGAGCGTAATAGCATGAGCTGTGGTTCTATCGAGCACAAAATGGGTATTAACTCATCAGCCACTTGTGTATTGAACTTTGATGAAGCGGTTGGTTATTTGATTGGTGAGCCCAATAAAGGCCTAAAAGCTATGTTCACTTTTATGAACACTGCTCGTATCGGCACGGGTATCCAAGGCTTAGCACATACTGAACTATCTTTCCAAAATGCCCTACCTTATGCCAAAGATCGTCGCTCTATGCGCACTTTGTCAGGGGTTAAAGATCCTGAAAAAGTAGCCGATGCTATCATCCATCATGCCGATGTACGTCGCATGCTGTTGACTCAAAAAGCCTTTGCCGAAGGCGGTCGCTCAATGATTTATCATGCAGCACGCTATGCTGATAAGATGTCTCAAGGTATCGCTAATGGTGATGATGCTGAGTTTGAAAAGTGGGATGATAAGTTAGGCTTCTACACTCCTATACTAAAAGGCTTCTTAACTGAGCTAGGAATTGAGGCTGCCAAACACGGTCAGCAGATCTACGGTGGTCATGGCTATATTAAAGAATGGGGTATGGAGCTCATCGCTCGTGATGCCCGTATCGCCACTATGTACGAAGGCACAACTGGTATTCAAGCCCTAGACTTATTAGGCCGTAAAGTTATTTTACAGTCTAAAGGCAAGATCATCCGTGACTATACTTCTACTATCATTAGATGGTGTGGAGAGTACGCGCTTGATAAAGACATGCGTAAATTCGTTTGGGCATTGACTAAGCTATGTGCTGAGTGGAACACCCTAACCGTGCGTTTGATGTTGATCGCTCGTAAAGATCGTGAAATTATTTCAGCGGCCTCTGATGACTTCTTGATGTATTCAGGTTATGTGATGATGGGCTACCATTGGGCACGTATGGCGGCTGTCGCTTATGAGAAGTTAGAAAGCGGTGGTACGGAATCACCAGAATTCTATCAAGCCAAAATCCAAACCGCAGAATTCTATTTCGATAAAATCTTGCCACGTACTTCAGGTCATGCCGAAAGCATGGTTGCGCCAAGTGAAAGTATGACTGGGATGGATATCGAAAGCTTTGCTTTCCTAGACTAACATTAGCTTAAACTAGTTGCCGTTAACTGTAGTTGATGGCAATCAAAAAAAAGCGCTCAGTGATTAATCACTGGGCGCTTTTTTTTGGGCTATTTTTAGCTATTAATTTTTAGCTACTATAAGCTGCCGATATAAACACTAACGCACCTTAAAACGATCAACAGATACAGCCTAACTTGCCACTATCAGTTCTCAAAGTAATATAATATAAGCTAATACTCTTGAATTTTATGAGCATCCGTTATGAATCTATTCATGAATAAAACCCTTATCCCTACTGCTGCTATTATTGCTTTAATGAGCATAAGTAGCGTACAAGCCCGCCCTAACAATAATACTGCTAATAAGACCGATACCCCGATTCATTTTAACAAAAGCCAAGTAAGTACCATTATCACTGGCAAACTGAATCCTGATCAAAATGAGCATTGGTATCAATTCAATGCTACCGGCTTGCAGTATGCCTTGATTAATATTGCGCCACTCTCTGGTACCCCTGAGACTGCCAATGTTGGGGTATTACAGATGCCCAACGGTAAGCAAGATGGCACTAAGGGCGGTATCATCTATCAGGGCTGCCTACCAACAACAGGGCACTATCGACTACGTATCGCCCGCAACTTGATGGCTACTCAAGGCCGAACAGCAGGTTATACTGTTGAGGTTATTCTGCTACCGAAATATGCTAGTGAGTCGCTATGTAAATAGGTGTAGCTTGCTCCCTTAGCTACCCATAACTTTCTTATGATAAATAGGGCTAATATCTTCTACTTCGACACATATCTGTAGGCTGGCACGACCTGATTGTTCTGGTGCTAGCTTTTGCTCTAAAGTTGCTACTAATAGCTGCGCTAACTGATTGCGAGTCTTATCATCACGTCCTGCCATCAGCTTTAGGTGGGCGTAAATAAAACCTTGCTGTTGCTCATCATCCTCCACGCCAACCAAAAAAGTCTTCACCGGTAGGACTCGGGCCTTAATGTCTGTGGCCTTGCCAAAATGTCCACTATCCCAAAGCGCTTGGTTAAGAGCTTTAAGTAAAGACTCTTCATGAGGAATGCTGACGTTCGGCGTCGCCTGAATGGTTAAATGAGGCATAGTTCTATCCTTGGAGTAAGTTTAAGATGAAGTGGCTATTTATCGGTAATATCTGCAATGTCTACAAAGCGCGCATCTAAAGTCTCCGCTAACTGCTGTGCGGTTAATTCGAGCTCTAAACCCCGACGACCAGCACTGACATAGATGGTTGGCTGTTGTTGTGCTAAGTATTCTATAACGGTTACTAGACGCTTTTTTTGACCGAGTGGGCTGACCCCACCGAGCACATAACCAGTACTGCGCTCGACTTGCTTAGGATCAGCCATTTGTACTTTTTTGCAGCCGATAGCTTTAGCCATCTTTTTAAGACTGACTGTGCTATTGACTGGCACAATCGCTACGGCTAGCTTATTGGTTTCGGTCTGTACTACTAAGGTTTTATATACTTGCTCAGCAGCCACGCCTAATTTCTCAGCAGCTTCTAAGCCATAAGAGGTAGCTTGGCTATCATGACTATAATCATGAAGTTGGTAGTCGATATTGAGCTTTTTTGCCAGCTCGATAGCAGGGGTCATAACGGCTCACTTAAAGAGTAATAGCAACAGGCTTAGACTAAAATAATCCAGCTAGCTTATATAGTAAGCAAAGATAGCCGACAGGTAAAGTAGTAGCTCCACCTTTGCGATAACTTGGATTTACTCAACGTGTAGTTAAGCTTTTGGCATCTACAAATAATAATACTAGTAGATACCGACACCATATATCGCTTTAACGACTTTTGTGGCATCATAAGCGCATTACATTTAACAAAGTTTGACTGCTGATTATGATACCCAGTTTTTTAAAAAACAAGTTTTTAACAGATCGCGCTGCTAAGTCGTCTTCAACCAATACTGCTGACGGTAGTGATGATGTTGGCGGCGTTGATAGCCGTGCTGATGGCAATTTGGACAGTCAAAGAGTGCTAGTTAAGCCTGCTGCCAAAACCCCTATCAATCAGCTCTATCGTAAGCTATCTGGACAAATACTGGATGTAGCAGTCAAACCCAAACTGCTAGGTGAGTTACCTGAGTTCGCCGCTGAGGATCAAACCCTCACCTTTTATGTGCTGCAAGATTATTCCCGTTCCAACAGTATTCTCATCGATTTACAAACCCAAGAGCATAAGCTGCCGCCAGCTTTAGTTGGGGTAAAAGATAGTGTCCATCAAATAGATGAGAGTGCGGCTATCATATTTTTGCATCATCCAAAGGCTAAACAGGATCAAGTTTCACCGCGTTTAATGCGCTTGATTTCTGCTGCTCTTCAATACCCACAGTTACAGATTCGCTTAGTGCCAGTGTCTATTTTATGGGGGCGTGCGCCTGAAAAAGAGGACTCGCTGTTCAAATTGCTGATGACTGATAACTGGCAAGATCCTAGCATCACTAAGCAGCTCTTTAACATCGGGGTGATGGGCCGGGATACTTTTGTACAGTTCCATCCTTCACAAGATCTGCGTACCGTCGTTTATCATAATTTGTGCGAGGAAGAAGAGGACAACTCTGTAGCGACTAGCGTTACTGATGAGTTAAGCGCCAACTTGCATAACGATGATGTTGATCAAGAAGATCTACTGCCAAAAACAGCTGATAGTGATCGGTCAAATGCTCAGATTAGTAGCGAGATACTACAACCTTCACCGATGAATTCTTTAGTAGCTGCTGCTGATGCCAATCGTGAGGTGGCCCATACTATCCAGCAGCAGTTGAATGTCTATCTCGATAAGCAGCGCGCTAGTATGCTGGGACCCGACTTATCTGACAAACGTAATCTAGTCGACAAGCTCATCTACTCCCCAGCTATCAAACATGCGATAGAGACCGAATTCAAACAGACGGGCACTAGTGTGCGTGAAGCGCATATCTTAGCCAAAAGCTATGCTAATGAGATGGTCAACGATTACTCTTATCCTATTATTCGAGTCTTTGATCGGTTTTTGACTTGGTTATGGACTCAGCTCTATGATGGCGTAGAAGTACACCATTTTGAGCGAGTGCGTGAGCTGGCAGCGGATTATGAGATCATCTATGTGCCTTGTCATCGCAGCCACGTCGATTATCTGCTGTTGTCTTATGTTATTTATAAGCGTGGACTGAGTATTCCTTATGTGGCGGCGGGCGACAATCTAGACGTGCCTGTATTAGGACCGTTATTACGCGGTGCAGTGGCTTTCTTTATCCGTCGTAGCTTCCGTGGTAATGCACTATATACTGCAGTATTGCGTGAATATATGCATACTTTAATCACTCGTAATACGCCGATTGAATACTTTATAGAAGGCGGACGTTCGCGCACAGGCCGCTTGTTGCCGCCGAAGATGGGCATGCTAGCGATGACGGTACATAGCCAATTACGCAAGACCAATAAGCCCGTAGTCTTTATTCCTACTTATATTGGTTATGAACGTATTATGGAAGGCGGTACTTATATTGGTGAGCTCAAGGGTAAGCCTAAAGAGTCAGAGTCGTTGATAGGGCTACTCAAAGTCACCCGTAAGATTGAACGGGTCTTTGGTAATGTGCATTTAAGCTTTGGTACACCATTACACTTAACTGACTTCATGCAGAAATTTGATGTTCCTGCTGAAAGCTTACCCGCTGATCGTACTGATACGCCACTGGATGCCAAAGCTACGGCTATGGTCGATAATATCGGCGTCAAGATCATGCAGCACATCAATAAAGCGGCGGTAGTCAATCCAATATCGCTGTTGTCATTAGTAGTATTATCAGCGCCAAAAGCGGCGCTAGATGAAAGTATTTGTCGCGAGCAGATTGCTCTATATCAGAGTATTGCTCGCCAGCAGCCTTATGATGAAGATACTATTATCACTGACATGAGTCCGCAACAGATTGTTGATTATGGTATCAAGCTCAAGCTTATTGAGCGTATACCACATATCTTAGGGGACATTATTCAGGTCGTTGATCGCCAAGCAGCGCTCCTTAGCTACTTCCGCAATAATATATTGCATGTGTTTATTTTACAGTCGTTCTTAGCAGCATTAGTGGCTCGTAATGGTCGTATCAAACGTCATCGTCTCGATGATATCGTAGCGCAGCTATATCCATTCCTGCAAAGCGAGTTGTTCTTGCATTACTCCGCTCACGGACTCAAAGATACGCTCAATGATAAGATAGACAATCTAATTGCGCATGACTTAATCGTTGAGTTGGGTGATGGCATACTCGGTATTCCTGAAGCCAATAGCAGTAGCTATCAACAGCTGACTGTATTGGCAACACCAGTCGAACACAGCCTTGAGCGTTACTTTATGACCCTTGCCTTACTAGCGCAACAAGGCTCAGGTAACTTGACCGCAGAAGAGGTCGTTGATCTATGCCATCTACTCGGTCAGCGTCTATCAGTACTCTATGCCGACGATATTCCTGACTTCTTTGATCGCTCGCTGTTTACCAGCTTCGTCAATGCGCTAAGTCGTTTGGACTATATCCAAACCGATAGTGAGACTGGCGTTCTAACTTTTGATGAGCGCATCAATAATATCGCTCATCATGCCAAGTATGTGCTTAGCACGGATATGATGCAGATCTTGCAACAAGTGGCGAGCCTAGATGAAGAAGAAATCGCCCATGCTATCACGGCTATTAGCAATAAAAAACAGCGTAAGTTTGGCCGTAAGCGCTAGCCGTTGAAGCGAGCTAGTCACCATAATTATAAAAAAGGGCTTCTTTATGAAGTTCTTTTTTTTGGCAAAAATTTCTGTTACTATTAATGATCAGCATAAAGTAATACTAATCTGTATGCTGGTACTCAAAACTCATCTGACCCCTTGCCTGTCGTCATGCTACGACAGCTATATATGACTCTAGAATTTTATCAAGTAAACCGCCCTTTCTCTTTATCTAACATCACTCAACTTCTTTATTTTCATAGCCTAATTAATGTAGTGGCTATTAATTTACGATGTTCTAAATTTATAGTATTCCCTTATATCAATCCCAAGTCGCCTTATCGCACCCCACCTCACTCCGTGCCCCAGCTGCCTAGACACCTCAAGCAGCAAGCTATCTATAATGAGTTAGCAAACCTTGATACTCAGCAAGCCCAAAAGTTTTTGCTGAGCTACCAAAAGTTTAAACATCGTATTTATGGTAAACAAAACCCAACCGATTTTACCAACCCTTTTTATCAATGGGTTATTAAGCATGACCTTAATGCTCACAGTATTAGAAAAATTATCATCGATAATGATGTGAGCAATAACAGCTTTGAAACCTTACCTTTCTGGTCTCAAGGGCGTATGGGCGAAAGCCGAACCCTACTGCCAGATGGACGTATTATTCTAATTGCTGGTGAATATGAAGATTACTATGATGCAGATTTTTGTATTTATAATGAGGTTAGCGTTATAAATACCGATGGGATGATTAAGGTTTATAGCTATCCAAAAACTGTGTTTCCAGCGACTGACTTTCATACGGCTACTTTAGTTGGTACTGCAGATAAGCAGCATATCATCATCATCGGCTCATTAGGTTATACGGATAATCGCCTCTATAATCACACTCCTGTCTATCGCCTAAATATTCATGATTTTACGATTCAGCAAGTCGCCACTCGTAATAGTATGGGCTGGATTAATCATCATCATGCCAGACTACAAGATAACCGAATCATCATCACTGGTGGACAGTTATTGATCGATGACATGGCCCCACTCCTTGATAATATTGATATGTGGGTGCTGAATCTTACTACTTTGATTTGGAAAAACGTTACTCAACGTCATCGCAACTGGCAACGTTTCTATGTCAGACGGCAAGATGGCAATAGCTTAAATCTTTGGAAATATAAGCAGCTAGACCAGTATCTAAAGTCAGATAACACAGCTGAATCATCACAAGGTATAGCTTATATTAACGATCAGACAAAATATTATTCAGCCGTTATTGAGCAATGCACTAATCAATCCGCTAATAGCTACCTTTATCATCAGTTACTGATACCCCCTCTTGATCATAGAACTTGTGCTCATGAAGAATTCAGTGCTAGTAGTAGTAATGCTAGCGACAATACTAATGGCTACGATCATGTTTTGTTTATTGATGAGATTAAAGTTGGCTATAAAACAGCTGACGACAGCTGCATCCAAGTGTTTATCGAAGGCAAATTGTCCGAAGATAAGCTAGAGCTACTACAACAGAATCTACGCCACAAGCTATCAAAGCTTGAGAACATGGCTTGTGAAGTAATAGATATTTAAACTGATTATTTTGATTATTCGCCACTCAAAAAAAAGACCACTAATGAATTAGTGGTCTTTTTTTATCATAATATAATGCTATAAGGCTGAAAATTTACTCATTTAGTTAGTAATTTTCTTATATTTTGCACGCTTAGGACCTGCATCATCGCCCATAGTCTTTTTACGATAAGTCTCAAATTCAGAGTAGTTACCATCGAACCAAATTGGCGCTTCATCTTCAAAGGCTAGAATATGCGTAGCAATACGGTCAAGGAACCAGCGATCATGCGATACTACCATGACCGTACCTGGGAACACTTGAATAGCATCCTCAAGCGCACGTAAAGTCTCGATATCCAAATCGTTAGAGGGCTCATCAAGTAATAAAACGTTCGCGCCTTGCTTCAAGGTTTTCGCTAACTGTAGACGGTTACGCTCACCACCAGATAACTGACCAACATGCTTCTGCTGATCTGACCCTTTAAAGTTAAAGCGGCCGATATAAGCACGACTTGGCGTTGTGTAATCGCCAACCGTAATGATATCTAAACCGTCAGAGATTTCTTCCCAAACCGTTTTAGTATCGTCTAGGTTATCACGAACCTGACCGACATAAGCGACGCTAACACTTTCACCTAAATCGACAGAACCCGTATCTGGCTTATCGCGATCAGTAATCATGTTGAATAGCGTGGTTTTACCGGCACCATTAGGACCGATGATACCGACGATAGCACCCGCTGGCACGTTAAAGCTCAAGTCTTTATAAAGCAAACGGTCGCCAAATGATTTGGAGATATTGTTCACTTCGATGACTTTATTACCTAAACGTGGACCTGGTGGAATATAAATCTCAGAGGTCTCATTACGCTTTTGAAACTCTTGTGAGTTTAATTCCTCAAAACGTTGTACCCGAGATTTAGACTTAGCTTGTTGGCCCTTTTGATTCTTACGAATCCACTCAAGCTCTTTTTTCAGCGCTTTAGCAAATGACTCTTCTTGCTTATTCTGCTGCTCTAAACGAGTGTTCTTTTGCTCTAGCCACTCAGTATAGTTACCTTCATACGGATAGCCATGGCCACGATCCAGCTCCAATATCCACTGGGCAACGTTATCTAAGAAATAACGGTCATGGGTAATAGCGACGATAGTACCGCTATAATTCTGCAAGAACTGCTCAAGCCATGCGACTGATTCAGCGTCTAAATGGTTAGTTGGTTCATCTAGGAGTAGCATATCAGGGCGTGACAATAGCAAACGACATAACGCTACACGACGTTTCTCACCACCAGACAGTTTGCTAACGTCGGCATCCCATGGTGGCAGACGTAGAGCGTCGGCGGCTTTTTCTAATTGGTTATTTAAGTTATGGGCATCCCAAGACTGAATGATATCTTCCATCTTGCCTTGTTCTTCAGCAAGCTTATCAAAGTCAGCATCAGGTTCAGCATACTCGGCATAGATAGCATCTAAACGTGCTAGCGCATCTAGAGGTTCACGCATACCATCTTCGACATTACCACGGACATCTTTGCTGTCATCTAACTGCGGTTCTTGTGGTAAATAGCCAATTTTGGTGCCCGTTTGCGCACGTGCTTCACCGCTAAACTCGGTATCTACGCCAGCCATAATGCGTAGCAAAGTTGATTTACCTGAACCATTAATACCTAAGACCCCAATTTTGGCACCAGGGAAAAATGATAGGTTGATGTTTTTTAAAATCTCACGCTTAGGCGGAACAAGTTTTGACACGTTGTTCATCGTGTAAATATATTGAGCCATTAACACTCCGATGGACTGCATAGAAAGGATTAGCGAACGCATTGTTAAAAACAAGGCGACTGCGTTGGCTGCCCCTCAAAATTAGGATTACAAGTTGTCCTTCATTATCGCATTGTGGCGCATAGGCTGCAAGCTGACAGCTAGTTTTCCGGCAGGTTTACTGGCTTTTTACTAAAAAGCTGGTGATTTTTCCCCAATACCTTGTTATTACGAGCTATTTAAAATTATTAGCAGCTAGTTAAAAGTTTATTATCGATATTGACAAGCTATTATGCTTGCTATACTTTTGCCTATATCGCTAAACAATACCCTCAGATGTAGCATAAAATAGCAGCAAAGCTCACGCACTATTAATCAATGCCCTTTACTATTAATGGTTACTATATTAGCTTACCAGAAAACCCCTCTTTAACCGCTATAATCAAAGGTAGCTTTTATGCATTGATTTTTATGCAGTAGTTTTTAAGAAGTGGTTAGTTATATCAGTTATCAATAACTAATGATAAAAGCTTACTTTAATTGTCTAGTTATCATTATGTCATCACAAAAAGGTAGTATATCTATGGCCTCCGGCTATCGTCCTGAAATTATCCAAAGTGCCTTTGTCGATTTTATCGGCTCACGCTTGCAGCCGTTTTGGTCATTGACTGTGCCTAAGTTGCGTTTAGTGGCTAGGCATCAGCTTAGTGAAGAATTGATAGCCTTACAGTTCGAGGTCAATCGTGCTTTTAAGCAACGAGCTTTTGATAGCTATGGCGGTTGGCAGGGGGGCCAATATATCAATTTGACTGTGGTTATCGATGGTATCTATCATCAACGTAGCTATTCGTTAGTAGGTCTACCGCAACAGACTTTATGGTGGTCTGAACTTGGTCATTCTAAGTCTGCTATCAAGAACCTTGGACGCCAGCGCCATACGGTTACTATTGCTCTTAAACCACAAGGCTTAGTGTCAGATTATCTGACCCGACACGCTGCCATTGGTACTATATTTCCTAGTAGCGTACCTAGTGGCAACTTCACTCTACAGCAGACTACTTTAAGCAGTCAGGCTCGCCTATCTGATGACCAACCGATGCTTGCAAAGCTAACTTTTAATAGCCAAACACCGCTGCTACTTATAGCTGGTGGTAGCGGTATTACTCCAATGCTAGGGCTAATCAAACAAGCACTGCAGCATCAGCGCCCAGTGACCTTAGTACATTATAATCGTGGTTCAGTACTAGAGAGCTATTGGCAGCTATTAGCTGCCGAGCATGCTAGTTTTAATTATTATCTAATCAATACTGAAGACCCAGCTAGTTATTTAGGGGATAGCCGTCATCTACAAGCTAATAGCTTATTGGCTCTAAACTTACCCTTACTTGCAACCCAAATATTTGCTTGTGGTGCCCCATCTTTGCTAGCGGGTTTGTATAAGGCAGTAGACGAAATAGACGCAGGCTTAAAGCTATCAGAGGATTTAAATTTATTAGGGGATTTACAGTCAGTCGCAAAGAGTAAGCTGGAGCCAAGGCACTCATTGCGTGACAATCTAATTATAGAACGCTTCGGTACCGACTTAGCGCCACAAGCAGTGGAGGCTATGGGTAAGCAGTCTGATATCCAAACCCATACGGTGTATTTACGCAGCCGACAGCAGCAATTTAGCAGTGACAGCACTTTGTTACTGGCGGCAGAACAAGCAGGTATTCGTTTAAATTATGGCTGCCGGCAAGGTATTTGCCAACTGTGTCGCTGTAATAAGGTCAGCGGAGTAGTCAAAAATATCCAAACAGGCAAACTAAGTGGTGACGGTTATGACTCAATTCAAACCTGCCTTAGCGTGGCGATGAGTGATGTGGTACTAGACCTGTAAACCTTAGTAAGTCGCTAGCATTATTCTCAATCCGTGCTTTTATTGAGTAAAACAGGTATTGGCTAGCATAAAAGCATGCCATTTTGACCGCTGTTATTGATTAGCTCAATTGTATAATTACTACTGAGAAATTAGAAAAACTAACCAAAAATACAGCAAGTTATACTAGATTCAAACAGACTAAAGCCAAGCTGTATTATATGCTGAAGGACATCTGATTTACTCTACTGCTGCTGTCACTGCTAACCATTAGCAGTTTTGGCTGAGGATTGCTAATGCGTCTATTACCGCCTATATCCACCGCACATTCTGCTGTTCCTGTGTTGACTGACCCATTAGCTAGCAGTCATAAAGAGCAGGGTGTTCGCAGCAATAATGTTGTCAAAAAAGATTTCAATGTAGCAGAAGACCAAGCAAAGTTGGCTAAAAGCTCGCTTTATCCTACTGTTACACAAACGCCATTATCAAAAGCGCAAACCGAAGCCTTAGCAGTAGAGTTAAATACTCTTTACAACCAAGTTATGGACTCTTTAGGTGTCAGTGACACGCGCTATATTCAGCGAGTTTACGCAACCGTAGTGTGTAGTGAAATCGCAGCACGTGCTCTACTTGCAATCGCAGGACGTCTAGCAACCAAACGTGCTCAACTGGCGGTATGGCTGTTAGGTACTTCGATGCTTAGCTTTAGCAAAATCTTAAATAATATGGAGCTTGGCCATAATGTTATGCACGGTCAGTATGATTGGATGCAGCATCCGCATCTAAACAGTCAAAAATTCGACTGGGATATTGTCTGCCCTGCTCCTTTATGGCAGCACTCGCATAACTACTTACATCATACTTTTACTAACATAGTGGGCCGTGATCACGACGTTGGCTATCACTTGATTCGAGTAACTGCGGAACAGCTGTGGACACCAGAAGATCGCTACAACCCACTAAAAACTTTGATTCTAGCTTTAGGGTTTGAGTGGGCAGTGGCCTTCCATGACATTCAAATTAGTGTTGATGAATACGCAGACGCTGCAGATAAGCAGCAAATATTACAGCAGAAATCACGCGCTCTGTGGGCTAAAATAGCTCGGCAAGTAGCTAAAGACTATCTAGTATTGCCAGCTACTGTAGGCTTAGCTTTGGGTAGTCGCAGTGCGCTTAGTACGCTAACAGGCAATGCTACTGCTAACATAGTGCGTAACTTATGGACTTGGGCCATTATATTCTGTGGTCATTTCACGGATCAGGCCCATATCTATACTCATCTTGCTGAAAATGAGAGTAAAGGCGACTGGTATGTTAGGCAGATTCTAGGATCAAGTAATATAGAGGGTAGTAAATTATTTCATATTTTATCCGGTAATCTATCACATCAGATTGAGCATCACATCTTCCCAGATATGCCCGCCAATCGTTACGCTAGTATAGTGCCCCAAGTGCAAGCTATCTGCCGTGATTATAATCTGTCTTACAATACTGGTAATTTTGGCAGTCAGTTTAAACAAGTCCTAAAGCGCATTTATCACTTTAGTAAGCCTAGTGTTGATGAACTAGCCGCTTATAATCAAGCACAAACGCTAGCGGATGCGGCTACTGATAAAGTGATGGGAAAACAGCAGCGAATTTCTGACCCAGTCACAGGCTTTAAGAGATATCTGCCGCAAGTAGTACGCCAAGCCTTATTTTATGCTCGCAACATGGACACTTAGTAACTATTTAGCTATCTGCTATTACTTTAAGACACGTTAAGCTACTAGTAACTCAGCTAAGTAAATTTAATAATAGCTTTAACTGCTATGCTTTTTATTACTAGGTTTTTGACTAATAGGCTTTTAACCAATAAGCTATAAACTTGTACTATTTAGACTAGTAGCGAAAAATAAATCCTAATGATAATTACAGGAGTTTTTATGAACCAAGCCTCTACAGACCCCATAGCTATTACTCATAACGAGCAGGCCAAGCGTTTTGAAACTGTAGTAGAGGGGCAAGTTGGTTATATAAGTTATCAGCAGCGCGATGATACTTTAATCTATGATCATACTATCGTGCCACAGTCATTAGGCGGTAAAGGCGTAGGATCTGCTTTAGTGAAGCATGCGCTAAATTATGCCCGTGATAATGATAAAAAAGTGCTTCCACAATGCTCATTTGTGGCCTCATATATCGATAAGCACCCTGAGTATCAAGACCTTGTCAGCTAAGCACAGACAAGTAGAACAAAGGCCTAGCCTTGCTAAGCAACAATTAACTATTAGTAGTACTAGCATTTATTGCTAACTCTGCTACTATTCGAGCTTATGATGACAGCTATAACGGTTTAACCGTTGCAATACCTGCCCATACTTTGCTACCTTTATTACTATATTTTATAGTTTAATCGCTAGATTATAGTAAGAAGCTGCAGAATATAGGTAGGTTTTTTGCACCTTATATACCATAAAATAACTGCTCAGTTACCCTAGATCCAAAGCGCTCAACAACAGCGTTCAGCATCTTAACCAGCCATTGGCCTTACAGTGCCAGCTTACTTTTACCTAATAATAAAGGATATTGCTATGAGTAGTTTATCTAATCAACAAGTCGACTTGCAGCTAGAAGATTTGTCCGGCTGGCAACGTGACGGTAATAGTATTGTTAAGACTTACAACTTTAGTGATTTTATTGAAGCTATGAGTTTTATGAATCAAGCGGCTTTTTATGCAGAAGCATTGGAGCATCATCCTGAATGGCATAATACTTATAACGTAGTTGATGTACGTTTGACTACTCACGATACTGGTGGTATTACTAGTCTTGATATCCGTTTGGCCAAACGCATGGAATATATTATTCAGCCTAAACGTCTGTAACTACTTTTAGCTATATTAATTATTTAGTAGCCCAGTAATACTCATCTTGATTAAACACAAAAAATTAAACGCAAAAAAAAGTCCTCAATTGAGGGCTTTTTTCTTTTTGTCAATTACTGCCGATTACACTTTGCGACCAATAAAGGCCACGATGAACAGAATTACGGCAACAACTAAGAAGATATAAGCCAAGTTAGATGATAAACCGGCAACTCCACCGAAGCCTAACAAACTTGCTATCAGTGCGATGACTGCAAAAATAATAGCCCAACGAAACATAATCGTTCTCCTCATATAAAACGCAAAAGATAAACATCAACACAGCTCTCAAATAGCTAAAAATTCACTACTATCCGTTTTCTAATTAGCTATTTATTCAAATATACTTAACGGCATTTAGAAAACTACTATGTTTAATGCTCAATATTGTTATTAACTTTGTTGTTATTAACTTAACAGAAGAGTAGCAACATTTATTAGCTTAATACGTTCATTTTGGTATTCTTCACGCTATATTGTGTAACCTGTGTAGCGATAATGCCATATTTGTAGCAAATATATCACATTAAGTGATTTTACTTGGTTTTTAGGAGATTATATGTCTACATATTTTTGCTTAACTAGTTTTATTCACTAAATACCATTCAATCAGTCTAGGCAGTGATGCTTGTAGAACGATTAATACAAAATCTTAGTTATGAAGCTATTTAATTAATCGTCTATAGCAACGATTACAAGCCACAGTTACAGTAGCACTCAGCTATAAAAATCATTATAACCACCTGCATTTATAAAGTGCTGTCATCGACATTTTATGGTTATTTTAAATAAGCCTTCTAATTAGTTGTAAAGGGAAATAATTATGAACCATGATACTGATTCTAGCCAAGATACTGCAAATCAGTCTACCCAGCAGACTGAGGCAGCGTCTAACACTGCACAGCGCGCTTATTCTATTGTCCTCTATGGCGCTACTAGCTTTGTTGGACAAATCACCGCTCATTACTTAACAAAATTTATAACTGAGCAGCAAGCTGATAACGCCAATCAATCAAAGCCGATCTCTTGGGCGTTAGCTGGACGTGATCAGCAAAAGCTAGAAACTCTACAGACTGAAATCAATAGATTGCAGCAAGCCCAAGGCACCAAAATTGATAAGGTCGATATAATCATGGCTAACAGTGACGACCAAGCTAGCCTTGACGCTATGACTAAACAGACACAAGTGGTTATCTCAACAGTCGGTCCTTATCTAAAATACGGCGAACCCCTAATCAAATCTTGCGCTGAAAATGGTACTGATTATGTTGATCTCACTGGCGAAGCTATCTTTATCAAAGATATGTTAGATAAGTATCAACAGACAGCCAAGCAAAGTGGCGCGCGCATCATCAATTCTTGTGGCTTTGATTCTATACCTTCTGATTTAGGCGTCTACTTCACTCAGCAGCATGCTGAAGCTAAATTTGGTCAAGCTTGTCAAAGCATCAATATGCGGGTAAAAGCAGCTAAAGGTGGCTTATCTGGTGGTACTATTGCCTCTATGGCCACTATCTTTGAAGAGGTAGGCCAAGATAAAGCGCGTCGTAAACAAGTTGCTAACCCTTACCTATTGAACGATGACAAAGATGCGCCTAGTGTACGCCAAGACAATGTTGGCAAGCCTGAATACGATAGCGAGCATAAACGCTGGCTAGCTCCTTTTGTGATGGCCAGTATCAATACTCGTATCGTTCATCGTAGTAACCAGCTGTTAAGCTATCAGTATGGGCATGACTTTAAATACGATGAAGCTATGTGGATGCAAGATGGTATCAAAGGTAAATTGATGAGTTATGGTTTAAGCGCCGGTTTATTAGGATTTGCGACAGCTATGATGTTTAAGCCAAGTCGTGAGTTGCTATCGAAGCATGTATTACCTAAATCAGGCTCAGGTCCTTCTAAATCAGAACAAGATGAAGGCTTTTTTGATCTTAGGTTTTTTGGAAAAACCTCTAACAGCGATACTATTAGCACTAAAGTAACTGGTGACCGAGATCCTGGCTACGGCAGTACTTCACGCATGCTAGCGCAATCGGCTTTATGCTTAGCGCAAGATATCAGTAAACAAGAAGTGGAAGGTGGCTTTTGGACACCTGCTTCAGCAATGGGCGACAAGTTACTTGAGCGTTTAGAGAAACATGCGGGTTTAAGCTTTGATGTGATTGATAGCTAAACCTATAGCTCAAAAACCTGTATAGGAACTAGTGATTAGTAGCCTTAAAATAACCGCATTTTGCTCACAAGATGCGGTTTTTATCTAACAATAACACTACAATAATTGCACGATATCACTTATTAGTAGGAGCCTGTTAGATTTTACATCGATGTACCACTGAATGGTTGGTATTTAAATTGTTATTATTGCGCCTAGTGTTTACGCTGTTTTTTATATTTATAGACAACGTTGTGTACTGACCAATATTTTTATACCAATCAGTCATGATAGTCACCAATTGATTATCATGATTTTATTTTCTCTATAGGTTATATATTAGTTATTTTAAATATATATATTCTGTATTCTAAATAGAAATTCGTTATATTAAGCCGTACTTAATTAGAGTTGTTTGTACGACTATTCTAACTGACATTATAAAATTATAAATTGAGGATTAAATAAATGAAAAACCATAACCTAACTTTATCATTATTGATTGGCGCTGCACTTACTATCCCAACATTGGCAATGGCAGCTCCAGCTAATACTAAAGCCGCTAACAAGACAACGGCCACCGCTGAGATGGCTGTTGCCAGCACAGACAATCAGAACGATGCAAATACTTCTAAAACCAGTAAAATCGCTCCACTTACTATTAGCGAAACTAAAACTGTTTCACGTGCACGTGCCAATAGTACTGATGGTCAACAGCCCATGACTACTGAGATAAAAGCGCCAAACGGTCAACAGCCGATGACTACAGAGATAAAAGCACCGAACGGTCAGCAACCGATGACTACGGAAATAAAAGCACCAGCAGAAGCTCTACAAAATTCAGAATTACAAACCACTGAAATAATATCTGAAGATCCTGTGCTAGAGGCACCGGAAGACTTAGCAGAAGCTTCAGAAGAAGACGATTTATAAATCAACACCTAGTCAACTTTGCTAACGCAATTATTGCTTGGTCTAGCGTTAGCAAAAAATAAAATTGATAGAGTTGAGAACATAAAAAAAGGCAGCCCTCAGGCTGCCTTTTTTATACTTTAATAAACCCTAATTACTTTTTAGCTTTAGTCACACCAGCTTCTTGTAGCAAGGCACCAAAAGTACCCATCTTGCTAGGAGCTTCTGCTTTACTAGGCTTGCTGCTGCTAGGATTAGCGCTACTAGTGTTAGTGGTACTACGCTTATCATTTCGATCAGTACGTGGCCCACGTGGTTTTGCAGAGCGCTTATCGTCAGACGCTGGACGTTTGGCTTGTGGACGGCTAGTTTTACGCTCAGCACTGCTATTAGCGTTTTGAGTGCTGTCATTAGCACCTTTGCTATCAGTATTAGCTGAGGCCTTATTAGCGTTGCGAGCTGGTTTTTCAGCTTCAGGTTTCATACTAAAACCGATACGGCCACGCTTTTCGTCAATAGAGATCACCCGAACAGAGATAATATCGCCTGGCTTCACTCGGTTCATAGGGTCAGCAACAAAGTCATTAGCCATCTGAGAGATATGCACTAAGCCATCTTGATGAACACCGACATCGACGAAGCAACCAAATGCTGTAACGTTAGTAACTACGCCTTCAAGCGTCATGCCTTCAGACAAATCCTTGATACTGTTGACGTCATCACGGAAAGTGGCCGTTTTAAACTCAGGACGTGGATCACGGGCAGGTTTTGCCAACTCTTGGATAATAGCGCTAATACTGATGTTGTCATCATTAGCAGCAATAGCCGTGATGTCAATACTATTTAGCACACCGTCATTACCAATAATATCCGCTAAATCTTTACCAGTTTGACTCAATAATGCCGCTACTAACTGATAGCTTTCTGGATGTACACCAGTCGCATCTAGAGGATTAGTACCGTCATTGATACGCAAGAATCCTGCCGCTTGTTCAAAAGTCTTCGTACCTAAACGTGGTACATTTTTTAGATCTTCACGACTGGCAAAAGCGCCATGTTCAGAGCGATAAGTAACGATCTGCTGCGCAACATTCTTATTCAAACCAGCAATATGAGTCAAGATTGCAGGACTAGCCGTATTAACGTCAACCCCAACCGCGTTCACGCTATCTTGAGTAACTTTATCAAGACTATCGGCAAGCTGGTTTTGGTTAACGTCATGCTGATATTGACCGACACCAATAGCTTTTGGATCGACTTTTACTAACTCAGATAAAGGGTCTTGCAAGCGACGAGCGATTGAAACTGCGCCACGCACTGATACATCTAAGTTGGCCAACTCATCACTAGCCAGCTCACTGGCTGAATAAACCGAAGCACCTGACTCATTGACGATGACCGCTTTGGCATGTAACGCCTCATTAGCGGCTAGGATCTCTTTAATCATAGCGTCGGTTTCGCGACTCGCTGTACCATTACCAATAGCTACTAAGTCAACATTATAAGTAGCCAATAGCTTATCAATAACAGTTTTGGCTTCATCCATCTTATTATCAGGAGCAAAAGGATAAACCGTGGCAATCACTGGCTTGTCACTACTATCCAACATCACGTGACCTTGGCTATCAATAATAGCCATTTTGACCCCATGACGAATACCGGGATCGACCCCTAAGATAACTTTGCGACCCGCTGGAGCTGACATCAATAAATGCTGTAGGTTACTAGCGAAAACTTCAATAGCATCGGCTTCTGCATTTAGACGCTTTTCAGTCAATAAGCGATGTTCAATATGCGGACGCCATTTTTCTTTCCACAAGCTATTAGCGGCTTCTACTAGAAACTGGTGACGGGCTGCTGGAGCTTTACCATCAATCTCAAAATGCTTAATTATTTTATCAATAAAAGGTGCATCTTCGCCTTCTATTTTTAGACCTAAGACGTTTTCTTGGCGACCGCGTAGCATAGCTAATAGGCGATGATTAGGCAGGCGTGCAAGGCTCTCACTATGCTCAAAGTAGTCTTTGAACTTTTCACCTACTTCACGCTTATCATCACTAGCAACGGCTGATACGATACTAGCTGTCTTGGCAAAGCCATTACGTAAGCTATCCAATAAGCCTAATTCTTGCGTCCATTCATCAACGATGATGGCTTGTACCCCTGCCAACTGCTTATCTAAGTCTGCAAAATCAACTTCAATCTCGTTACCACTGTCATCAGTGATAGTAGCTGGTGCTTGATAATCCGCTAACGCATCTTCTGGAGTAATCTCTGTGGCTAATACTGCTTGAGCTGCGTTATCTAAACCGGCAGCACGTGCTTTAGCAGCTGGTGAGCGGCGACGTGGACGGTAGGGTAAGTAGATATCCTCTAGCTCTAGCTTAGAAGTGGCATTATCGATACGCTTTTGCAGCTCATCGGTAAGATTACCTTGAGTGCTGAGTAACTCAGTAATCTTCAGTCGGCGCGTGGCCATGTCACGTTCATAATTGAGTGACTTCTCTAGCGCACGTAGCTGCACATCATCGAGATTTTGAGTTTTCTCTTTGCGATAGCGAGCAATGAAGGGAACGGTGTCCCCTTCATCATAAAGTTTGACAAACGCTTTAACTTGAGCAGTCTTAATGCCAAGCGCGCGAGCAAGCTTGTCGTGAATATTCGCGTGTGTGGTTGCATCTAAGCCCTGTGCATTTGTCGGGGCTAGTGATGACGTTAAGGTATCAGTGCTACTCATATACATATCAATCGTTAAGAAATGGTGTTTGGCATTATAGCAAAAGCTGCATAAATAAAAATTCTTTTTATTTTTTCGTTGCTTATAAGTATTTTTAGGGGATAAAAGGCAATATAGTAGTTGTTATCTGTGTTTGTTAAACAAACGCATACAGCATTTGTGCCTAATAGTGATGCAATTGACGGTGCAATCTTATACACTAAAGCAGGAATACTATAAACACCAGTCAATGACTGGCAATTTCTTAAGATTTATTGGCAAAATTTAATATTTGAGTTTATGGGTTTTCAATTACCAACAATTAACTACCAATCAGCAAGTCTTTAACAATAATAACGCTCAATAAAGGATCTATTCATGACTGAAAATAAAAGTTCCGATACTATGACTCAGCGCATTTTGGTCGTCGATGATGACGCTCGTTTACGCTCTTTGCTACAACGCTTCCTAGAAGATGATGGCTTTGTAGTCCGTACCGCGCATGATGGCAGTCAAATGGACAAATTGATGCAGCGTGAACTTTTTTCATTGGTGGTATTAGATCTAATGCTACCGGGCGAGGATGGGATTACCATCTGTAAGCGCTTACGTGAAGATAACGGCGATATCCCGATTATTATGTTGACTGCTAAAGGTGGTGATGCTGATCGTATTGCTGGTTTAGAAGCGGGCGCTGATGATTATCTACCAAAGCCTTTTAACCCTAAAGAGTTGCTGGCCCGTATCAAAGCGGTATTGCGCCGTCAAAATCGTGAACTGCCAGGCGCGCCTAGCTATCAGTTAGAAGTGGTCGAATTCGGTCCATGGACGCTAGATCTATCTACTCGTACTCTAAAGCGTGATGGCAATGTAGTGACTTTGACTACTGGTGAGTTTTCAGTGCTAAAAGCCTTAGTGCAGCATCCACGTGAGCCGTTGACTCGTGATAAGCTGATGAATCTAGCTCGCGGCCGTGAATGGGGTGCTATGGAACGCTCTATCGATGTACAAGTTTCGCGTCTACGTCGCCTGATTGAGGATAATCCCTCACAAGCCCGTTATATTCAAACAGTTTGGGGCGTGGGCTATGTATTCGTTCCTGACGAGGCTGAGCCAGAAGCCACTAAAACTGAATAACTTTAGTTTAGTAGTGCCGTGCCTATGAGCAAACTATCTATCCTACAAAATATACCCTGTACTCTAGTGACAGGGTTTTTGGGTTCTGGGAAGACTACAGTTATCAACCAGCTATTAAACTTTAAGCCACTTAATGAGCGTTGGGCCTTACTGATCAACGAGTTTGGACGTATTGGTATTGATGGGGCGTTATTGGCAAACGCAAAAAGTCAGGATAAAGCTAAAAGCGATATTGCTATTAGTGAGGTCAGCGGTGGTTGTATTTGCTGCACTAGTCAATTGCCTTTGCAGGTTGCCTTGAGCCGTCTATTAACTGAGCAGCATCCCCAGCGTCTTATTATTGAGCCCACTGGACTTGCCCATCCTCGCCAGTTGCTGCGTCAATTAAATGATCCGCACTGGCAAACAGCGCTATCTATGCAAGCGGTGGTTACGGTATTCAATGCGCTCCAATGGCAACAACCTAAATATCGTAGTCATACTGGCTATCAAGCGCACGTTGCAGCCGCTGATGTGTTAGTTATTAATCGCTACCAGCAATTAAATAAAGCTGAGCTATTAGCGCTTAAAGCATGGATTAGCACCCTCAATACTCATAGCCAAATAATTTGGGCTAAACCGGCATCTCAGGATAAAATTGATAGTATTGACCCAAACATTAGTGACTCTAAAACTAGCGTTGATTTTGACCGTTACTTATCAGAGTTGATAGTGCCATTAACACAGCCAAGCGTTGTTATAAATAAATCAGCTACTGCTAATCAAAACTCAACTCGCATAAACTCAAGTGTCATAAACCCTGGCGTAGTTAAAAGCTCTAGTAACCATGTCCGCAAAGTTGTAGCTGATCAGCCACCTTATTACTATCATGATCAGCGGCAGGATATGCTTGTAGGCGGTTGGCGCTTGCCTGCAGCTTCGATATTCGACTTTGCTAAGCTCAAGCTATGGTTATTACAATTGCCTAACTGGCAGCGTATTAAAGGGCTTATAAATACTACTGAAGGTTGGCTACAACTCAACTTTACTCCTGACAGTCTAACTATCGAAACTAGTGATGCCCAGCTGGATAATCGTTTAGAGATTATTTTAGCAGCTGATACTGACTCAACTCAGGATAAAATCGAGCAACGTGAAATTTGGGATAGTTGGAATAGTCAATTAATGGCCCTAGTAGTCTAATCCGTTAGTAATCTCAGCCGTTATTGAAGAAAACTAGAGTATAAAAAAGCCAATGTTGCTATCTATTATCGATAGCCGCATTGGCTTTTTTATAAGGATTAAGCAGCTATTAGCGCAGCTGGCTGTCCTTACTACCGCGTCGGTTGAATAGCTCGGCAGCTCTAGCCTCTTTCTCAAGCTCCGTCTGACAACCAATACAATGCTGCACGCCCGCTACTGCTATTCGACGTGCTTCTGGAATAGGGTTACCGCATTCGTCACAGAACTCAGCACTCTCCCCTTTTGGTAATGAGCTACGTACTCGATCTAGTGCATCATTAACCGTAGCATCCATTTGCTCGTGCTCAGCTCCGTCTCTTGACCATCCACCTGCCATAATTTTATCCTTTGTTATTTATTCTATAGCTATATATCAAAATTAATGTGTTTTATAACAACTAGATGGGGTTAGATAACTTCAATTCAATAGTCAGAATCTTAACTTAACACTGATAATTATATTCGTTTATTTAACGTTGCCAGCCTTCAGTTTTCATGATTTTTTGGGCTTTTTCGGTGATCAGAAAGTCAAGGAAATCTTGTGTTTCAGGATCAGCTTTTGGCGACACTACCATGTTGAGATCACGCCAGATCACTCTATCTTTATCTATGTAAACCATATCCATATCTTTAGCATTGCTAATAGGCCAATTGGGCCAAGTTAACCAAGCATCTGCCTTGGTTTCTTTAAATGCTTTAAAGCCGGCGCCAGAACCTAACGTATACCCTACAATATTCTTTCGAAAACCAGCGATGTCACTTAACTTGCCTTTGCGACCTGCAACATCTTCCCAAGTTCCCGTTCCAGAGGTATTGTATATACCTTTACCGTCAGTGACGATTATTGTGACGTCTTTTTTTAACAAGTCATCAAATCCACGTATATTTTTGGGATTGCCCTTTTGTACGGCTATGACCGTGGGACTAATATATATAGGAATAGCTTTGTCATGATCAAAAGTTTTATAGGTTTCAAGAAAAGCGGTCATGGCTTGCTCAGAAGTTCCCCACAGAGCGTCAGCATCAGCTTGTGCAGCAGCAGACCAACGACTCTCAGGACCTGCAATTAGCTCAACTTTGGTTGCACTTTGCTTTTCCCATAAGTCGGCAACTTTTCTCAAAGCAGTATGGGGTCCGCCTGCACCATATATTTTAATGACACCGTCCTTAGGTTTGTGTTCTATGGAGGAATCAAAAAGTACTGTTTGGGCAAAAGCTGAAGTACACCCTAGTAGCAGAACAGCAACGGAGATAATTTTTTTCATGGGGGTTACCCTTAATTAGGATTATTAATAGTTTCGACTAAAAATCAACATAACATTCCGCTAAGCTGTAATGACTAGCAAACTATTATTACATCTGTAAGGGTTGTCCAGATCATGTTGATTTATTATTCAAATACTGATTGCGCTTAATTGTTAGTCCTTTAGCTGTAATGCTACTACTTGCCCACGTACCCCGATGCTGGCATCGCTCATCAGACACAAATAGCCGGCCATGATGTCTTCAGGAGTCTGCAAACTTAATGGGCTTTCACCTGGGAAGGCATGAGCACGCATATTAGTACGTGTACCGCCTGGATTAATGCAATTAAAACGCAAATTGGTGGTGTTCTTAGTCTCTTGAGTAAAGATATCACTCATACCTTCAAGCGCTTGTTTAGAGAGTGCATAAGCACCCCAAAATGCACGTGGATGAGTACCTACTGTACTAGAAGTGAAGACAATAGAAGCATTTTTGGCGCCTTTAAGCAGAGGTAATAGGGCTTGAGTCAGCATAAATGTCGAGGTAAAGTTGACTTGCATGACTTTAGCAAAAATATCGACATCATACATCTCAAGTGGGGTTAGCTCACCGAGTATCCCGGCATTATGTAACACCCCATCAAGCTGACCAAATTCTTTGTTAATCAAGCCTTCTAACTGCTGCATCTCTGCATAACTTGCCTTTTCTAAATCCATCGGCAGCATAGCTGGCTGCTGACCACCACTGCTCTCGATTTCGTCATAGACTGCTTCCAGCTTACTGCTAGTACGACCTAAGAGTAGCACTGTTGCCCCATAACGAGCATAGCTTAGAGCAGCTACTCTGCCTATGCCTGCCCCTGCCCCTGTTACTAGGATAGTTTTGCCCTTTAGGCATCCTTCTGTAGCGACAAAATTACGAACCTCCTCAGAGGTTAGTGGTTTGCTAATAGTTTGACTAGAAGCTTGATTAGCCTCTTTATTAGAATAGTTGGTCATAGCCTGGCTCATTGCTTGGGTTTATAAAAGAAGTCGATTATATAGTAAAATAATACCAGTTTTTAAAGGTACTGAGTCATAAGCTGATTAGGGTATAACTTAGTACCTTATAACTTAGTACCTTATAACTTAACGCCTCATCACTTATAGCTTTCAAGTTTATAAATAATCAAACTTGCCGGAACTAAGTAGCAGCTTATTCAACTGCATAGGAGTCTCAACAATATAAGTAGCACCCCACTTTTTAAGGGTCTTTTGATCTTGGGGTGGAATGTAACCATAAGCTGCCAAAATAGTTGGCATGCCAGCAGCATTACCCGCCTCGATATCCCGAATATGATCGCCTACGTACAACACACTAGCGGCGCCACCTCGCGGTATACCCAATTTCTCTAATGCCAAGTACATCGGTTCTGGATCAGGCTTAGGGCGTGAAACATCATCCGGGCACACTAGCACCGTACAGCGCTCAGTTAACTGCATTTTCTCTAATAACTGTTCTGCTAAGTAGCGCGGCTTATTAGTAACAATGCCCCAAGGTACTTGATTGGTTTCCAGAAAAGCCAATACTTCCTGAAGATTATCAAACAAGCGGCTATCGACACAAATATCTGCTTCATAATCGTCTAAAAACTGCTGACGAAAAGCTAGCAAAGTCTCCTCCGTCACCTCTGACTGCTGATTATGGCGCAGCATCAACTTTACCATAGCAGAAGCGCCAGCAGATACTTGCTCACGAATGTCACTCTCAGCGGGTGCTAGCCAATTATTTTCATCACTCATTTTGCCAATAATGCGTACAAAATCAGCAGCAGTGTCAATTAAAGTTCCATCGAGGTCGAACAGCACTGCTTTTACAAAATTGGTCATGAGAATAGCTCTTCTTTTATTAAAAGTGACATTTTAGAATATTTATCATGTGTTCATACTATAGCCCAATGATATTAGGCCTAAGACAAAGGCTTTTGTACTGCCATCATATAATTTACATCGACATTCTGCGCCAACCAATAGCGCTTAGTTATTGGATTATAATGCAGGCCGATGATATCTTGACGAGTAAAGCCTGCAGTGGCAGCCATCTTATCCAACTCAGCTGGAGTGATGAACTTTGCGTAATCATGAGTACCACGATCTAGCAAGCGTAAGACATACTCAGCACCAATAATGGCGAACAGGTAAGACTTAGGATTGCGATTAATGGTAGAGAGCACACAAACACCACCAGGCGCCAACATATCGAAGCAAGCTTGTACAATAGCGCTAGGGTCTGGCACATGCTCCAGCATCTCCATACAAGTCACTACATCGAACTGACCGGCATGTTTAGCCGCAAAACTCTCAACTGCAATATGTTGATAACTTAAAGTCTCAGTCAGGCCGCTCTGCTCAGCATGTAGGCTAGCAGCTTTTAGGTTTTCAGTACCTAAATCAATGCCTATTACTTGTGCTCCACGACGCGCCATAGACTCAGATAAAATACCACCACCACAACCTACATCGACTATTCTCTTGCCTGATAAGCCTGACTCTGCTGTATTCTGATCTGCAGCTAAGCTGGACGTATCGGCCTGATAACCGCGTTTTACATTGTCCTCTATCCAATTAAGGCGCAGTGGATTGATCTCATGCAAGGTTGCAAATGCGCCGGTTTTATCCCACCATTCAGTAGCCAGTTTATTGAATTTATCAACCTCACTAGGATCCACATTAGTGGTGGTTGACCGATAAAAATCCGCATTATCATGGCGGCTTACATCAGTATTGCCATGCTTTACATTGGCATCATTTACAGTAGCGTTAGGAGGTACAACTGAACTCATAGCATTTTCCTTCAGTTTCATTAATAAATAGGATCATTAAAATTATATATTTTGTATAGTTGTTCAATGTTAGCATGACCATGACCGCTTTGTCGTGACCACATAGTGACGGTTTGTGTAGGTTATTATTGATACATCACTACTCAATTTTTTCGACTAAAGCTCTCATTAACTCGCTAGTTTTAGTCAGTTACCATAAGCAGCTCTAAATAGTGGCTACACCTTTGCAACTTTTGGTTAAGAATACGGTTAACAACTGACCGCGTTTTACGTTATTATAGGCAGATTATAGCTAGCTGTTAGCCATTTATTACCACTCTTTAAATAAGCTTTTTATAACTCAAAGCTAATATTAAGCACTCACCCCTTAAGTATCTGAAGGAATAATTATGAAACGTGTTATCGCATTGACTGGCTTGGCTTTTGCTATTGGGCTTACCACTATGAGCGTACAAGCAGCAGACTACGTTGCTGGTAAAGACTACCGTGTACTTGATAATCCAGAAAAAATTAGCGGTAATGCTATCATTGTACGTGAGTTCTTTTGGTATGGCTGTCCACACTGCTTTACCTTAAATCCATTTATGGAAAAGTGGGCAGCAACCAAAGCTAAAGATGTAGCCTTCTTTAAAACTCCAGCAGCTCTAAATCCTGTTTGGGAAGCTAGTGCTCGTGGTTTCTATGCTGCGCAATTATTAGGCTATGAGAACAAAACTCATGATGCCCTATTCAATGCTATTCATAAAGATAACAAACAGATATTTGACCAAGTGTCATTAAGCAAATGGTATGCTTCTAAAGGCGTTGACCAAAAGAAATTCAATAGTCTTTATAACTCTTTCGCTGTGGGTACCAAAATAGGTCGTTCGCAAGCTGGAGCCAAGCGCTATCAATTGAGTGGCGTACCTGCCGTAGTCATACAAGGCAAATATGTAGTCACAGGTGAAAGCGCTGAAGTCCCTAAAGTAGTCGATTATCTAGTCAATAAAGTTCGTGCTGAGAAGAAATAATTGTCCTAAGTAGGCCAGTTAAATAATAAGACGCAATATATAACCAGTTGCTAGTCTAATGAGTTAAAAATTAACTCAGTAAAAAAGCCAATCATTTTATTATGATTGGCTTTTTTATGGTTACTTATACTGCTAACTAATAATACTGTAAGCTCAGGATTACTTAAGATCAGATAAAATAGCGACTTCACGGATGTAGCTTACTAGGTCTTCTTTCGACTCTGCCATTAACTCATCATCTTGATTATGTTTGGCATACTCAATCCATAATAATAACTGATAAAGACTATTACGCTCAGAGATTTTGTACTGCTTCACAAACTGCTTGAGGGTGCCTTCATCATTGATATTCAATCGGCTATGCCAGCTCTCAATTTTAGCCACTTGCTCACTAGCGAAATGAGCCTCAAACAGCGCTTTTACTAGCTCATGACGGTTCTCTTCACTGATAAGCTTGCCAACACGTTTGGTTTGACGAATGCGAGCAGTGGCACTAGTGATATCTGCTAAAGCCATCAACTCTGCCATAAAGTACTCACTGGCAGGAATTTTTTTTAGCTGCTTTTTTGACAAGTTTGATAGCGGTATAGATAATGTTTGTAAGCGCTCATGAGCTTTTTTTAGTTCAGTGCGCGAAACTCGCATGTCCTGTTCTGACCAGTCAATCATATAAGCTCTCTAAAATAGTAGTTAAAAAATAATAGTTAAAAAATGATTTCAATATTAATCATAATATCTAGTAATAGCGTTTCATGAAAATGTTTAATGAAACTGCTAAATGGTAGTACTTGCCAGCTCAACTAAAAAACAGTTAGCGCTTGGTCAAAGCTATTCTTAGGTATGGTCAACGGTTAGCAGCTGTCCCTTACCAACGACTCTTTTCACGATGCTTGGCAATGACCGTTAACTCTGCTGGTAAACTAGCAGCCAGCCTGTTTCGTAGCTGTTCAGTGATAAATACTGAACGATGCTTGCCACCAGTACAGCCTATACCTATAGTCACTGTATGACGATTATTATGCAAGAAGTCTGGTAGCCAACGATTTAGAAACTTATCGATATCATCCGTCATTTCTGCAACTTCAGGATAATCAGCAAAGAACTCTGCCACTTCACCATCGAGTCCAGTAGCGCTACGCAGCGCAGGATTCCAATGCGGATTCGGTAAAATTCTAACATCAAATACAAAGTCGGCGTCAATAGGACTGCCATACTTAAAGCCAAAAGATAATAGGTTAATGACAATTTTATTTTCAGCACCTATTTGTTCACGTAGACGCTCTTTTAATTGGTGAATATTCAGCTTAGTAGTATCAATAATAATATCAGCATGACTAGCAATAGGTTGCAATAACTCAACCTCTTTTTTGATAGCGGCTGGCAAGTTATAGCTAGTATGCTCCGAATCTTCACTATCTTGTGCCATCAACGGATGCACGCGACGAGTGGCGTTGAAGCGCGCAACTAGGGTGCCTTCTTGTGCAGTGACATAAATCACTTGCACGTTTTTTTCATCGTAAGTCTGTTTTAAAGTATCGTGTATGGCAGAGAAATTCGATAAATCGGCACGCGGTGAGCGAATATCAACACCTAGAGCAATACGTTTGAGACCGCTCTCGCTAATCAGCTTATGCGCTGCTTCAGGCACTAAGGATAATGGCAAATTATCAATAGAATAATAGCCTAAATCCTCTAGTATATTTAATACTGAAGTTTTACCTGATCCTGAACGACCAGAGATGACTAATACATTGATAGCATCTTCTGAATTCGAGGCTACTACTGTATTCTGCTGTTGAGCTTTACCTGTTGCTTCCATGACTCACTACCCTGTCTTATTAAGTCCATTGAATCACTACTATGCCCGGTCTATTTATGGCTTGTTTGCTGATAACTATCAAATCTATTACTGAATCTATAGCAAGCTAGATTGTAGATTACTAGTAGAGCATTGCTATTAAAACGGTTAATTATTAAGGGTTGACTGTCAGTAACTGGTTGTCTAATAAACGAGCACGACCTAACCAAGCAGCGACTAAAATAATTAAATCTTGGCTATTAGTAAGCTGAGAGTCTTGGGTATCTATGGCTGCAAGATCGGTAGTTTTTACTTCTAGATAATCAATAACTAAGCCTGCGTCAGTAATACGTTTAGCACTGTCTGTTAGCAGTGATTGCAATACGGACTTATAGTCTGGTGCCTCAGTCAGTTGCTGCGCTAGGCGTTGTAACTCACTATGCAAAATAGGCGCTATCTGGCGCTCATCCGTATTGAGATATTGATTGCGCGAGGATAAAGCCAAACCATCACTGGCACGAACTATTGGCGCTCCAATAATCGCAATTGGATAACTCAAATCACCAACTAATTGTTTGATAATAGCTAGTTGCTGATAGTCTTTTTGTCCGAATATGGATACATCAGGTTGGACAATATTGAACAGCTTAGCCACCACAATGCCCACACCATCGAAATGGGTCGGTCGTGACTGGCCACATAACTGACTAGTAATAGCACCAGCAGTAATCGCAGTCGCTGGTGGTAGCACTGGATACATCTCATCACTACTAGGTGCGAAGACATAATCAGCATCCACACTAGCTAGCATGGCTACGTCCGCATCAAGGGTACGTGGATAGCTATCAAAGTCCTCGCCTACACCAAACTGAGTAGGATTGACAAAAATACTCACCACCACAATATCTGCATGCTGTTTGGCCAGCTTTACTAGCTGCAAATGCCCTTGATGTAGGTTGCCCATCGTCGGCACTAAAGCAATGCGTTGCTCGCTACGATACGGCTGCAAAGCTGCGCGCAAAGAGTCAATATGGTGATGAATAATAGGCATTATAAACTCTGGTTATAGGGTGCTATAAAAAGTTAGTCAGGATAACAGAAGCAATCAGCTACTAACTAAATTGATGCTGCTCAGTAGGAAAACTACCTTCACGTACTGCTTGCTGATATAAGGCAAATGCCCCTTCGATATTATGATCACTATTGCGCACATCGGTTAAGAAGTCATGGACAAATCGTGGTACTCGTCCATGCACCATTCCTAACATGTCATGCATGACTAGTACTTGACCATCAGTATCCGCGCCAGCACCTATGCCAATGACTGGTACTGGAACAGTTGCTGTTACTAGTTTGGCAAGCTTGGCAGGAACGCACTCTAGGACTAATAGCGCCGCTCCAGCAGCTACTACTGCTTGCGCATCAGATAGTAATTTGTCCGCAGCATCCTCAGTACGCCCTTGGATTTTATAACCCCCAAAGACATTGACTGATTGCGGGGTTAACCCTAAATGCACACAAGTTGGTGTACCGGCATTGGCTAACGTAGTTACTAAATCACACAGCTCACTACCGCCTTCAACCTTGATCACATGAGCACCAGCTTGCATCAGCTGACGGCTATTAGCGATGGCATCGGCTAAGGTAACATAACTCATAAAAGGCAAGTCAGCTAAAATCAATGCCTGCTTGTTGCTACGAGCGACATTAGCAGTGTGATAAGCCATATCGCTTACTGTAACTGGTAAAGTCGAGTCATGGCCTTGTACCACCATGCCTAAGCTATCACCAATCAAGATAGTATCTATCTGTGCCTTGTCCATCATTCGTGCGAACATAGCATCGTAACAAGTTAGGCAAGTAAATTTGATACCGTCTTTTTTAAACTTATTTAAAGTCGATAAAGTCGTCATATGACCCTCGATAAGGCTTTATTAATGTGGGTATTACTCAGAATTATCTAAACGCAGCTTAGGCTCATCTAGACGCTGTAGCGCTGTCCAGTCTACACTTAAAGGGTAATCGCTAATAGACTGCTGTAAAATCATTAGTTCCGGCGCCAGTTCTCGCAATGGAACTAAGACAAAATTGCGTTCGCTTAGCCCGACATGCGGCACTATCAAGCTTGGCTCGCTCACTTGCTGTTGACCATAAAGTAGAATATCTACATCCAGGCTACGTTCACCCCAGTGTCTCAGACGCGTCCGCTTAGCTCCTTGCTCTAGCTGCTGACAAACATCAAGCAGCTCAAGTGGCGCCAGCGTAGTCTCAAGTCCCGCCACAGCATTAACAAAATCAGCTTGATCTTGCGGTCCCATCGGCGCCGAGCTATAAAACGAAGAGACTTCTACCTTGCGAATCTGTTTATACTGACGTAGAGCACTCAACGCTTGCTGCAAATGTTCAGTTGGTGAACCTAAATCATTGGCCAAGTTACTACCCAAGCCTAAATAGCATTTAATCCAACTGCTAGCCTCAGCGTTCATACTGCTAGCAATGCCGTCTGTATTTGCCTCAGCTTTTATGAGCATTACTTACCTTCTTGTTCCGTCACCGTAATATCAGTACTAGGCTGACGGCGGCGACGCTTTGAAGGTACAGCGCCTTTAACATTACTACTGCTAGCTGTTTTTTGGCTAACCTTAGCCTGTTTTTCAGAAGCCACTTTAGGGATCTTAGCTTGCTCACCAGCTTTACCGCCTCCAGCTAACTTGGCAGTTGTTTCCTTAGACTTAGACTTAGACTTAGGCTTAGACTCAGGCTTAGAATTAGCTTTGGATTCAGTATCGACTGGCACTACTACTTTAGGTGGTTTTTTCTCATAACGAGTAGTTGAACCATTAACCGTAGGCATTGCCTCTACGGTACTTGGCTGACGGCGACGACGCTGATGCGGTATCGGTTCATTATTAGTACTAACCAATTTTGGCGTTTGTGCTACTTGGGTTTCTGCTACAGAAGTCAGTGGGCGCTTGGCTTTTTCTTCAATAACTACAGATTTAGCTGACTTTTGATCCAGTTTTTGCTCCGGCTTAGGTTGTAGCTTAGGCTTAACTTTAGATACTGCCGTTTTTTGTTCAACACTAGTACTAGTATTAGCACGGGTATTAGCATTTGAATTGGCATTAGGCTTCTGCGTTTGCTCTGCCAGTTGCTTTTTCAGTGGCGGAACGACGTTATCATGCTCAATCACAAACAGGGGCGCAGGGCTAGAGGCTTGGTCTATATTAGACTCAGCACTACTATAAGCCAATGACAGCTGCTGTAATTGTGCCAGCTCATTACTATCATGCTTCTGTCGCGGCGTCAGCTTATTAGCAGACCTGTTGCTATGGCGCGATTTTGACGGTTCAGATTGTGGCGACGATGACTGTAAACTGGCGTCAGCTTGCGGCGCTGTCACCAAAGCCTCCGAGGCATTATCAGCACGACGGCGACGACGTGACGGTACGTTTGAGGCGTCATTAATAGCTGTGGGCTGCGCATTCGTCATCAATTGCTCTTTTTTACTACTGTTGTTTTGACTGTTAATATCGCTTGGCTGTGCTTGCTCGTTATCGCTACTATCTTGTTGATTTTGACGATTACGTCCGCGACCACGTGGCCCATTCTTCGCTTGCTTATAAGCTCCACGACGAATATTTTCATCAAAATCTTCGATTGCTTGTTGTTTTTGCGACTCAGACAAAGTCTGATAAGTCTGCCACCAGTCCCCCATATCATTGGTTGACTCTGACAACGGATGCTCAGCATCACCACACTGCTCACGTAATAACAGGAAGTCAAAGCCAGCACGAAAACGCGGATGCTCAGCCAACTGCTCTATTTGCTTACTACGCGGTGCGGCAAGTTTTGGCTGCAATAGCCAAATATCACGAATGAACTGCTCAGCAAATTTAGGAATAGCGGTTTTGATACGTTGACGATCAATAACTTTACCAGCCGCTTGCATTTGTGCTTCAGCGAATGGCATATTGCGTTTTTTAGCTTTTTCTAACTGGTGTAAATAGTTTTCCCACAGCAAGGCGGCATAAAAGAAGGCTGGATTGATACTTTTACCAGCACCAATACGCTTGTCTGTATTAATAGCTACTTGCTGCACTAATGGGCTCGGGTCAGCAGGCGGATAGATGATAAGGCTATCAATCGCTCCTGATTCAAACAATAAAGGTAGTAATGGTACTAGATAACCACCAGTAAACATCTTCTGAGTTTCATCATAAAGACGATGCGGTGATATTTGCTCTAACAATGCCCAATTACCATCATGAAACTGCTCGGCTAACTCTTTATCGAACTCAAAGCCTAATTTCGCTTTGAAACGTAAGGCCCGCAGTAGACGCACTGGATCTTCTTCAATACGTACTGGTGCATTGCCCAACAACCGAATTATCTTGTTATCGATATCATCAAGAGCACCACAAAAATCGTGGACTACGCCTTTGAGCGGCTGATAATACAGCGCATTGATAGAGAAATCACGACGAGAGAAATCTTGTTTGATATCACCCCAAACGTTGTCACGTATGATCATACCGTCTTGATTGGTATTGGAATCATTATTGGGTGGACCACGAAAAGTAGCTACTTCTATCAGTTCACGTCCAGAATACACATGCGCCAACTGAAAGCGGCGACCGATAATGCGGCAACGCTTACCAAACACATCTTTGATTTCATATGGCTTGGCATCAGTAACCGCGTCGAAGTCTTTTGGACGCAGTCCTAATAAAGTATCACGCACTCCTCCGCCGACGATATAGGCATCAAACCCAGCTCGGGATAGAGTGGCAATTACTTCAGTAATGGAATTAGGTAATTCAGATTTATTCAGTTCTAACTGCTTGGCGGCACGCTCGGCCATGCATCTACTCCTTGCCATATTCTTAACCACCCTGACCAACACAGCGTTTGTCAGGCGGATGTACCTGCTAGTTTAACAAATTTTATGCACGGTGGGTGTATTTAGATATTTACTTACACGCAATTTTGTCAAAATTATCGTCAATTAAAAAATATTTAATTCTATAGTTGTAAACGGGATCGATTTTTCTCTATGGTTTTAGCCCCAATACCTGTTACTTTTGCCAATTCATCGATACTTTTAAAGTCGCCGAACATTTCGCGGTATAAGATAATAGCTTGTGCTTTACTGCTACCAATACCTTTTAGCGATGTCAGCTCACCTTCACTAGCACGATTGATATTAATGCTATTTTGGCTTAGGGCTTGGTTTTCCAACTCTTCTTGGGTTAGCAAATAATTATAGGCGCTTTGCGCATTACCGAAGCAAGGCGCTGCTTGTCCCTCATTAACCACTGTACCGAAACTAAAAAATAAGGCAAAAGCTAAGCCCCAAGCCAGTGTAGCTGACTTAGTGAAACTAAAGCCATAAAACGACCTGTTTTCAGCGTTCATACTGTTTGGCGGCCTCCCATAGCCTATCCATCTCAGTTAAATCACTATCTTCTACACTTTTATCTACTTGCTCTAATTGGGTTTCGATATAAGCAAAGCGTGATTTGAATTTGTGCACGCAAGTGAGGGCTGCGGCTTCAGCGTCCAAGTTTAATTTACGGGCTACATTGACTAAGCCAAAAAAACAATCGCCAAGCTCTTTTTCAATGTCTCTAATATTGGCTTTGCTTATATTGTATTTAGCAGCCGATTTTGACTTGTCCCTAACCTCCGCTTTTAATTCACTAATCTCTTCATCAAGCTTATCGAAAGCCCCTTCAATGCCTGGCCAATCAAAGCCTAACTTTGCCGCTTGCTTTTGTACCTCTTGTGCTTGCATCAAGGCACTACCGGCTTTTATGGCATCCAACCGACGGCGCGGTTTGCCACGAGCAGCAGCAGCCTGATGCTCCTCAGCTTTGATTTCATCCCAACGGACTTTAACTGCCGCTTCATCAACTAGATTTTCGGCTTCAAACACGTGTGGATGGCGACGAATCAGCTTCTGTTGTAAGGTGCTTATGACGTCACTGATATCGAAACGACCTTGCTCAGCATAGAGCTGACAATGAAAAACAACTTGTAGCAGAACATCACCAAGCTCACTTTTGATATCTTCATCATCATCAGCTTGTACCGCTTCGCCCAGCTCATAAGCTTCTTCGATAGCATAAGGTATTAGGCTATGATTGCTCTGCTTTTGATCCCATGGACAATCCGCACGCAGCCGTGCCATCAAGCCTAACAAGTCAGTTAATTCGCCACTAGCCTCAGGAGTTCCTTGTACTGGCGTCGGTGCGCTAATGATATTTTGCTCAGTCATAAAAGCTACTCTTGTGTTTTTAGTTAATTTTTATAAAAGATAGCAAGGTAAACAACAGCTGTAAAACTCATTATTATAGCTAGCAAATGCAGTAAAGTGAGGCTAAATAAGCTAAGCTAGAGACAGGCTTTTACCCTATTGATTCATCAGTTAGTGTATCATTTAATATTTACTACCTTATACTCATAACTGTTATTTTTATAGCCACTTTACTGTTCTAACTCAAGGAATGTTCTAGCCATGTCTATGTCTGATAGTGCTACTTCTGTAAGCTATACTTCTCCCCATACTGAATTTACAGCTATTACTATTGATTCCTTTAAGGCTTATGATATTCGTGGTGAGCTTGGGGTCAATTTGGATGAAGATATTGCTTATCGTATTGGCCGCGCCTTTGCACAGATTCTATCTGAGCGCGTTGATGCTAATGATGATAGTGCTACTAATAATGAGTTAAAACAACTCAAACCGGCTATTGTTATCGGCAGTGATATCCGTGACTCTAGTGAGCAACTTAAGCAAGCAACTATCACTGGTATCCTAGATGCTGGTATTGATGTCATAGATTTAGGTATGACTGGGACCGAAGAAGTCTATTTTGCTACTAGCCATTATCAAGCGCTAGGAGGCATCGAAGTGACCGCTAGTCATAACCCTATCAATTATAATGGGTTAAAATTGGTTAAAGAGCATTCAAAGCCTATTAGTGCCGATGATGGTCTAGCTGAGATCCAAGCATTAGCTGAGTCTGGTCGATTCACTACTGGCAATGAACAAGGCGCAAATTATCGGCTAGGAAAGCGACAGTTATTAACCGATAAAAGCGCTTATATAGATCACGTAATGAGCTTTGTTGATACCAGCAAATTACAACCTTTAACCTTAGTTATTAACTCAGGTAATGGCAGTGCAGGGCCTGTAGTCGATTTGTTGGTCGACAAACTAATGCAAGCTGGCGCACCGATCAAAGTCATTAAGCTGCATCATCAGCCTGATGGTAGCTTCCCTAACGGTATTCCTAACCCTATGATTTTGGCCAATAGACAATCCACTCAACAGGCCGTTATCGAGCACAAAGCAGACTTAGGTATAGCTTTTGATGGTGATTTTGACCGCTGCTTTTTATTCGATGAAAATGGTGAGTTTATTGATGGTAGCTATATAGTCGGTATGCTGGCGCAAGCTTTTTTAAATAAGTATCCTGGCCAATCTATCGTTTATGATCCACGGGTACTTTATAATACCGAAGCGGTGATTGACGCCCATAATGGACAAAAGGTTATTAGTAAATCAGGACATTCATTTATTAAGCAAGTAATGCGCGAGTCGGGCGCTGTTTATGGTGGTGAGATGTCAGCGCATCACTATTTCCGTGATTTCTGCTATTGTGATAGTGGCATGATTCCGTGGTTATTGACCATTGAGCTGTTATCAGTTACTGGCAAAACCCTTTCACAATTAGTCACTGGTTACATTGCCGCTTACCCAAGCTCAGGCGAATTAAATTTTCATCTCACTAAACATGATGCGGCAACTATCATCAATGATATAGAAGAAAAATTCAGTAGCCAAATCCCTACTAAGTCGACTCTCGATGGCTTAAGTCTTGACTTCAAGGATTGGCGTTTCAATTTGCGCGCTTCTAACACCGAACCCTTGATTCGATTAAATATTGAAACTCGTGGCGATGAGAAATTATTAGCAAGCAAAACTCAAGATATTCAGCAATGGTTAGCTTTACAAGGTGCAGTTCCAGCTTAAGCTATTCTATACAAGCTATGGTTTATAATAACAAAACGCCTGTCAACTCTAGATTGATAGGCGTTTTTTTTGCTATGGATTGCTATAGTTTATTAATCAAAACTTTATATCATAACCATTTTCTGCGCTTACTTAGTACGGCCGATACCCACATAACCGCCTACTAAAGCATCAATCTGGGCGCGTGAAAGCGCATTTTGAGCATCAAATATAGGGATAGCTTGATGATTAAGCTGCGCCACATCAAGTCTATGCTGTGGCGATAAGGTAATGATGAACACGGCTTGCGCAGCATTAAGTTGCTCATAAGGGCTGTCTACCAGCTCTAATAGAGGCTGCTCACGATAACGCTCGGCAAGCTCACTCTTGGCTTTGTCGCTATAAATGATAGTGCGTATATTATAAGACCATAGCAGCTCTAATAAAGGATGTATCGCTGAACCTGCTGTGCGTCCTGAGCCGGGTTTATAACTAGCTCCCCAAATCATCACAGTCCTGTCATCGATAAAGCCATCAAAATACTGCCAAAATTTGCGGAATATGAGCTCTTTTTGATCTTCGTTAATATGCATAACCGATTGTAGTAGGGGCATATTGACACTATTATTTTGAGCAGAGCACTGTAGCTTATCAAGCTCTGTAGGCAGAGTGTTACCACCAAACCCCCAGCCAGCCTGCAGATAACTACTACCAACTCGCGCATCAAGCCCCATAATACTACTGACTTTTTGGATATCAAGTTGGTGACTATCTGCCAAACGCGACATCTCATTCATAAAACTGACGCGCGTCGCTAGCATCGCCATAATACTACTACGCGCAAACTCTATAGTGGCAATATCAGCATGATGATGAGCTTGAGCGTGTTGAATTAAGGGCTGTAGTGCTGATAGATGCTGGCTACTATCTGCGGTTTTTTCACCGAGCAACCAAAGCGAAGGGGTCAGCATGGAGCTATAAGCTTCGCCATCTTGTAAGAATACAAAAGGTATATAGTAAACCCATGCCCGTTGTAGGCGCTCAGCCAATGCAGGAATATAACCTAATGGCTCGATAGCACTAATAATAACTGGCAAGTTTTGCTGTTGGCTATGATTAAAAGCCATTAACCAATGGTCATCCGACCAGACAGACTTGATACTATCTAAAAATAACCAGTACAGTGCTACTGGGGTGTGAGTGTTATCAGTAGTAGCCACTTGCTCATAACGTTTAATTAGCTGATCTGCGCTCTCAGGTAAGTCTTGACTGATAATTTGCTGCTGCTGAGTATACAGCTGCCACAACGCTTGCAGATGATGCTCAAAGCCATACTGTTGTAATTGCTGATTTAATATTTTTCTGTCCGCATATAGATGCACACTTCGACCTAAACTTGCCAGCACTACGGCGCTAGTAATGGCCTCAATATCATGACCAATAATAACGCATACTTTTAAGTTTTCAGCATCATAAGCTATAGAGTTTTGGGTGGAATCAGAGGGCATAGTGCTACCTTTTTGTATTTTTATGGCATGAATAGCTACTGTTATGCAGATAACTTATACAGCTTTAACAACTTATATAGTTTGGCATAAACCCTAGCTGTATTTAATCAGAATAGCGTTAAAAGCATTATTGCTAGTAATAAGGGGTATCTTCAACTGAGTTATAAGGATAAAAACAAGCTATATTGCTGCAGCTCAAAGGAGGTTTTGTAAGCAATAACCGCACCTTATTAGCTATGAACTTGCAAACCGTGGCGAAAACATAGCTGTTTTAATACGATTGAATAATAACTCTTTGTAGTGAAGACATACCCTAAGAAAGCTGTCTAATATGCGCCAATAGCTGATTAGTAGAGCTATCAAAAGGGCTAATGCTATTATTATCTTGTAGCGCATGATACACCGACTCGGCCATCTGCTTACCCATCTCAACGCCCCACTGATCAAAGGGATTGATATCCCAAATACTGGCCATCACGTAAACTTTGTGTTCATAAAGAGCCACTAAAGCCCCTAAGCTGTGCGGTGTAAGCTCATCTATCAACAAAGTAGTCGATGGCTGATTACCACGATAATGCTTGTATTTATCAGCCTCACAACTATCAGTGATATCAGCTACCGCGGCGTTACCAAATGCTAGCACTCGACTTTGTGCCAAACAATTAGCTAATGATAACTCATGTTGATGTTGTAACGATGCGTTCTGCACCTCATCACTATAGTGACGCACGCAGGCTATAAAATCACAGGAGACATGCTGCGTACCTTGATGCAACAGCTGATAAAATGCATGCTGGGCGTTAGAGCCGATTTCGCCCCATAATATAGGACAAGTATCATAGTCTACATGCTCACCGCCAAGAGTGACTGATTTGCCATTACTCTCCATCTCTAACTGAGTCAAGTAACTAGGTAAATAACCCAAGCGCCCATCATAAGGCAATACCGTATGCGCGTGAATGTGTAAAAAAGTACTGTTCCAAACCGCAAGTAAGCCTAACAACACTGGCAGATTATCGGAAAAATCAGCAGTAGCAAAATGCATGTCCATGCTATGCGCACCGGCTAATAGCTCACGAAATTGAGGCATACCAATACGAATAGCAATAGCTAGGCCAATTGCTGACCATAAAGAAAAGCGACCACCGACCCAATCCCATAACTGCAACTGATTCTCAAGGTGGATACCCCAAGCAGTCATTTTAGCGTTATTGGCCGATATACCAATAAAATGCCGACGCAATACACTATCTTGAGTACCAGCACGTAGGGTTGCCGTAGCCAACAACCAAGATAGAGCAGTCTTAGCATTAGACAGCGTATCAACTGTACCAAAAGACTTAGAAGAAATAATAAACAAGGTAGTTTCGGCGTTTAAGCGTTTAAGCAAATTATCAAGTTGACTGCCATCCATGTTCGACACAAAGTGGACGACGATCTCAGTATCTGCCCATTCATCAAGAGCCGTAGCCGCCATTAAGGGCCCTAAATCGGAACCACCAACGCCGATATTGACTACATCAGTAATGGCTTTGCCAGAGAATCCACGCCAGTTACCGCTACGAATACGCTGCGATAAGCGGGCTACTTGCGCTAGACTATTATGCACGTCACTCACTACATCTTGGTTGCCTACTTGCAGTTTGGCCCCTTCAGGCAAGCGCAGCGCTGTATGTAATGCCGCACGCTCTTCACTAGTGTTAACCATCGCCCCTTGCATCAGGGTTTTTATACGAGCTTCTAAATCACAGCTGTGCGCTAAGTTGAGCAAGCTTGCTAGCACCTCATCAGTGATACCCTGCTTGCTATAATCCATATACAGCGCACCCGCTTGGCTACTAAAACGCTGCGTGCGAGTCTGGTCTTGAGCGAACAAGGCCGCCAATGACAAAGGCTGCTCAGCAAGCTGTTGCAGAGTTGTCCAGTGCTTAGAGCCACGGGCATTAGGATGGATATTATTAATCTCACTGCTGGCTAAGTCGTTACTATCAAATAGTGAATTATTCATCGGCTATTTATCGTCTTATAATTGTTGTTGAGCAAAATAAATAAAGGCTTGCATATAAGACTGCATATCGCCAGCATCATAGCTATTACCCAACATAGTAGTCACTTCAACACCTTGCTGACTAATTAGCGCATCGATAGCATCCGTTAACTGAATTTCTCCACCGACGGAGGCCTTGGTATTGGCTAAATAGTCAAAAATCTGATTGCTAAACACGTAACGGCCAACAACCGCTAAACGCGAAGGAGCATCCGCTAGACTCGGTTTCTCTACAAAGCCCGCTACTTTAAAGCTAGCGTTAACGGTAGTAGTATCAGTAGCAATGTCCTCAAAATTGGTATCAGCGCTGAGTTTAGCTATCCCATATTTAGACACTTCTTCATCAGCTACTTTATCGACTAGGATCTGTGAATAGCCGTTCTGAGTAAATTCATTGAGCATAAAAGCTAAATTATCGCTCTGTAGATCAGTAGTAAACGGATCTAATACCACGTCAGGTAGCAGTACCGCAAAATCATGCTCACCAATGATCGGTCGTGCGGCTAATACTGCATGGCCTAAGCCTAAAGCTTGGCCTTGACGTATCATTGATACAGTCACATCTTTTGGTAGCCAGTTTAAGCTATCCGCTAGCTCATCCTTACCTTTATGACGCAACTGATTATCAAGCTCGGCATTGATATCAAAATAGTTTTCAATCGCGCTTTTTTGCGCATGGCCAACTAACACAATATGCTTGATACCAGCAGCGATAGCTTCTTCGACTACGTAATGAATAGCAGGACGATTGCCTAGAGGCAATAATTCCTTAGGAACCGCTTTAGACAAAGGCAACATACGGGTACCGAAGCCGGCGACTGGAATAACAGCGTGAGTGATTTTTTTCATAAGTATTAGGCTACATTAAAAATAAGATCAATTAGGATGATGACTGATAGTCACTTACTATTTATAACTGGTAGTGCAAGCTTATTAGATAAAACTCTCTGAGAAAGTTATCTGGTAAAAGCCTTTCAATAAAAGCTATCTAATAAAGATCAGCTAATAAAATTTAAGTCGGGCGATAGCCATTAGGGTTCATACTCTGCCAACGCCAAGTATCGACACACATATCAGTAATCGAGAGATGGGCTTGCCAATTCAACAGCGCTTTAGCTTTGTCTGCACTGGCATAACAACTAGCAATATCACCAGCGCGACGGGGCGCAAACTGATAAGGAACGCTTTGAGCAGTTACTTCACTAAAAGCAGTGACTAACTCTAATACTGAGCTGCCCTTGCCACTACCTAAGTTAATAGGTAAAAAGCCTACTGAAGTTTTGATCGCCGAACTGTTGGTTACCGTATCGTTAGTTGCTAAATCGTTAGTTGCTAAGTCGGCTTGCTGCTCTAGATATTGCAAAGCCGCCACATGACCAGCTGCCAAATCAACCACATGAATATAATCGCGAACCCCTGTGCCATCGACCGTAGGGTAATCATTACCAAAGATACTTAACTTTTTAAGCTTACCTACAGCCACTTGCGAGATATACGGCATCAGGTTATTAGGAGTGTCATTAGGATCTTCACCAATTTGACCGGATATATGCGCGCCTACTGGATTGAAGTACCTAAGCGTTACTAAGTTCCAATCATCATCAGATACTGCCAAATCTTCTAAGATATATTCAACCATTAACTTGCTTTGACCGTAAGGGTTAGTACAAGAACGTGGCGAGCTTTCATCGATAGGTAAGGTTTCAGGATCACCATATACTGTAGCAGAGGATGAGAACACTAAATTCTTGACCTGATGATCCGCCATCACTTCTAGCAAAGCAATAGTGCCACTGACATTATTATTGTAATACATCAACGGCTTGGCAACTGACTCCCCAACCGCTTTTAGTCCCGCAAAGTGAATCACCCCAAAGAACTGATGCGCGGCGAACACTTCTCGAAGCTGCTCAGTATTACGCACATCGCCTTCAATAAACTCGATCGGAGCATCAATAAGCTGCGCAACACGATTGATAGCTTCGCGACTACTATTGGTTAGATTATCATAAACAACGATACCATAGCCTGCTTCATGCAGCGCTATACAAGTATGTGAGCCGATATATCCTGCACCGCCTGTTACTAATATTTTCTGCTGCATTTCATCACCTAGAGCAATTTTTGAATAAAAAAAGACACCCCATTGTAGGGGTGTCTTTGATAATTTTCAATGTCATTATAGTAGTTAGCTACATAGGTTATCAGTATAGACTAAAGCCTATATTACCAGCCAGTAACTTCTTTAAGCTTTTCGCCAAGTTTAGAAGGATCACGGGTATAAGCAATGCCTGCATCTTCAAAAGCTTTAAATTTCTCTTCAGCTGTACCTTGACCGCCTGAAATGATAGCGCCGGCATGACCCATACGCTTGCCTTCAGGAGCAGTAACACCAGCGATGTAACCAACAACTGGCTTAGTGACATGGTCTTTGATGTAAGCAGCTGCTTCTTCTTCAGCAGTACCGCCGATTTCACCGATCAGAATGATAGCTTCAGTTTGTGGATCATCTTGGAACAGTTTCAATGCATCGATTTGGTTCATACCAGGGATAGGATCACCACCGATACCGATACAAGTTGACTGACCAAAACCAAGCTTAGTAGTTTGAGCTACTGCTTCATAAGTCAAAGTACCAGAGCGTGAGATGATGCCCACTTTACCTGGTAAATGGATATGGCCTGGCATAATACCAATTTTGCACTGACCTGGAGTGATAACACCTGGGCAGTTAGGACCAACTAAACGTACATCGCCAGCTTCTTCAAGATAACGCTTGGCTTTTAGCATATCGATAGTCGGTACGCCCTCAGTGATTACTACGATTAGCTTAACGCCAGCATCGATAGCTTCAATGATTGAATCTAGTACGAATGGAGCTGGTACATAGATAACAGAAGCGTCAGCTTGAGTCACTTCCATAGCTTCAGCCATAGTATCAAATACTGGTAAGCCTAAATGCGTTTGACCGCCTTTGCCTGGCGTTACGCCACCAACAACTTTAGTACCATATTCGATAGCTTGTTCAGAATGGAAAGTACCGTTTTTACCGGTAAAACCTTGCACCAATACTTTGGTGTCTTTGTCGATTAATACACTCATTATTTATTCCTTGTATGCGGTTGTCTTGTAATAGCAGCCCTTCGTATAGAGAGTTACTAAATATTGATAACTACTCTATTGAACTGCCGCTATTACGCTTTGACTACTATGCTCGTTTGCTTAAGCGTTTAGGAGCTTAGGCTTTAACAGCATCGACAATTTTTTGGGCAGCGTCGGCAAGACCTTGAGCTGAAATAAGTTTCAGACCAGACTCTTCTAGAATTTGTGAACCCTTTTCAGCGTTGTTACCTTCTAGGCGTACAACAACAGGTACTTTTACGTCAACTTCTTTGATAGCAGCGATAATAGCTTCTGCAATCATGTCACAACGTACGATACCACCGAAGATGTTGATTAGAACACCTTCAACGCTGCTGTCTTCCAAAATGATTTTGAAAGCTTCAACAACACGATCTTTAGTTGCCCCGCCGCCAACGTCCAAGAAGTTAGCAGGCTTGCCGCCATACAACTTGATGATATCCATGGTAGCCATTGCTAGACCAGCACCGTTAACCATACAACCGATGTTACCTTCTAGAGCCACATAGTTTAGGTCAAACTCAGCTGCTTTTAGCTCGCGCTCATTTTCTTGAGTTTTATCTTGAAGAGCAGCGATTTTTGGTAAACGATAAAGAGCGTTTGAATCGATACCAATTTTGCCGTCAACACAAACAATCTCGCCGTTTTCACGAACTGCTAATGGGTTAACTTCAAGCAAAGCAAAGTCGTTATCAATAAAGGCATGATAAGCGCCAGTCATGATTTTTACAAACTGATTGATCTGCTTGCCTTCTAGACCCAATTTAAACGCAATGTCACGCGCTTGATAAGGCATTAGACCTACTAAAGGATCAACGCTAACTTTAAAGATTTTTTCTGGAGTCTCGTTAGCGACTTCTTCGATATCAACACCACCTTCGGTTGATGCCATGAAGGTAACACGACGAGTAGAACGATCCACAACAGCGCCAAGATATAGCTCAGTCTGTACTGGATACATATCTTCTGCAACCAATACGAAGTTGACTGGCTGACCATCGGCGTCAGTTTGAAAAGTAACTAAGTTAGTACCGATAAGCTCATCAGTAACTTGCTTAGCTTCTTCACGAGTTTTAACTAATTTAACGCCACCCGCTTTACCACGGCCACCAGCATGTACTTGCGCTTTGATAACCGCAATATCCGTTGGGGTTTTATCAAAAGCTGCTGCTGCTTCGTCGCCACTATAGGCAATAATGCCTTCTTGAATTGGCAAACCGTAGCTTTTTAATAGCTCTTTTGCTTGATACTCATGTAAATTCATTGATTGTATCCTTTATTTTTTACAATTAATAAAAAGTGAAAATAAGTGCACGTTAGTATCCATCTAGCGCACTTACTACTGCTACTGAAGCACTACGATAATAGTGAGCGCTTCAGCACTGTCTGGGATAATTGGTACTTCATATAAGCAGATTATGCTCTACTTACGTTTTTTACGTTGGATAGTATGAATAGCACGGCCATCCGCTGATAGAGCGGCTTCATGCACTGCTTCTGATATAGTTGGATGAGCAAACGTCATCAACTGCAAGTCTTCGATACTAGAAACAAACTCCATCGCAATCATACCTTGATGAACGATATCACCCGCACCAGCAGCGATAGCATGCATACCTAGCAGGCGATCAGTCTTAGCATCAGCTACTACTTTGATAGAACCTTCAGCTTCACTTTGAGCCAAGGCACGACCATTAGCCGCTAAGCTAAATGAACCGGTTTTCACTTCAAAACCTGCTTCAGTAGCTTCTTGCTCAGTCATACCTACCCAAGCGATTTCTGGATGAGTATAAATGACATTAATAATAGTGTCATAGTTAACTTGTGCTTTTTCGCCATGGATGCGTTCAACAGCCATTACGCCTTCTTCTGAAGCTTTATGCGCAAGCATCGGACCACGTACTAAGTCACCGATAGCATAGACGCCATCAAGATTAGTCTTACACTGATCATCGACATCGATAAGGCCACGTTCAGTCAGTTTAATACCGCTGTCATCACCTAGCAATTTTTCAGAATAAGCACGACGACCAACACAAACGATTAGCTTATCAAAACGCTGCTCTGATGACTCGCCTTTATTTTCACTAGTGACCACAACTTCATCACCTTGAACTTCAGCTTTAATAACTTTGGTATCAACACGGATATCAAGGCCTTGCTTTTTGAACATTTTGGCCGCTTCTTTAGCCATGTCTTTATCAGCAGCTGCTAGGAAGCTAGGTAATGCTTCATACACTACTACTTCACTACCAAGACGACGCCATACAGAACCTAGCTCAAGACCGATAACACCAGCACCGATTACGCCTAAACGCTTAGGAGTTTCAGTGAAATCTAAAGCGCCGGTTGAGTCAACTATACGATCATGATCAGTTTTGGCAACTGAAATATCGATAGGGATAGAACCTGAAGCAAGAATAACGTTTTTAGCAGTAATAGTAGACTCAGCAGCATCTTCAGCTGTGAACTTAACTTTTTTATCGCTACCTTTACCGTCGAGTAAAGTACCCCAACCTTGTAGCCAGTCAATGCCATTACCTTTGAATAAAGCGGCAATACCACCAGTTAGCTGCTTAACGATAGCTTCTTTACGGCCGATCATCGTTTCGATATCGATAGCAACGTCACCAGTACTAATACCATGCTCATCAAGGTCATGTTTAGTAGCTTCATAACGATGTGAAGTATCTAACAAAGCTTTTGAAGGGATACAACCAACGTTTAAACAAGTACCGCCAAGTGCTGGCGCGCCTTTATAAATACGTTTTTCAATACAAGCTACGCTCATACCTAGTTGAGCTGCACGAATAGCAGCTACATAACCACCAGGACCGCCGCCGATAACGACTAGATCATAATTGTCTTTCATAATGGATTTCCATATTTTATTTATAGCTTAAATGATAGTAATTATCTGAGTTATTAACTCTAGCGCAATCGCTATTAATCTGTGACTTATGTGCCGAAGATTGGCAATAACGCTGATTTATATAATGAGTATTACAGAATAACTAAGATGATTTTATAGCCTAAAGTAGACTGGTTGCAGCATAGATCATAACTAAAAAGCTTGTATCAACGTTAGCCAATACAAGCTTATGAGCTTATAAATCTAATAATAGCAGTGATGGGTCTTCGACCAATTCTTTGATGGTTACTAAGAACTGTACTGCTTCTTTACCATCAATCATACGATGGTCATAAGACAATGCTAAATACATCATAGGTAGGATTTCAACTTTACCATCAACCGCCATTGGGCGGTCATTGATAGCATGCATACCTAAGATAGCAGTTTGTGGTGGGTTCAAGATAGGAGTTGACATTAATGAACCGAATACGCCACCGTTAGAGATAGTGAAAGTACCACCCATCATATCTTCTAGACCTAGTTTGCCTTTTTGCGCTAGGCCACCAAGCTCACGGATACGGCTTTCGACATCAGCCATGCTCATCTGATCAGTATCACGTAGTACTGGTACTACTAGACCACGATCTGATGATACAGCAACACCGATATCATAGTAACCATGATAAACAATATCATCGCCATCTAATGAAGCATTGACTGCTGGGAAACGTTTTAACGCTTCAGTAGCCGCACGCACAAATAATGACATAAAGCCTAAACGTACACCATGACGCTTCTCAAAACGATCTTTGTATTGAGCACGAAGTTCCATCAATGGCTTCATGTTGACTTCGTTAAACGTAGTTAACATAGCCGTTTCTTGAGACGCCGCTAGCAGACGATTTGCAACTGTCTTACGTAGACGGGTCATAGGAACACGTTTTTCACTACGTGCGCCGGCTTCAGCAACTGGTTGGCCGCTGTCAGTTTTGATACTGCTATCAGCTTTCAGGGTTGGGCTACTCATGTCACTTTTGGTAACTCGACCACCACGACCACTACCTTCAACGTCTTTTGGATCAACGCCAGACTCTTTTGCTGCTTTGCGTACTGCTGGGCTTTGATCTTTATGATCAGCTTCAGGACCACTAGTGTTAGCAGTAGCTTGTACTGGCTCACCGCCATCAGTTGCTTGCTTTTCTTGTACAGGAGCAGCTGGTAGATTTGGATCTACAGCTGGTGCTGCACTAGCGCCAGCTTCAAACTCACCAATAATTTCGTCAGACAATACAGTATCATCAACTTGCTTGACGATTTTAGTGACCACACCATTATCTGGCGCAACTACTTCTAGTACTACTTTGTCAGTTTCGATTTCAGCTAGTAGGTCATCACGATTAACTTGTTGACCTTCAGTGACGTGCCATTCAACGATTGTGCCATCGGCAACCGATTCTGGAAACACGGGGGCTTTAATTTCAGCCATCGATATACTCCTTAGATTTAGATATTACTATTTATTATAAAGTCGTGATAGGCAGTTAGCGCGAATAACTAGTATAAATAGTTAGCTGCTGACTGTTATCGCCTGATACGGATGCTGCTATATTCTAATGCTTTAAATAGTACTGATGCTTTAAATACTCGATATTAATACTTTGGATACTAGTGTTGTTTTTACCAATACTATAAATGCTAATAATTTGAGCAACAGCGTTCAACGTTTTATATAGAACGCTGACCACTGTCATTCAAAGTTTTTTAACTATTTAGCCAGTTGGTCTACTGTTATGCCAAGACCACCAGCAATTAGAGCTTGCTGCTGCTGGACATGCAGTTTTGCAGATCCTGTTGCAGGAGCTGCACTAGCAGGACGTGCAACTGGTCTCATAAGCTCCGCTTTAGTTGGATGCGGTACTACGATACGGAACATATTTGGTGCTAAGTAATTCCAAGCGCCTTGGTTCAACGGCTCTTCTTGCGTCCAAACTATTTCTTCAAGATTACTGTATTTTTCGATCTCAGCAACCATGCGTGCTTCTGGTAGCGGATACAATTGCTCGATACGGACGATAGCCACATGATCAAGACCTAAAGCACGACGCTGCTCTAATAAGTCATAATAAACCTTACCACCACAAAGTACCAAACGCGTTACTTTGCTAGCATCTTGATTGTCTATCTCTGACAATACTGTCTCAAACTTGCCGTTAGCCAGCTCTTCTAATTCTGAAGTTGCCAGCTTATGACGTAACAAGCTTTTTGGCGACATTACAATCAGTGGCTTACGGATAGGACGGACACCTTGGCGACGTAACGCATGATATATTTGCGCTGGCGTAGTTGGGGTGATTACTTGCATATTGTCTTCAGCACATAACTGCAAGAAACGCTCAAGACGGGCTGAAGAATGCTCAGGGCCTTGACCTTCAAAGCCGTGTGGCAATAACATAGTCAGACCACAAACGCGCTGCCATTTAGTCTCACCGCTAGCGATGAACTGATCGATAACAACTTGCGCGCCATTGACGAAGTCACCAAACTGCGCTTCCCAAATAACTACCGCATTAGGAACCGTAGTCGCATAACCATACTCAAAGGCTAATACCGCCTCTTCTGATAACAAAGAGTTATAAGTAGCAAAGCGTGCTTGTTTTTCACTCATGTGAGCTAGCGGCACATACATACTGCCATCAGTGACGTTATACAGTTCGCTATGACGATGAGAGAAAGTACCACGACCCACATCTTCACCAGTGATACGCACCATAATATCATCGTTATCAACTAAAGAAGCATAAGCTAAAGTCTCAGCTGCTCCCCAGTTCAATGGCTCTGTACCAGTTTGCATCGCTAAACGCTGCTCAACAACTTTTTGAACTTGGCGTTGTAAAGTATAGCCTTCCGGCATCTCAGCCATTTTGCGGCCATAAGCTTTAAGCTTCTCTATATCGACACTAGTATCCCAATCATCTTGTAGCTCATGGCCTAGATAAGGGGTCCAGTCAACGAATAACTCTTCGCTTGGCTCAAGAACTAAAGCATTTACTACGTATTCACCACGATCTAACGATTCACGATATTCGTCTTCGTATTTGGTAGCTTCAGCATCGCTGATCACGCCCGCTGCAACTAATTTTTGTACATAGATAGTACGAGTAGTCGCTAGTTTTTTGATAATGGCATACATCAAAGGCTGAGTTGCTGATGGCTCATCGGCTTCGTTATGACCATTACGACGATAGCAGAATAAATCAATAATAATATCTTTACCAAACTCATGGCGATAATCTAACGCTAATTGTGAGGCAAATACTACTGATTCAGGGTCATCGCCATTCACGTGTAATATAGGCGCATGAACCATTTTTGCTACGTCAGTACAGTATTCTGTCGAACGCGCATCTTCTTGACGGCTAGTAGTAAAGCCGACTTGGTTATTAATAACGATATGTAGCGTGCCACCCGTAGTATAAGCACGAGTCTGTGACATCTGGAAGGTCTCTTGCACTACGCCTTGACCAGCAAACGCCGCATCACCATGAACTACTATAGGCAATACCAAGTTACCATCAGTATCGTTACGACGTACTTGACGGGCACGTACTGAGCCTTCTAGTACTGGAGCAACAATCTCAAGATGTGATGGGTTAAAGGCTAAAGCTAAATGTGCTTCTCCGCCTGGAGTCATCACGTTTGATGAGTAACCATTGTGATACTTAACGTCACCGGAGCCTTTTTCTGGCTGCACTTTGCCGTCGAATTCATCAAATAAATCCGCGGGGTTTTTACCCAAAACGTTAACCAACAGGTTAAGACGTCCGCGATGCGCCATACCGATAACCATCTCTTTAGTACCATAACTACCAGCACGTTGGATGATTTCATTAACTGCTGGAATAAAGCTCTCACCGCCTTCTAGACCGAAACGTTTTACCCCAGTATATTTACGCGCTAGATATTTCTCTAGGCCTTCAGCTGCTGTCAAACTCTCGAGTATAGCTAAACGTTTTTCTTTATCGAATTCGATATGACCCAAATTAGATTCAAGATACTTTTCCATCCAGCGTTTTTCAGTACTGCTAGTGACATGCATGTACTCTACACCGATATAACGGCAGTAGACGCGTTCCATGATTTCGATAATCTCACGTAACGATGCTTCACTCTTACCGATATTTAAATCGCTAGTAGGATATATCGTGTCCAAATCAGACTCTGCTAGATTATGATAAGCCAGCGTTAGGTCTTCAACTTCCGGACGTGGGTGTAAGCCTAAAGGATCAAGCTGAGCATAACGATGACCACGGCGACGATAAGCAGAAATGAGCTGTTGAACGCCCATTTGCTTAGGATCTGCACGGTGTGTAGCATTAGAAGCTGCCCCATCAGTAGACGCAACAGATCCTTTATTAGCTGTTTGGTTACGAGCTAATAATAAAAACTGATCTTTGATAGCGTTATGATGAGCATCGTTTGGCGATTGATACTGTTTAAAGTAATCTTGCCAATCCGTATCGACACTAGTAGGGTCGATTAGGAATTGCTCGTAGAGGGATTCGATATAAAGGGCGTTGTCAGCAGCGAGTTCAGTGTGTCCTGAATCAGTTACTTGTTTAGTTATGCTATTCATAATAATCGTCTATTTGATAGATAAATGAATGGAATTGTGCTTATTGTTGTGTGATCCGTCATATGCTAAGCACTTGGACAGTTGGCGTATACCATCAGAAAGTAGTTACTCGGAATGTAGTTGCTTATCGTGGCTATGTGGTCACTTACTTTGATGGTTATTTTACTAATAAATACATCAAACCAGTTACTACTAAGTTTATAGTTATCATTAATTGTGAACGTCCGGTCTTGTTTTCAGCCTCGTTTCACAAAATCGATTGCTATATACTAAAAGCAGCCATAACTAATAGATTAATACCTAATCCTATTATCATAGCTCACTATTAAAACCTTGATGAGCTAGCATCGTAACTTCAATATAACTTTGATAAATAATTGGTAGATAGTTAAGGTATTCAGCTAGCCGATAGATCAGCTATTTCCTGCTGCAAAAATTCTTCCTTGATCAATATACGCTGTTTTTGTGCTAAACATACATTGCTGCTTAGGGTAACATGCAAAAATTACCTGAGGTAGTTTGTTTGTTCAATACTAGGTATTTATGTAATAAATATTCATTATAGCCTTCATATTGAGCACGGTGACTATGATAACATTTTTATTTGCATGTTTTTACAGCTATTATAAAAATAGTGGCTTTAATTCGCTATATTATTTTGGTAATTGGTCATAATCATAAATATTGTGTAGAAAATCAGCATTTTACTAGCTATTGCTCATTAGTTAAGAAAAAATAGATTTTTACAGGCTATCAACGCGACGCTATTATAAAATTACAAGCAGATAGATAGCAGTCATAGTAGCTGGTTATAGCTAATAGTGTCGATAACTAAGCTGGTCACTTGTACTCTAGCTGACCATAACAACTCTAATCAATTTCAAGGGCTAGCTGCCAATAACTATCTAGAGCAGATTCTTGCCGTCTACCACACCCTACTCAATGTCCTGAAACCAAAAAAAACACCGCCAGCTTACTGACGATGTTTTATGCTGTGTTTTTTTAGATAGCTTCTATTGCCTGTTGCCGGCAACTATTGGCTAGATACTACCCTGCTTGGTCAATTAGCATATTACGCAAATGGCCAATCGCTTGTGTAGGATTTAAACCTTTAGGACACACTGATACACAGTTCATGATGCCACGGCAGCGGAATAAGCTAAACGGATCATCTAAACGTGCCAAACGGGCTTGAGTATCATTATCACGGCTATCTGCTACAAATCGATAAGCATGCAACAGTGCTGACGGGCCCAAGAATTTATCAGGGTTCCACCAAAATGATGGGCAGCTAGTAGAACAGCAAGCGCATAAGATACACTCGTAAAGACCGTTAAGTTTATCACGCTGTTCAGGCGACTGTAGACGCTCAGTTGGTGGTGCTGGCTGATCGTTGATTAAGTAAGGATGAACCTTTTCATACTGCTCATAGAACTGGTTCATATCGACGACTAAATCACGCACTACAGGTAAACCTGGGAGGGGACGGATAGTAATTTTCTCAGGTAAAGTATTCATGTTCAGCAAGCAAGCCAAACCGTTCTTACCATTGATGTTCATACCATCAGAGCCACAGATACCTTCACGACAAGAGCGACGGAAAGTAATAGTTTCATCTTGCTTTTTTAGACGTAATAGCAAGTCGAGTAACATACGATCAGAGTCTAATAGCTCAATGGTATAAGTCTGCATACGTGGCGCTGCGTCCTTGTCAGGATCGTAGCGATAAATTTCGATGGTGCGAGTACCTCTGCTCATAATACTAAACTCCACACTAAGTGAGGGCGAGCGTACAAGAATTGCTTTATGGTTGCGCCAGCTTTTATCAATAGGCTTATCAATAAAAGCGCGGCGCTGGCATAAACTTGTAGCTGGCGGTCATCTTTTAATAAATGAATAATGAATGATTACTTATCTGCTAATCAGTTGACGCTTAATATTAATAGACGCGAACTTTTGGCTCAATATAATCTACGGTCAAGGGTACAGTGCGAACTGGCTTATAAACCACCCGATTATCTTTAGAATACCATAAGGTATGCTTCATCCAATCGTGGTCGTTACGACCGTTTGGTGCATAATCATCATCTTCTGGGCGATCATAATCCGCTACACTGTGCGCACCACGGCTTTCATGACGATGAGCGGCTGATACCATAGTAGCTTTAGCTACTTCGTATAAGTTAGCTACTTCAAAGGCCTCAATACGCGCAGTATTAAACACTTGTGACTTATCGGTAAGGTGGATTTGGTCAATCTTATCCCCTAGCGCTAAGATTCTTTCAACCCCTTCATCCATCATAGCTTGCGTACGGAATACGCTAGCATGCTTCTGCATGATTTCGCGGATCTCATCAGCCACATCTTGTGCGTTGTAGCCTTCAGTGGATTGTTGTAACTTGTCTAAACGGTTAACGGTAAAATCAAGTACATGCGGATCAAGCGGTTTGTAGGTATGATCGGCATGATGATATTCGTCAACGATGTGTTTGCCCGCAGCGCGACCAAAGACCAGTAAATCAAGCAGTGAGTTAGTGCCTAAACGGTTGGCACCATGCACACTTACACAGGCACATTCACCAATAGCATAAAGACCTTTAACTACAGTGCCTTCAGTATATCTGCCCTCTTCATCAGTGCCAGCTTCTAGATCAGGGGTGATCACTTGACCGTGGATAGTAGTAGGAATACCTCCCATCATATAATGAATGGTTGGGATAACTGGAATAGGCTCTTTAGTGATATCTACGTTAGCGAAGTTTTTACCAATCTCGAACACTGATGGCAAGCGTTTCATAATAGTTTCGACACCTAAGTGCGTCATGTCCATCACGATATAATCGCCATTAGGACCACAACCACGACCTTCTTTAATTTCTTGATCCATAGAGCGCGAAACTAAATCACGAGGCGCCAAGTCTTTTACGGTTGGCGCATAACGCTCCATGAAAGCTTCACCATCTTTATTGCGTAAGATAGCGCCTTCACCGCGACAACCTTCAGTCAGCAGTACACCGGCACCGGCAACACCGGTTGGATGAAACTGCCAGAACTCCATATCTTGTAGAGGGACACCAGCACGAACCGCCATGCCAATACCATCACCAGTATTAATATAAGCATTAGTAGAGGCGGCAAAAATACGACCAGCTCCGCCAGTTGCTAATACAGTAATAGGGGCTTGGAATACGGCGACTGTACCTGTTTCTTGCTCAAGAGCAATAACGCCATTAATGTTACCGGCTTCATCTTTGATCAAATCAAGCGCAATCCACTCGATAAAAAATTGTGTACCTTGTTCAAGGTTTTTTTGATATAAAGTATGTAGCATTGCATGACCAGTACGGTCAGCTGCTGCACAAGCGCGTTGTACGGCTTTTTCACCATAGTTTGAAGTATGACCACCGAACGGACGCTGATAGATCGTACCATCTTCGTTTCTATCGAACGGCATACCCATATGCTCAAGCTCATAAACCACTTTTGGTGCTTCGCGGCACATGTACTCGATAGCGTCTTGATCGCCTAACCAGTCTGAACCTTTGACAGTATCATAAAAGTGAAAATGCCAGTTATCATTACTCATGTTGCCAAGGCTGGCCCCAATACCACCTTGAGCGGCGACAGTGTGTGAGCGCGTTGGAAATACTTTGGTAAGTACCGCGACATTCATACCTGCTTCAGCTAGGTGTAATGAGGCACGCATACCTGACCCGCCACCACCAACGATGATCGCATCGTAATTTAGAGTTTTTATATTGCTGATAGTATTATCTTGTCTAGTTGCCATTACGGTTTTCCTAATGCTTGTTAATGCTTGCGGAGTCAATACACGGGCTACCAAATAATATATTTACCAAGTTGCTTATGCTGATTTACTTATATGGTATTGCGTAGTTGCTTTTAAACATCCACATCCTCAATAAACTTGACTTGGCAGTCCATCACTATTTATACATTAAAAATATTTCTAACTAGTAAAGTTAAACCGCAATGACCCCGAAGCCATTACCCCAAAAGATCATGACGCCCCAGAATACATAAACTAAAATAGCGGCTATCATCAAAGCTTGTAAGATCAGGCGCAGACCACTAGCTTTTGGCCCTATCTTATTAGTAGTAATATAGTCAGTAAATACTGTCCACATCCCTACCCATGCATGGCCAGCCAGTGCAATAATAGCCACTAAACTAAATAAGCGCATTGGCAAGCTAGTCATAAAGTCTGACCATTCAATGAAGCTGACATCACTGTGCGTTAAAAAGAACCCTAGCAGCACGACACTATAGACGGCTAATACCACAGCACCGAAGCGTTGCACTATCCAATCGCGTGATCCTGAGCCAGTTAAACCAGTGGCGCTTTTAATTCCTGAATCATTTTTGATCATTAGAACATCACCCATACAAATGACGCGGCAATCAAGATCGCGGCGATGACAAAACCAACAACAGCAGCTGTGCGGCCAGATTTTAAGCTCTCATTCATACCCATGTCAGCTAATAAATGCTTCATGCCCATCACAAAATGATAAGCAATAGCGGCGACGAATATCCAAGCCACAAAACGCACAAGAACGTTATCAAAAACGGTCTCAAAGCTTTCAGGCGAGGCTAATGAAGTCTGTAATAGCCAAAGCATGACAGGAATAAGTAAAAATAAAACAATGCCAGAGACGCGATGTAGAATTGAAGCTACGGCAATAGGCGACTTTGCATTGACGCTAATCACTTGGCTCAAAGGCAGATCTATGGGGCGGTTGCTTTTCACAGCGGGCATCCTTTTGTGGTTATATCCGGTAGCTGCTTATGGTTTGATGATCGTCTACAAACACACTTAACACTACACAGGACGAATAAAATAAGGAAGAGCTAGCTGACTTTACTAACTTTGCGCAAATTAATTTTGTCTAATTTATTTATAAGCAGCACTGTAACTCATTATGAATAACTAACAGAACTAATCTGATATTCATAACAGTCATTATTATCAAGTGACCATTCTATAATAGTGTTAATTAAATCTTGTCTATGCCCTTTAACGCAAAAAAGATAACTTTTATTTGTCATCTTTTGTTAAGTAGGACTAAATAGCCAGCACTATCAAAATAGGATAATCGGGCTCAACATTCAAGGCGTAAACCGTTGTTAAAGCTATAAATTAGTCAATTAATCGTAACAAAGTATAAGTTTTTACAGCAATTACTAACAAGCTAAAATAAAGTATTAAAACTAAAGCAGATACTTTTTATTTGCGCATCTTTAGTATCAGCCAAATTATGCCAATTATAAAATGCTTATGCCTGAAATACAAATTTATCCCCTAAATACCGAATATACTTTAGAGAATCAAAAATAGTTTGGATTTAGAAAATTCAGCCGCTACTATTATATGCCACTTGCGCTGAATTATTGCTTCAGTGTTTCGCTGTTGAGCATATCCTGTCTATGCTAGCTTTGATAATAATTATAATAGTTAATAAAATCTTACTAATTATATAGCGTGGTTATTTAGCTAAAGAGGATTTTTTAACTACTGCTTAACATTAGAAAACAGTTAAAATTACTAAGTAGACATATTTTGATACAAAAATTAGTAGCTGCAAAGCCCATTAAACCACGTGAATTAGAGGATTTACTAGTAAAAGTCTTTTCAAACCATTACTCTTTACTGCTAATATAGCTTCAATCTAAGCATAGTTAAGTTTGTTCGTTTGTTCGTTTATCTGGCCATGATGTAATAATCATATATCGCCAGTATTTTATGCTAATAATGTAAAACCAATAGAGAGGAACTTATGGCTGATAACATCAAAGCTAATAATAACGCCACACTAAATGTAGACGGTAAGGAATACCAATTTCCAGTTATCAAGGGGTCTTTAGGGCGCCCGGTTCTAGATATTGCTGCTTTACAAGAAGCCGGCTACTGGTCTTATGATCCTGGGTTTAAAGTAACTGCTCCTGTTGAATCAAAAATAACTTTTATTGACGGTGGTAAAGGCGAACTACTATATCGCGGCTATCCTATCGATCAATTGGCTAACAACGCTGAATACTTAGAAGTGGCCTATGCGCTTGTTCATGGCGAACTGCCCAATGCTGAGCAAAAAGCAGACTTCTATGAAAAGGTTCGTAAGCATTCAGCAGTACATGATCAATTACGTAAATTCTTTGAAGGTTTCCGTCGTGACGCGCATCCTATGGCTATCATGGTTGGTGTCGTTGGTGCTTTATCAGCGTTCTATCATGAAGGCTTAGATGTCGATAATGAGCATCATCGCGAAATTACTGCTATTCGTTTGATTGCAAAGATGCCAACCCTTGCTGCTATGAGTTATAAATACTCAAAAGGCGAACCTTTCATGTACCCGCGTAATGATTTGAATTATGCTGAAAACTTCGTTTACATGATGTTTGCTACTCCTGCTGACGTTGATTTCAAGGTTAATCCAATCATCGCCAAAGCCATGGACAAAATCTTTACTTTGCATGCTGATCATGAGCAAAACGCTTCAACGTCTACTGTACGTTTGGCTGGCTCAACCGGCGCAAATCCTTATGCTTGTATCGCTGCTGGTATTGCTGCACTTTGGGGTCCATCACACGGTGGGGCTAACGAAGCAGTCCTAGAGATGTTGGATGAGATCGGTACCGTAGAAAACGTACCAGCCTTTATGGAAAAAGTAAAAAGCCGTGAAGTGAAACTAATGGGCTTTGGTCATCGTGTCTACAAGAACTTCGATCCACGCGCACAAGTATTGAAAGAGACTTGTGATGAAGTACTTACTGCTCTAGGTATTAACGATCCTAAGCTTGAATTGGCTATGGCTCTAGAGAAAATCGCTTTAGAAGATCCGTTCTTCATTGAGCGTAACTTATATCCAAACGTTGATTTTTACTCTGGTATTATTCTAAAAGCCATAGGTATCCCAACTTCAATGTTTACAGTTATTTTCTCATTGGCTCGCACTTCAGGTTGGATCAGCCATTGGCTTGAGATGCATAGCGCACCGTTCAAAATCGGTCGTCCGCGTCAGTTGTACACTGGTGAGACTCATCGTGACTTCGTAGAAGTTAAAGATCGTAAGTAAGGCTATGACTTTCTATTAAGCCTATTGTTAAATCAAAAAATCCCGCCATGTGCGGGATTTTTTGGCTCTGTTTGAGTGTGTAATGGAAGCCAACGAAGTTATTCATTACTTTTATTGAAATATTTATTTGACTCAGAATGTAACCATTATCTGCTTAAAGCTGCACTGATTTGACCGTCAATAACATACTGTTGCCTGTAATCTGCAAAATGCATATAGCTTGGCTAGCAATACTTACAGTCGTATACTGAGTAACTAATTATAACAAATACTGCCGATGCGGGATTAGTAAGTGCCGTTTCGAAGTATTTTTAAAGCTTCATTATTATCATTATTCTGTAGCTTCTCAATGATATTGGCATAATAATTATTATCATTAAGCTCATATTAGGTATAGGATATAGTCTAATTTACAGGATCTGTAGAGCATACAGTAAACTTAGTTAAAGCAACAGTTTCAATAAGGTTCTCATGGATTTCACTAAAAGGCTTATGTCGCTATTCAGTTATAAATCCAAAGTGGATTATAAGGGTGATACTAGTGACCCAATGCTTATGAATGTAATGCTTTTAAAAGAGCACAGTGTTAATTGTCCTTGCAAATCTATAGCAATTCCTATTGGCATAAAGGGTAATAAATATCAATGTATAAAATGTGACAAGCAGCTTCTTGGTGTCAGTTATAATTTTGGCAACAGAGATATCACTGACTACTCTTCGGATACATTACCTAAAGATGCTAATCAATTAATTGACATGACATATTATGATGACTCTGTTAATTTTTTAAAAAATGAATGAAATTATAGATAGTATTTTGATACTAACTAGTGAGTTAAGAGCGCAAAACCATTTTCTAGAACTTTATTGTCTTAATAGCAGTATTATGTTTGTGAACTGGGGTTTTATACCAGTAGTTATTTAGTCTCCATTAGTAATTACTGCCTATGTTTTCACCATTGTCATAAGTCTTGCTATCGCTTTGTTTTACCACACTTTCCTTTTACCAAACAGATATACTCAATGCATATTTTTAACTAGTATTTATGGGCTATAGTCTCTATTTTCTATTCTCTATAGTGTTTAAGCTTAGTTAACAGATATGCCTACCCTTTAATGAATTGAGCATAATTTTGCTTAACGCCTTACCTACTATATAGCTTCAATATCGTTTTGGGCTTCTACATTTGCTGAATCACTAGCGCACTCAGTAATGACTGTCAGAACTAACTACTTAAAATCTTTTAGAGTCTGCTCATATTTAGCGATCTGCTCATCGTAGCCTTTAATAGTTTCATTAAACTTTGACATTAACCCTTCAAACTCTTGTTGTTGGGTTACTTTCATCTGCTGCATATCCAAAACTTGTTGGGCTTCTATTTGCTTACCTACTTGATACTGCACAATCAACCGTGCCAGTGCTGGGCTTTTGGCATTAACCCGTTGGGCAATCTCTTCATGTTCGAACAACTGCGGTAGCAGAGTACTTATAGTGATCAAAGTATCTATTTCTTGGGCGGTCAGTTCAGTCGTTACTGGTTGATACAAGGCTTTCATAGCTTGCTGATAACGTTTAGTAGCCTGAGATTCTGTCAGTATTCTAGGCTGTTGCGGCTCCAAGCTGATAAGTTTTAGCACTTCAAGATCACGTTCACCTATCTCAGTGCTAGTATTTATTTCAGTATTAGCGCTAGTATCAGGTTCTATAGTTTTAGGATTATTACCAGTTTTACTGTCGAGCGCTAGTGGAATTACTGGCTCAGTTTTGCTAGCAGTAGGGTTTTTATCGTCAGTAGCAAGCGGATCAGTATTCAATAAGCTAGTCTCATCAACTGAGGTATCAGCGGCTTCAAAGGCATCATACTCTGCTTGCAAGCGACGCTGTAGACTCATTACCTCAGCAACATATAAAGGTTGGAATTGCTCGATACGTGCTTTAGCCGAGTCACTTTGCACCGCCTTCTTATTATCCTCGGCATCCACTTGCTCACTAGTTTGGCTGTCTTTATCATCGTTCACTGATGCAGATTGCTGCTGACAACCGGTCAATAATAGTGTCCCCGTTAGCATAGCTGTTAACAGTGTTGATAATTTAAAGATCACAATGGCACTCCTAATTGACGGTTTAAAAATTTTAAATGATTATAAGTAGCTAAAATATCTTTCAACAAGAAATTATTTTTAGCTAAATACAGAACAAAAATCTGTTCAATCAATATAATTATTGACTACCTTAACTAAATAAAGTCATTCGTTCAACTAAGCTTACCGAAAATAGTAGTCGAATACATAGCTTAAATAGAGCCGTTAAATCGTAAACGAGTTATCGGTAGCTTGACTAGGATTATCGGTTTTAGCTTGCAAAAACGGAATGCAGTCCTCTAACTCTTTACAGTCCTCTCCCAACTGACGTCGTACAAAATAGTCTTGTACTATGCGCGCTTGCTGTTCAATACCGTAGTTAAAAAAAGACTTGCCGGTTTGTAATATATAGTTGTAACGACGGTTGATTATTGCGCCGCGCACTACCTTTAAACCACGCTGCAATTGCCAAACATGGGTCAACTCATGAATCAGCCAGCTCTGCTTGCCAATAGACACTGTACTGAAGTCAGGGCACCAATCCGCTGGATGAAAATAGATATTACCATTCGGACTAACAGCATAGTTTTTGAGTACCCACCAAGCTGTTTTAAGCTGTATCTCAGAAACATCTAAACTATCGGCAAAAACTGAATAAGCCAAAGCTATCTCGCCTGAGGTTAAATAACGAGATTGTGGCTTAGCCTCAAACGCTTGCCACTGTTGCTTAAGCGCTAAGCTAAGCGCATGACGAGAAACCATCGATAACACCTTTTTAATTTAGCAACCCAAAAGCAGCTGACTTGTGAATACTCAATATGCCCTAATATCAGTTAAACAATTGTATAAAATTTATAAATCCTCATTGCTGATGGTTGCTATAGTGACAATCTAATAGCTATAAGCCTCTACCAGCGATTTTATTATTAGCCTTAAGGAACTCAATAAGCAGAGCACTACTTTGCCTATGGGCAACACAACCGCTATGCTTATTGTTAGTACAGAAATCTACACAGCTCCAATAATGGCAAAAATTCTATTTTATCCATAAGCTAGAGAATCTTATGTCTGCATCTTTTCATTCTGATACACCGCTTGCCCAGCGCATGCGTCCAACTACGCTAGAAGCTATTGTTGGCCAAGAACATCTACTAGCAGTCGGCGCACCTTTGCGACGCTTGGTTGAACGTAATCATCTGCCATCGATTATATTACATGGTGAAGCGGGTATCGGAAAAACTACTATCGCGATGCTATTGGCCGCTGCAGTAGGCCGCCCCTTTCATGCTTTATCAGCGTTAAATACTGGGGTAAAACAGCTGCGAGAAGTATTAGATACTAAGGACTCATTAAGCTTTGAGTCGCCAGTAGTTTTTATTGATGAAATTCACCGTTTTAATAAAGCCCAGCAAGATGCCTTGTTAGGGGCGGTAGAATCAGGTGATATTACTTTAATTGGCGCAACTACAGAAAACCCCTCTTTTAGTGTCAACAATGCGCTGTTATCACGCTGCCAAGTTTATCGCTTAGAGCCACTAAACGCTGAGCAAATTGCCGTTGTATTACAGCGGGCTATCAGTACAGACAAAGTATTAAAGTCGCTAAATATTGATTTGCAAGCATCAGACTTCATTAATCAGTTATCTCATGGTGACGCTCGTAAGGCACTAAATCTGTTGGAGCTAGCGGTACAAACTGCTGACAATACGGCTAGCACCCAAGGGTCACAAGCCCCTATTGTTATTGATAACCAATTGGTTGGTCGTGTGGCGCAAACGGCACTAGTACGTTACGATAAAGACGGTGAGCAGCACTATGACATTATATCTGCGATGATCAAATCAGTGCGTGGCTCAGATCCTGACGCTGCACTATATTGGATGGCAAGAATGTTAGTTGCTGGCGAACCAGCTGACTTTATCGCTCGGCGTTTGGTGATTTTGGCCAGCGAAGATATCGGTAATGCGAACCCAAACGCCCTGCTTCTTGCCGATGCGGCCTTGCGTAGTGTGCAGTCTATTGGTATGCCTGAGTCCCGTATTATCTTAGGTCAAGTGGTAGTATATCTAGCCACTAGTGCCAAAAGTAACAGCACTTACCAGGCTATCAATGAAGCAATGAAACTTGCTGAGACTGATGCCTCTGCTGTACCCTTACATCTGCGTAATGGGGTCACTAAACTGATGCGTGATCAAGGCTACGGGGTTGGCTATGCTTATCCACATAATTATCCTAATCACTACTATGCGCAATCTTATCTACCTGATTCTTTAATAAACACCCAGTTTTATAAGTACGCTGATAATCAACGTGAGCAGCATAGTAAGCAGTTCATAGAGTGGCTAAAAAGCCAAGCTGCCAGTAATGACTGAACTAGAACTAGTTATTAATCGCTTACAAGGCCTAACAGCTGAAATAGAATAAAACAGTAAACCCAAGGGTCTAACGATGGAGCAGCAGTAGCTACTGAAACAAGCTAGAATATGCTAATAATTTTTATTAACATAACTTTATGGTAATTAATAAGTCTTTAAGTTTGAGTCTTCACCTTATAACAAGACCAATAACAACTCGCCACCCTAATAATAAAAAAGACTAATGACTACTATTTATTAATGCTTACAGCAGCTCATATAGCCAGCTGTTACAATAGCTACATAGCCATTCCCTTACGCTTTTTAAATAATGATAAATAACGAAATATAGAGACTTTTATGAGTTTAAATACTGTTCCTGAAATTATTGAAGACATCCGTGCTGGCAAGATGGTTATATTAATGGATGATGAAGATCGTGAAAACGAAGGTGATCTTATTATGGCCGCTACTCATGTGCGTCCAGAAGACATCAACTTCATGATTACCCACGCTCGTGGCTTAGTATGCCTGACCTTATCGCAAGCACGCTGTCAGCAGCTCGCTCTACCTTTAATGTCAGATCGCAATGAGGCAAAGTTCAGCACCAACTTTACGGTATCTATTGAGGCCGCCGAAGGGGTAACTACTGGTATTTCTGCTGCAGATCGCGCGCGTACTATTCAAGCCGCTGTCGCTTCATCAGCTAAACCTGAAGATATTGTTCAGCCTGGGCATATTTTTCCAATCATGGCACAAAATGGTGGAGTATTACATCGCGCTGGCCATACTGAAGCAGGCTGTGACCTTGCACGCTTAGCAGGGCTTGAGCCAGCAGCAGTTATCGTCGAAATCATCAATCCTGATGGTACTATGGCGCGCCGTGATGATCTAGAAGTGTTTGCCAAAGAGCATGATATAAAAATAGGTACTATCGCTGATTTGATCAACTATCGTATTGCTAATGAGCAGACCGTAGAAGAGATAGAGACTCGTGCTTTTGAGACTGAATACGGTACTTTTACTCTGCACCGTTTCCGCGAGTTTGGGGCTGATGAGACTCATTTAGCCCTAGTTAAAGGAGATGTGAGCGCTGGCGTAAGTACAGTACGTGTACATGGTTTTCATCCCTTACGCGATTTGTTCGCAGCCAAGAATGACACAACAGGTCGTAGTGGTTGGAGCGTGCAATCGGCTCTACAAGAAATCAGTGCCTCTGAACGTGGCGTTTTGGTCTGGATTGGTAGCCATCAGCCTATCGATTTAGGAGAAGCGCTGGATAAAGCAGATGATAATAAGTCGTTATCAACTATTACTCAGCAGCCCTATCGTAGTATCGGAGTTGGCGCCCAAATCCTACGTCATTTAGGCGTCCGTGATATGCGCTTACTGTCCTCGCCTATGAAGTTCTATGCCTTATCAGGGTTTGAATTAAACGTGGTCGATTTTGTTAATTCCCCTTCTCACGACTAACCATTAAAAACTTCAAAATCTAACAAATATCAAAAAAGGCAGGTTAACTAAAGTTAGCCTGCCTTTTTTATTAACGGCTGTTATCAAGCTTATGACAGGCTGATTAATCTAGCGAACTCTTCAACTTTTTATACTTGTGGCGTATGACCAAAGTCTTGCTCTAGTGCTAATAATCTTTGGCGTTCAGCCGCTGTCCAAGGTAGTTTTTTGCTGCCTGAACTGTCTAGACGAACGATGACCGCTTCCGCATTAGCAACGATTACTTGTTGCTCACAGCTATAGTAAGCATATTCTATAACGATACTAGTATTACCCAAACGTTGGCAGCGCACCCCTAATAATAAGGTATCAGGATAAGTCACTGGTCGCAAATATTGGCAACTTGATTGCGCCAGCATAGTAATCATACTGCCATCAAACATACCTAGCGTTTGTAAGTAAGTAATCCGTGCCGACTCCGCATAACGATAATAGACTACGTTGTTGAGGTGATTAAAGGCATCCATCTCACCCCACTGTACAGCCTGCTGATGGATTACCGCATAATTTGCTAAGCTCTCAGGAATAGCGTGAATAGTAGTAATTGGCAGCGATGATGTTGCTGAATCAGCACTCTTACTAGCACTAGTATTAGTATTAGTATTAGTATTGAGGCCAACATTACTGGGATTAACAATGGGGCTATTAGTCATAAAATACCTACTTTATTTGTCATTTCGACCTTTAGGTTGTTGTAATATCTGCGCCGTTACTAACGGGGTCGGGGTCGGTGCATTGGCCAATAGCTTATCGAGCCAGACGATAACTTCTGCTATATTAGTCGGGGTTGCCATACTATCTAAACCATCGGTTTCTGAGAGGTCTACTGGGTTATCTTCTACTGTTTTAGTTTTCGCTATGGCGGGTAAAGATGGTTTTGTTAATTGTTGGCTAGTAGCTACCTTGCCGGTTAGGGTCTGCAGTTGCGTCCGTGCTTGCAATAGGTAATTTGCCAGTTGATCTTGTTCACGCATATTGCTGGCTTGAATGGCCAAATTGAGAGTCATGATCACTTCATGAATAGTTAACTGTTGCCGCGTTAATAAGTTACTCGGTGGTTGCACTGTCTTATTATTATTTATTGACTTAGCACTATTGGGATTGGTAGCATTTTGCCTAGTACTACCCTCATAACTATGCAAGAATTCTTGAATATTTTGAATCGCTAGATTCTGTAGTTGCCAAGAGCTAGGCTGGGCACTTTGCGCTTGCAAATGCTCAATGTCTTCACTGAGACTTTGCTTAATCACTACGGTTAATGCCGGTGCAATCTCATTAGCATTCTGTGACAATTGCCACTGTAAGCCTCGCAGTAAATCGATCGCTGCTTTATAGTCGTTATTAACTAGTAAGCTATCAGTAGCTTGTAGTTGAATACGTAATAAGTTCAGCTGATTTTGCGCTTGATTACCGATAGCAGTGCTAGGGGTTGGTAGCGCCTGCTGACTGATGGCGAATAAGCGATCATCCATTTCATTTAAGCGAGTAGTCACCAGCTCTTTGCTTTTAAAACGCTCATTGACTTGATTTTGGAAGCGTTGCTGACTAATATATAGCCACGCTAAAGCTATGATTAATAATAGAATAATCAACCACTGTAGACGCAGTAATAAGATATTTGCCTGCTGCCGCTGCTGTCCAGCAGTTGGCATTTTGGATGATGGCTTAGATTCGGTTGACATGGCTAGCACCGTAAATGATAAGTTTATAACTACTTAGAGTAAGCTTTCAATCAGCATGTTGAATGGCAGCAACAATAGTAGCCGGCAACAGATCCTCTACTTGTAAGTAATCAAGCTGCTGCTCAGCAAGCATTGCAGCTAAGCGCACACCCAAGACCACATAAATAAAATCTGTCAATTTGGGCAGGTCACTATTTAATTGCTTAGCGCTATTGATAGCAAGATCTGGGCTAGAAAGCTGCGCTTGGCTAACCACTTGTTGCCAATTCTCAAATGCACTACCGCTGCTGATAATGACTATAGTTCTTGGTGAGTATTCTGCTGAGACTGGTAGTAGCGGTTTTGCTGGCTGCGATAATGAGTGCTGCTGCCACCAATGCAGATAGTTTGCTGCCGCCTCATTGGGTATAGTGCGTTGGTACCAAGCGATACTATCGATAGTTACCCCACGTGCTTGTAAAGTATCTACTAATAGTCGTCTACCCCCTAAACCACGCCACACCAGCAGCTTATCACCCGCGCGCAAACCATCAATTTCTGGCATTGCCAACATGCCTTCATTATTGGCAATAGTCGGCTGGCGCACTTGGTAACTGTTGATAGCCAGATGGGCTTGTTGTAGTACTTCAGCAGTAGCCGTCCCTACCGCAATCAGCTCACTAGGTGCGGTCAATTGACTGAGCTGACTGTTGCTAATATCTAAATTAACTTCAGTATTTGAACTATCATAAGCCCTCAAACTAGAGTCAGTACTGCTGACCATATCACTATCTTGCGAACTGCGGCTACTAGCAAGCGCTAGGTTTTCATTGGCTTTATTATGCTTTGGCTGGGCAACAAGTGATTGCCATAGAGCTAAGCCCGCCGCCGCCGCTGTAGGGCTGACGATTACTAAAGCTTGATACTCTCCTGCCAGCCAAGCACGCATAATATCTACATCAGTTGCAGTAATGGCTCTGACTTGCAATGCTAGCATTGGCATATCAATAACCTCAAACCCTGCCGCTTGCAAACACTGAGTCAAAGGTGCGGCGCGCTCTACGGGTCGAGTATTGATGACCATCGGCTTCGCTACTTTTTGCGCTAATAGATTATCCATTAAGACACCCTACTATTAAGACACCATGTTATTAAGATGCCATGACCGATAACCCATTTTACGCTAATAGTGAATGACTAGTCTGTACTCACTAGCTAGCGCTTTTATACTAAAGGTATAGTGGCGATTGCACTATGGCGACCGATAGATGATTAAGCTTCTGGATGATAAATCTCTGATAATATAACGCCAGCACCTTGGGCTAATAACAACTTCGCCACCTCAATACCCAACTGATTCGCTTGCGCTTCTTTTTCGCTTTGACTCCCACTTAAAATAGTGCGCTTTTCAGATTTTAGCAGCTGGCTACCATCCGGTTGTCCAACTCGTCCGCGCAACCATAAAGTATCCCCTTCATCATCATTATTCATGTCAGTCGCGTGCTGATCATGTAGTACAGCGAAGGCTGCTATAGGTATCTGACAGCCCCCTTCTAAATGTCTATTCAAAGCACGCTCAGCGATCAAACGAATACGGGCTTGGTCATCATTTAGTGGCGCTAGTAACGCCAATACTGCAGCGTCTTCCTCACGGCATTCTATTGCTAAAGCGCCTTGTCCAACAGCGGGCAAACAAGTATCAATATCTAGCTCACTGCGTATACGAGCATCTAACTCAATGCGCTGTAGGCCACTAGTTGCCAATATAATAGCATCATAATCACCAGCATCCAGCTTACTCAGGCGTGTACCTACATTGCCACGCAAGCTTTTGATTTGTATATCTGGACGATAAGCTTTAATCTGGCATTGACGACGCAAACTTGCCGTACCAACTACTGCCCCTTGAGGCAATTGATCTATATTTTGATAAGTATTGGACACAAAAGCATCGGTTGGTGAAGCACGTTTACAGTAAACCCCTAACATCAGCCCTTCTGGCAATTGCATAGGCACATCCTTTAAAGAATGTACGGCGATATCTGCCTGGTTTTCATATAACGCTTGTTCCAGCTCTTTGACAAATAACCCTTTACCACCAATTTTCGCTAGTGGCGTATCCAAAATCTTGTCACCTTTCGTGACGATTTTTAGTAAATTGATGGTCATCTCAGGATATAAGGCCAACAAGCGATCACGTATGTGCTCGGCTTGCCATAGAGCCAAGGGGCTTTGACGAGTGGCAATATTTAGAGTAGTTAAAGGTAATGACTGGACAATACTCATTATAGGCCTCAATAGAATAAGTGCTATATAGTGTTAAAAAACAACGAGTTATATAAAATAGATATAGGAAAATATATAGTGGCACAGAAAAATACCCCTATTTAAACATAAATAAGGGTTTGATGATACGACAGGATTGTTTAATGACTTTACAGCGCAACAACCGCCATCAATATCAAGTTATTTACTATTTAGTAGCTTAAAATTAGTAAAAAAACATTTACATGCTTTGGATTTTTTCTCTTAATGCTGGTAAGTGGCGACGACTAACCGCTAGATTTTCATCGATACCCTTAAAACGCACTTGATACTGGCCAGAATCAACGGTCTCTAGATAATCCAGAAAGCTTAGGTTAATAATAGCATTACGATGGACCCGGAACAGACGGTCACCAAACTCTTGTTCAAGCTCTTTTAGGGTATCATCTATCAGTACAACACCCTCTTTGTGACGAACTTTGACGTATTTTTGATCAGCAGTAAAATAATAGATATCTTCCAACTTAATCAGCTCAACACCGCGATGAGTACGCGCCGCAATATGTTCGCGAATAGGTCGCGCCGTAGGATCTTCAAGTTTGCGAATTTCATTCAGTTGCGCCGCATTTAAATTTTTAGCTTTACTAAGCGCCTCTAAAAGTTCGTCTTTATTGGCAGGTTTTAGCAAGTAACCAATAGCATTAGCTTTGAATGCAATGATGGCATAGTGATCGTAAGCGGTAACGAATATGATAGCTGGCGGATGTTGCAGTTTATTCAACCCTTGGGCGCAAGTTACTCCATCCATTTCAGGCATGCGAATATCCAAAAGAATCACATCAGGCTGCTGTTCCTTTACGGCATTAATAGCTTCTTTGCCAGTCGTAGCTTGAGCCACCACTTGATGTCCTGACTCTTGTACGATTCTGACTAAACGCTCGCGCGCTAAAGGCTCATCGTCACAAACTACAATCCTCATGCAAACTCCTTATTACTACCTATTGAATCAGTTTTAGTTCGTATTGATAAGACAGCGCTTACTCATTTTGTACGCTAAGTATATCTAACTCTACCCATTAGCATGTAGACTTATAGAACCATTTTATAAAACAGTTATTTAAATACACAATCTTGTCTTATTCTGTTGAGCCCCTAATAAAGTAGGTAAAAATATTACGAACATTAGTTTAATATAAATCAAAAATCTATACTTATAAAGACCCTCTTCTATAGAGGTAATCGATAACATGAGGTGATGTTATTCAAGCTTCAATTATAGTTATGACTTATACCACTAATTATACTGCAATATATATGCCAGTTTATTAGCTTATTTGCAAACAGAGTGAATATAATTAAAGTGCAACGTCTTGTAAAGGGTAATCGATAGTGGTGATTATCTGTTTATTAGTTACCTTACTCTTTATAAACGCACTTTTACCGAAATATGTTTTTAGGCGCTCATCTTGAACATGAAAATCAACATGGTTATGCAAGTCATAACTTATCATTAAGGTCTTACTAGGTAGCTGTGCAGTAACAGTAAGGGTTACACGGTGCTGTTGCCAAATTACTTTTATATCAATAAAGATAGTCTCAGTAGTCATCTCTACTACATGCAGTAGCATCTTTTCAATTATATTCTGCAGGGTTAAGGCAGTGATGATCATGTCGTACATTATATCATCGTCTGGTAAGTCCCATCTAACCACTAGTTTATCAGCGAGACGACTCGACTCAATAGCCAAATAATGCTCACATAGCGCTACCTCTTCCTCAAAACTTATCTCACGTGCACCATTAAAGCTGGCACGAAACAACGCTGATATGTGCTGTAATAAATCAGCTGCACGGGGTGGATCAGACTCAACCAGAGTCATCAAAGAATTAATAGTGTTGAAGAAGAAATGGGGGGCAATACGCGCCTTAATAAGGTCGTTTTGAACGCTGAGCTTGTATTCAAAAGATTGTTTTAAAGCCATAAGCTCACAATGACGACGCAAAAAATATAGTAAAAATAATAGCGTGAAACCGCCAGCAATCAACATATTGAATAAAATATTTATGATAAAATCTTGCGGAATATATTCAAGCCAGCCGACAGTGATCCTCATCAACATGACTAAAGATGTGGCGATACCATTAGTAGTAAAAAACAACAGTAGAATATAGAAACTGACTTTTATAGGGTTGCTATACTTGATGACTGGGCGTAGATAATCGATAAGATATAGAGCAGGCAAAATAGCTATTATATTTTGCAAGATAAGACTGGAGAAAGAAATTAAAAAATCTGACCAAGCTATCAGCTCATAGCGGTTGATTATGGTGACAAATAACGACCAAAAAACAATGCACAGCAGCCATTGCCAAAGTGCCATTATATCTATGAGCTTTGGAATAAAAAACTCTAGACGCTCAGCTAGTAAGGCGACCTCATCATTTGCTATACTTGAGCCCTTATTCTTCTGATTTGTCTTGTACCTATATGAACGCCAACTCTTCAAACCTTAGTCATCCTAAGCAAAATGAAAATTCATCTGATTTTAGCACAGATGTTTCTAACCTTAACCATCCTGAGAAAAATAGCTCCTCACCCAGTCAGCAAATGTGGGGCGGGCGCTTTAGCGAAGCCACTGACAGTTTCGTTGCGGCTTTTACTGCCTCCGTAGGCTTTGACCAACGCTTTGCACGCCATGATATCGAAGGCTCTATTGCGCATGCCACTATGCTTGGTGAATGTGACATTCTCACTAAAAGTGAAGTAGCAACTATCATTGATGGCCTAGAACAAGTATTGGCTGAGATTGAGCTGGGCGAGTTTAACTGGTCTATTGAGCTTGAAGACGTGCATATGAATGTTGAGTCACGCTTGACTGACATCATTGGTGCAGTTGGTAAAAAACTGCATACTGGCCGCAGTCGTAATGATCAAGTTGCTACTGACATTCGTCTTTGGTTACGTGAAGAGACTGATAACATTATCGCGCTATTAGTGCGTTTACAAACCGGTCTTCTTAATTTGGCTGAACAGCATACTGATACTATTATGCCAGGCTTTACTCATTTACAGACCGCACAGCCGGTTAGCTTCGGTCATCATGTCATGGCTTGGTTTGAAATGCTCTATCGTGATACCGAGCGCCTAGTTGATGCCCGTCGTCGTATCAACCAGCTACCCCTTGGTAGCGCTGCCCTTGCTGGTACTACTTTCCCGATTGATCGCACTATTACCGCAGAATTACTTGGCTTTGAAGGTATTTGTCAGAATTCATTAGATGCGGTATCCGATCGTGACTTCGCCATTGAATTCACCTCAGCAGCTTCTATTTTAATGATGCATTTGTCACGCATGAGTGAAGAGATTATCTTATGGATGTCAGCACAATTTGATTTTGTGCAGATTCCTGATCGCTTTTGTACCGGCTCATCTATCATGCCACAAAAGAAAAACCCTGATGTACCTGAGTTAGTACGTGGTAAAGCAGCACGCGTCTTTGGTCAGCTGATGACTTTATTAAGCCTGATGAAGAGTCAGCCGCTAGCTTATAATAAAGATAACCAAGAAGATAAAGAGCCGCTGTTTGATTGCGTAGATACCTTAACCGGTTCGCTACTAGCTTTTGGAGATATGCTGCCCAATATCACCCCCAATAAAGAAAATATGCGCGCGGCTACTATGAAAGGTTATGCGACTGCCACTGACCTAGCGGATTACCTAGTACGTAATGGTGTCGCATTCCGTGATGCTCATGAAGTGGTCGGCAATGCCGTAGCTTTGGGTATTAAAGAAGGGGTTGATTTGAGCGATTTATCTTTAGCGCAGTTACAGCAGTTTAGTGCCGCTATCGGTACTGATGTGTTCGAATACTTGACTTTGGAAGGTTCATTGGCGGCACGTGATCACTTAGGGGGTACGGCTCCAAATCAAGTTAAGCAAGCTATTGCTCGCGGACGTACACGCCTAGAAGTTTTTGCTTAATGGCTTAATGACTTGGTTATTTGCCTAGTGGCGCAGTTATTTAACTAGTCGCTTAGGCATTTGCCTAGTGGCTTGATTAAAAGTATCCCTGTATTACTAATTACACCTGCTACGATTGCAGGTGTTTTTATTTGTGTGCTCAACTACTAGCTCTAAATTCAGGATAGCGTCACTCAGATAAACTTTATAACTCGAATAGGCTTTGCTAAGCGCCCTAACCCCTTTATCATAGTTCAGTAACGTTGAAGCAAGCACTTATTTAAACATCCCTTTGAATAACTAGGAGTCCTTTATGACCGAGACCTTTAACCCACAAGCTAATACTGTATTTTGCCGTAAATATCAGCAAGATTTACCAAAAATGCCTCACCCACCCTTTCCTAATAAAAAAGGTCAAGAGCTACAACAGACTGTTTCAGACAAAGCTTGGAAAGAGTGGCTTGAGCATCAAACTATGTTGATCAACGAAAACCACTTAAGTATGATGGATCCTGAAGCTAAGAAATTCTTGACTGAGCAGCGTGATAAATATTTGGACAATCAAGATTATGAACGCCCACAAGGTTGGACGCCGGAAACCAAATAAACAGACTTATGAAGATTTAACAGCGAGCTAGCAAAGCCTCTACTTATTGGTGTTTTATAGGCAACCAAACCGCTAGTGCTCTGTGCTGCTAATATTATTTACTGCTAATAGCCGGCCTATATTAGCAATTATTAGCAGCACTGTCTTTATCGCTGTCCGCTTTACCAGCATCATCAACCGCTTGTTGCACAGTGGCAAAGTCACTATGGCGCACATCAGTGCCACTACTGATATAAATCACTAATTCGGCAATATTGCGTGCATGATCCCCAATACGTTCCAGCGCACGCAATACCCACATCAAATTGATCACTTGACTAATTTGGCTAGCATCTGCCATGACATAAGTCATCAAGGCGCGAATAGCAGACTGATATTCAAAGTCCACTTCATTGTCACTACGCATTACCTCAAAAGCGCTATCTGCCTTTAAGTATTCAAATGACCTCAGTGCATTACTGAGCATGACTCTTACTTGGTTACTCAAATGCTGGACTTCATGGTAGCAATAAGTATGGCTATTAACCTTGGCAATTTGCTGCGCCATATGGGCAATTTTTACCGCTTCATCGCCAATACGCTCTATGTCAACAACCCCTTTACTCACTGCCATCACATAACGTAAATCGCGCGCGGCTGGCTGCCGCTTAGCAACTAGTAATAATATATGCTCATCAATCTGCACTTCTAACTGATTAATGGCGCTGTCCTTCTCAACTACTTGCCGCGCTAACAACATATCACTCTCTAACAAAGCTTGCATCGCTTGCGCTACTTGATTGCTAGCCAGCATCCCCATCTCTAAAAACAAATCGGTGCTTGCGCTCAAGTCTTGGTCAAAACTTTTGGAGGTATGGGACATCTGATTAGGCATAATTATTCTCAGTAAGTGGTCTTTTTAATAAAGAATAGTATTTATGAAGAGCAGTTTTAATAAATAGCTACGTTAATAAAAGCTGTGTCGATAAAAGCTGTGTCGATAAAAGCTATTATTAACAGCAATGGTTGTCAGCGGTTAGCCATAACGGCCAGTAATATAATCTTCTGTCGCTTGTTGACTAGGATTAGTAAATATCTGATCGGTTTTGCCCATTTCGACCATATCTCCTAAGTACATATAAGCCGTGTGATCAGAAATTCGTGCCGCTTGCTGCATATTATGGGTGACGATGGCGATGGTATAATCCTGTTTTAGATCTTCTATCAAATCCTCAATAGCCCCTGTCGATATAGGGTCTAGCGCAGAAGTTGGCTCATCGAGTAACAAGACTTCAGGCTTAGTTGCCACCCCACGTGCTATACAGAGCCGTTGCTGCTGACCACCAGATAGTGACAGGCCTGAAGCTTGTAACTTGTCTTTTACTTCGTCCCATAATGCCGCTTTTCTAAGCGCCCACTCAACCCGATCTACTAGCTCAGCTTTTGACATTTTTTCGTACAGTCTTACCCCAAAGGCCACATTGTCAAAGATAGACATTGGGAATGGGGTTGGTTTTTGGAATACCATGCCAACCTTGGCACGTAGCAAATTAACATCCATTGATTTTGCTAATACATCGTGACCATCGAGATAGATTCCCCCTTCAGCGCGCATATTAGGGTACAAATCATACATGCGGTTAAAAGTACGCAGTAGCGTTGATTTACCACAGCCAGAAGGACCAATAAACGCGGTAACTTGCTTTTCTGGAATATCAATAGAGATGTCTTTTAGCGCACGAAAGCTACCGTAGTAAAAGTTAAGATCACGTATTTGAATTTTGGCAGGAGCTTGCGGTTCTACTACGGCTGCCATAATGCTAGCATTGCTACTGATTACTGGGGCAGTGTTATGCGCAGTAACGAAAGGGCGTGGCACTGCGATAGTTGGCGAAGTCTTTTTAGTAGAGCGTTTAATAGTGTCAGTCATGGTCTAGCTCCTGATTGCTAATTACTGATTCTGGATATCGATTATTAGTTATTAATTAGGGGTCATCTTCAATAAATATTATAGTAACTGCTAGTAGTTCGCTGCTGGCTAGTGCTAAAGCCATTGATTAGCACGGCTCATTGGTTGCACCAGCCAAATTAGCTATATTCTTTGCCACCTATATAGCGAGCTGCCACGTTCAAGGTCAGCACAGTAAAGGTAATAAGCAACGCTGCGGCCCAAGCAAGAGCATGCCAATTATCATAAGGACTCATAGCGAATTGATAGATAGTATTGGGCATATTACCCATCGCCTTACCCATATCCAGACTGAAATATTGGTTGTTTAAAGCGGTAAATAACAGCGGTGCAGTCTCACCAGTGATACGGGCAAAAGCCAGCAATACCCCAGTAGTTAGACCTGCCCGCGCCGCTTTCATAGTTACGCCTAATACTAACTTCCACTTCGGTGTGCCCAGCGCGTAAGCGGCTTCACGCAGTTGATTAGGCACTAATAGCAGCATACTTTCGGTAGTTCTTACTACTACTGGTATCACAATAAGTGCCAAGGCAAAAGCGCCAGCCCAGCCTGAAAAGCTATAGTTTTTGACTAATAATGCGTAGATAAATAGACCAATCACAATCGATGGCGCAGAGAGTAAAATATCATTCAAAAAACGTATAACTTGTCCCAAGCGATTACCGTGCGAGAATTCAGCTAAATAAACCCCAGCCAGCAACCCAATTGGCGCCCCAATAAACAGGCCAGAACCAGCAATCATCACTGACCCAATGATGGCGTTACGCAAGCCACCATCAGTCAACGGTGGCGGTGTATCAGCTGTGAATACTGGCATCTCAAGCAGGCCATGCATCCCTTCAACGCCTAAAGTTATCAAAATCCACGTCAGCCAAAACAGCCCAAATATCATAGCGGAAGCGGCAAACCCTAAGCCTACTTTGTTCAGCAAGCGTCGGCGACGATACAAGCCTCGATCAGTAGTGACAGCAGCAGCATTTTTGGCAGGATTAATAGTGGATAACGCTGGCATGTTGCAAGTTCCTTATTAATTGAAGCAAGTTTAAAACCAGTCTATTAAATGGTTATAAAAGTCTATTATTAATGCTTATTGTCCAGCACGCTTATCCATACCACGTAACATCAAGCGCGAAATCGATAGCACCACAAAAGTAATCATGAATAAGATTAATCCTAAATGTAACAAAGATGATAGATGCAATGGATCTGACGCCTCGGCAAACTCGTTGGCCAAGGCTGAAGTAATAGATACTCCTGACGCAAACATACTAGAGTTAATATTGAAGGTATTACCGATCAAAAAAGTTACTGCCATAGTCTCGCCTAACGCTCGCCCTAACCCTAAGATCACGCCACCGACTACCCCAGTCTTGGTATAAGGAAGGATAATCTTAAACATCACTTCCCAAGTAGTAGCGCCCATGCCATAAGCTGATTCTTTTAGCAGGGCTGGCACTACAGAAAATACGTCACGCATAGTAGCCGCAATAAAGGGAATGATCATGATGGCTAGTACTAAAGAGGCGGTAAATAAGCCAATGCCCATTGGAGCACCAATGAATAGCTTACCTATGATCGGCAGACTGCCTAAATTTTCGGTAAGCCAAGGCTGAATATTATTGCCGAAGAAGGGAGCGAATACGAATAAACCCCACATACCATAAATGATAGAGGGAATACCAGCTAGCAACTCAATGGCGATACCTAATGGCTTTTTAAGTACAGGAGGACAAAGCTCAGTTAAGAATATAGCGATACCAAAACTGACTGGTACAGCGATGACTAACGCCATAACTGAGGTAACTATCGTGCCATAGATAGGAGCTAGTGCCCCGTACTCATTAGCCACTGGATCCCAGTTATTACTAGTATAAAAGTCTAGTCCAAACGCTTGCATACTCGGCCAAGCGCCAATAATTAACGATAGTAAAATCGCTCCTAAGCTAGCTAGTACAAACAGTGCCGCCGCTTTAGTAGTATTAACAAATATCGCATCTAAACGCTTTTGTTTATTCAATTGCGTTTGCAAGTTAGACCCTGCCATAACTGCCCCAATAATCGCTGTGATAGATGATGTGGTTTTTATTGTGTTTTAATTATTATATTTATTATTATAAATGTCGCCTTAAGCACCATTTAGCAACAAACAGCGCTACTTATACTTGAGTTATAGCTGAGCAAAAGTATTTGATCAGCTATGACTATCAGCTAAGACTAGTATCCAAGCTTAGGGGGCAGTGTAGACAGGCTTACCATCAGTACCGACTACTTGTTTCCAGCTATCTTTAAACAAGGCCACAGCTTTGTCAGAGAATGGTACATAGTCAAGCTCAGTTGCTGCAGCATCACCTTGGTCATACGCCCAGTTAAAGAAGTTCAGCACGCCGGCCACTTGCTTAGCATCCTTTGGCTGCTTATGTACCAAGATAAAAGTAGCAGCTGCTATTGGCCAAGCTTCAGCAGTTTCAGAGTTGGTTATCACTTTATAAAAACCTGCTTGCTGTGACCAATCGATATCCCCTGCTGCTGCAAAGCTTGCCGATGAAGGCTGCACTACATTACCGGCTGCATTTTTAAGCGCTACATGAGCCATGTTATTTTGCTTAGCGTAGGCATATTCAACGTAACCGATAGAGTTAGCCATACGACTCACATAACTGGCAACGCCTTCATTACCTTTGCCGGCAGCGCCGCGATCAGAGGTTGGCCATTTGACAGTCTTATCGACACCAACACTACTCTGCCACTCTGGCGATACTTTGGCTAAATAATCAGTAAAGTTAAAAGTCGTGCCCGAGCCATCTGAGCGAAATACGGTAGTAATTGGGCTATCGGGTAATTTTAAATCTGGATTTAATTGCACGATGGCAGGGTCATTCCATTTATTAATCTTGCCTAAATAGATATCAGCCAATACTTTGCCATCTAGCTTGAGCGCGCCCGGCTCAATACCTTTAATATTGACTACTGGTACTACGCCACCGATGACCATCGGAAACTGAATCAACCCTGCTGCTTCCAATTCTTCTGGCGTCAATGGGGCATCTGATGCACCAAAATCAACAGTGCCAGCAGTAATTTGCTTGATACCACCTGATGAACCAATAGACTGATAATTGACTTGTCCGCCTGTAGCACCGTTATAGTCGGCTGACCACTTGGCATAGATAGGCTGTGGAAATGAGGCGCCAGCGCCAGTGATGCTCATGGATATGTTATCGTTTACTGCTGCTGGCTTAGTTTCGCTGCCAGTCTTTTCAGTAGTAGTAACCGCTGCGCTGTCTTTGGCTGATTCAACGCTATCGGTTGATTTATTACAGGCGGTAAGCATCAAGGTACAACTAACTGCTATTGCCAATACTGAATAACGCATGTGATGCTCCTAAAGTTTGACCAATAAAATAAATAATGACTGTTGATGTCGAATGATGTGAACTATTGATGTGAGCTAGTTTGCCAAGCTTTAATGACAGTTCGATGACGGTTTTATGACAGTTCAATGACAATGTAAGCAGATATAAACAGGATAGTAGTTTGAAAGCATTGCAGGGTAGTTAGTCCTATTTGGAGTTATTGCAGGGTAGTTAGTCCTAGTAGTTGGCAGCCTCTACTTGGTTTGACTCTAGGATTGCTAAAGCGGGTTAGAAAATTTATAGCAATCGCTCTGTGCTATCAATCACTGTGCTCAATACTCAAAGGATTGCAGCTCAAAAGCTTTGCTGGGGAGCTGAAATTTATTAATATTAGTGATATGAACAAATAGCATTAGCCGTTAAGGGAGAAGTTTGCTAGTATCGAGGTGATTTACAACACTGACAGACTCGGGGTGCGGTGTAGTTGACTGGATAATAAGCCGTCATGCTACATTCGCTGAGAGATCACCCGCCGAACCTGATGCGGTTAGTACCGACGCAGGGAAGTCTCAAGCTTATGTTATACATACAAAGGGCACGCAGAAATGCCTGTTTATTATCAGCCTACTGCTCAGTTATAGAATACTGATGCTGTAGAGCTGTGGTTAATAATCAGTAGTGTCCACCAATCCTTTTTAGCTTATCCGCTATTAATAGCGGTGATGGCGTGATTTTCAAAATTGTGATTGAATTTGTTGCTATGACCAATGCTTACTCCGCAGCTACTGGCGGTGTTGCCTTTTCTTTTAGACAACATCCTAGGACAGCATATGACCATCTCAACACCTACTTCAAGCCTTGGCTCAAAAGCCACTCCAAACATCAATACACCTAGCGCCAGCACTTACCTAGCAAATGCAGCCAGCTCAACTAACTCCGGTTCAGAGCAAAAATCAAATAAAAAAGCCGATGCTTTTAAAACACCTGCCCATCGCAGCGCGGCTGATGCTCGTTTTGAAGAAGATGCTCGCGACTTGCATCGTATCCTACCCGCCTCGCATAAAGTCTATATCGAAGGCTCAAGACCTGACATCCAAGTGCCAATGCGTCAAATCAGTTTGGCAAATACTCCAGTAGAAGGCATTCCTGAGAGTGATTGGCAGCAGAACCCAGCGTTTTATGTCTATGATACTTCTGGCGTCTATACCGATCCCAATGTACAAATCGACTTGACTCGTGGTCTGCCTAAATTGCGTCAAGGCTGGATAAATGAACGTGCTGATAGCGAACAACTCAGTGGTTTATCTAGCTCATACGGACTAGCGCGCGCACGCGATATCAGCACTGCTAACTTAAGATTCGCTTATATCGATAAGCCACGCCGTGCTAAGACTGGCGCTGACCACAGCGGCAACATCACTCAGATGCACTACGCTCGCCGCGGTATCATTACTCCTGAAATGGAATACATCGCTATTCGTGAAACCCAAAAGCAGCACGAGCTAACCGATATGCGCCAACATGACGGCGAAAGTTTCGGTGCTAATACTCCTACGATTATCACCCCAGAGTTTGTCCGCAGTGAAGTAGCCGCTGGTCGCGCCATTATTCCTAATAATATTAACCACCCTGAATCTGAACCGATGATTATCGGACGCAATTTTTTGGTTAAGATCAATGCCAATATCGGTAACTCAGCATTAGGCTCTTCAATCGATGAAGAAGTGTCAAAGATGACTTGGGCGACGCGTTGGGGCGCAGATACCATCATGGATTTATCAACTGGTAATCACATTCACGAAACTCGTGAATGGTTGATTCGTAACTCACCGGTGCCTATTGGTACTGTACCTATTTATCAGGCACTAGAAAAAGTCGATGGTGTCGCTGAAGATTTAACGTGGGAGATATTCCGCGATACTCTAATTGAGCAAGCCGAACAAGGCGTCGACTATTTTACTATCCATGCTGGGGTGCTACTGGAATATGTACCGCTAACTGCTGGACGCTTGACTGGTATCGTCTCACGTGGTGGCTCCATCATGGCCCAGTGGTGCATAGCCCATCAAAAACAGAATTTTTTATATACCCATTTTGCAGACATATGCGAAATTATGAAGCAGTATGATGTGGCCTTTAGTTTGGGTGATGGCTTGCGCCCTGGCTGTCTACAAGACGCTAATGATGCGGCACAATTTGGTGAACTGCGTACCCTTGGTGAAGTCACTAAAATCGCTTGGGAGCATGATGTGCAAGTGATGGTAGAAGGTCCAGGCCACGTAGCAATGAACCGTATTAAAGAGAACATGGATTTACAACTTGAGCTCTGTGCTGATGCCCCATTCTACACTTTAGGGCCTTTGACCACGGATATCGCACCGGGTTATGACCATATTACTAGTGCTATCGGGGCGGCGATGATCGGCTGGTTTGGTACCGCTATGCTATGTTATGTGACGCCAAAAGAGCACTTAGGCTTGCCTAATAAGAAGGATGTTAAAGACGGCATTATCACTTATAAGATTGCTGCTCATGCCGCTGACTTGGCCAAAGGTCATCCCGGTGCACAAGCACGTGACAATGCCTTATCAAAAGCCCGCTTTGAGTTCCGCTGGGACGACCAGTTCAATCTAGCACTCGATCCCGATACTGCCCGTGAGTTCCATGATGAAACCTTACCGAAAGACGCACATAAGTCTGCACACTTTTGCTCGATGTGCGGGCCAAAATTCTGTTCGATGAAAATTACGCAAAACGTGCGGGAGTATGCAGCTGGTTTGCAAAGTAAAAAATCCTAATATTTTTTTAGAAAATACTTAGCTAGTCACTAAAATTTATTTCATTATGGAAAAAGCCCTGCTCTTTAACTAACAGGGCTTTTTGTGTTTTTAATGATTAATTAATACCATAATGGCAAAATAAATTATCCTCTAATACTAGGCTATCAGTAGTATCAAAGCTGTCAATGAGCAGGCTTCAAAGTTAGATAACATCGTAACAAACGTATAATCATAAAACACTAAATAGTAGGCTTTAAACGCCTTTTATGGAATATGAACATTTGTGTAATCAAACGTAGACAAAAAAATATTCTATTGTAATATATCTTTATATAATTAATAAAATGTTACATAACTGTCAACTATTTCTTAAGGTCTTCGTATGAATCATATTTACCGTGTAGTCTTTAATCATTCTCTAGGTGTATATCAATGCGTATCTGAGCTTGCTAAATCTCGTGGCAAATCCTCAGGCAAATCTCAAGTTGCTACTAAGCTTATCCTCGCTCCCCTAACTGTAGCGATGCTTGGTTTATCAGGGACGGCAATGGCAGTTACCTATGATGATGGTAAAGTTCACGTAATTGATGATAACCCTTATGTTATTTCAGAAGACGTGATTGTTAGCGGTAAAGGTACTGAAATAGAAGCCAAATTTCCAACGATTGTAGGTAAAGATGGCAACGGCAAATTAACCCTAGTTGATAATGGGACTTTAGACACATTTACACTTACTATTGGCCAAAACGAAGGCGCGAATGGTGATGTTTTAATTAAAAATAAATCTCGGCTTTATCTTGATAATACGTTGACCGTTGGCGATGCTGGTAAAGGTTTGTTCACATTAAAAAATGATGACCCGAATGCAGAACCAGGAGGTACGGGTACCCTTCTCATTTACAAAGACGCTTATATAGGTAATAAGAGTACGGGTGATGGTAAAGTTGTGATTGATGGCGAAGGAGCTGATGTAAGTCTTAGACAAAACCTATATGTTGGAAATGAAGGTACTGGAAATTTCACTGTCAAAAATATAGGCGCAGTGAATATTAAAGAAGCCCTTATCGTAGGTAGTAAATCAGGTAGCAAAAATAACCTAGTTGAAGTGTCAACACCAAGCAGGAGTGGACCCCATTCATTTATTTCTGCAGGCAGAGTTATAATAGGTGATGCAGGTGAAGGTGCTGTACAAATCTCTACTTCTGGTAGTGTCAGTTCCAAGACTGATTTTATCGTCGCTAATCAAACTGGTAGCTCAGGGAGTCTTAACTTAGATAATGGCTCAGTATCTTCTAAAGATGATTTTATTCTCGCTAATGGCGATGGTACGGTCGCCAACGCTACTTTGAGCGCAGATTCAAGTTTGCGGTCTGATAAGAATATCATTATCGCTAATGGTGTAGACAGCGTTGCGAATTTGAATCTAGAAGGAGATAGTTCAGTATCTACGTTTTCTAATGACATTGTGATCGGAAAAAATAAAGGCTCTGTAGGAAAGGTCACGCTGAGCGCATCACGTTTGAACAGTGCAAACATGATTGTAGGACAGCAAGGTAGTGGTACGCTGAATATAGATAATGAGCCTGACAGTATTGGCAAAGTCAGTATCAGCGACACTACTTATGTCGGAGGTTTTGGTGAAAACGCTCAAGAAGCTAAAGGGGCGTTGAATGTTAATAACGCCTCATTTAGAACAGGGAACCTTGTAATTGGTAATACTGGCTCCGGTATACTCAAGGCTAGCGGAATAGATAGCTATTTATCTGTTAAAGGTATAGAACGAAATATAGCATCAAAGCAGTCTGATATTTACCTAGATGGTACAACTGTTGAAATCAAAGCAGATCAACCAAACTTGTTTGCAAATTTCACCAAAGACAATATTATTCAGCTAGGTAATAAGGGCGTCGTTTTTGATACTGAAGCTTTTGTGTTTAGTGCTGATAAGCCTGATGAGTATATTGCGACTAATATTGTCATAAACCCAAATGCGGTCATTACAGGAAACGTTGGTAAGATTTCTTTTAAGGACGGTGGTGGTTTTGTAAAGACAGGTTCAGGTAATCTTGAGTTTTCTATGAGTAGTAAGCAGTGGACTGGAGATTTAAGTGTGGCAGAAGGTACACTTAAAATTAACGGTGATTACTCAATGGCAAAAGATGAAACACTGACCATTGGCGTATATGATAATAATAGCAACGGTATCATCGATAGCAATGAGTATGGAAAGCTTGTGGTTAACGGGAATATCGATATTAGTGAAGGCGATCTATACGTTTATGCTGAAAATATAGCGAAAGTAAAAACAGACAATAATATCAAAGATGTTGTGAAGGGTAATACTAGAAAAGGTGAGTTTAAAGCAGTAAGTGACAATAGTCTATTAGTCGACTTCGAAGCAGAGTATAACGACCCTACTGCTGTTAGTTTAAAGATGGTTACACAAAAGCCAACTGATCCAAAGCCAACTGATCCAAAGCCGACCGATCCAAAGCCGACCGATCCAAAGCCGACCGATCCAAAGCCGACTGATCCTAAGCCGACTGATCCTAAGCCGACCGATCCAAAACCGACCGATCCAAAGCCGACCGATCCAAAGCCGACCGATCCAAAGCCGACCGATCCAAAGCCGACCGATCCAAAGCCGACCGATCCAAAGCC